>JAVZEV010000001.1:728141-1092212 GCA_038873195.1 Candidatus Bathyarchaeia archaeon | reverse complement strand
GTTGAGTGCCAGCCGCCAGAAAACCTTGAAGAACTAGCATAGTCGCAGGATGAATGCCCACAGCAGACAAACCAGTGTTCCGAGCTCTACCATATCTTAAACGAAACCCTCCACGCCTCGACGGAAATGAAAAGATTGGACGCCCAGCAATAACATCATCCATAAACCCTGCAGACTTTTTCTCAGATTTCTTACGAAACTCCTTAAGCCAATCCCACCCTTGAATCCCAAGCTTCTCAATTATCGTTAAGACTTTAAGCGCACGCCCAACCACACCATCATTCACAACCCTTAATGCACCACCTCTTACACGGTTAGTCTCTACCCGCGGAAGATTCCTAAAAGAAGAAACTTCCACAGGATCGGATTCCGTGCCCGTTACTTCAACTGGAAGCCACTGAAGCGCCTTACGCAATTCATCATCTGAAACATGAAATTGAAAGCGGCTTACAGAACGTTCATAGAGTCTAACTTCCTCAATGAAACGTAAAATCTCTTCTTCTGTAGGCTTATAACGGTCAAGACCCAACAATCGCCGCACAAAGTCTCCAACAACTAGTGTAAGAGCTTGGTCTGTTCCACCTGCTGATCTGATGGGACCGGCAAAATAGATTGCGAGATATTGTGTTCGATCACGGTTTGTTTTAATTTTTACTTTTGCTACCCCTTGAAGAGGCGCGGCTGTCAGCCCTTCTGTTAGAATTGCAAGTGCGGTGCGTATTGATTGCTCCGCTGCTGCTTCAGCTTCCATATGCCCAAATTTGCCATAAACGATTTCTTCAGCGATTTTGAACGCTATCTCTTCCCTTGGTAGCCTTTTGCTTAACTCTCTTATACTTTCTGCAACACCTTTCGGTCCAACAAGACCTTCTACAAGATCGGCTAAATCTTTAGCAATTATGCACTCGGGTTTTAATGTTGGGTCAAGACCTTTTGCTCTGGCTTTTTCGCTTATGGTGTATAGTTGGTTTAGTTTACTTTCTAAAGTCTCCATGTATTGCCGATAAGCTTCGCTCATTGGACCATTCAAACTTTCTCCCGGCTACAATTCTTTTTGCCATGGTATATTTTGGTTTTGTAACACGAAAAACGCAAAAATGTTAAAGCAGAATACTTCTACTCCCTATGAATTCTACACAAAAACACTGTTGACCATTTTTCTTTTGTGCGTCCCGTGGCTTTATGATAAGCGTCCCCTGCAAGTTTACATCGCTTTTCAACACACCCTTTACAGTGCCCATGTCTCAAATCAGAAGGCCCATCACAAACGCCACAGTTAAGTATCAAAACCTCACCTAAACCTCTCAGTGTAGCCCAAACATATTCATATTCATCATATTGCGGTTCAAAATCAGGCCACACATCATAGACATTTTCGTTTCCAAGAATTTTCTTCAAAGCAGAAAAATAGTTTTCAAAGGCAGTCAAACCCGTTTCACATCTTGCCTTGCCTTATGCCTTCTACAATCTCAGAAACTTTTTGCTTAACTTCATTGTTTTCGACAACATTACCAGTGACGATTATGTCCGCACCAGCCGAAGCTGCCGCTAAAGCTTGCGTTCTGGATCTTATGCCGCCTCCAACAATCAAGGGAACATCAATGTAATGTTTAACAGCATGAATCATTTCAGGAGGAACAGGTTTTTTGGCGCCAGAGCCAGCTTCCAAATATATGAAGCGCATACCCAGATACTGCCCAGCTAAAGCATGTGCCGCAGCCAGTTCTGGCTTATTGTAGGGAACTGGAACCGCTCTGCCAACGATGCCGGCTGTGCCACCCTCACCAACAATTATGTACCCCATGGGAATCGGCTCTAACCTATGCTTCTTAACTAAGGGAGCCCCCAAAACTTGCGCACCCATTAAGAAATAAGGGTCAACAGAATTTAAGAGAGACATAAACCAGATAGCGTCAGCGTAACGCGTTATGCCTGTTACGTTATTTGGAAAAAGGATTACTGGAATCTTTACTGTACGCTTGACGGCTTTAACAACGTGATCTAAGTGTGTGCTGGAAGTAAATGTTGATCCGCCAATCATTATAGCAGAGGTGCCGCTTAAGTTTGCTTTGGCGGCAATTCTAGAAGCTTGAGGAGGTGTCACTTTTTCTGGGTCTATAAGGGTCATGTGAATTGACCCTTCTGACTCAATTTTTTCAAGGAGATATTTTTCAACACGCCCTATCATGGCTAACCAGCTCAGCTAAACATTTTTACTCTCGGGCAAAGAGGTTTTTCGTGAGCTTCCGTAAAGTTTGTCAGTAAACATGCAGTAAATGTCAATTTCTCCTTGCGCAGGTTTCGCGGGAAATTCTTCTTTCAAGCCGCAGCTACCACACCCAACCACTGCGCGGTTTTCCTCTCGGAAAATTTCGACCCTCACGGCTTCCTTTCCACATTTTGGGCAAGAGAAGAATTTGGGCAACCGTTTCTTTGGGATACGAACAACCTTTCGTCTTCTTCTCCCCATTTGCATCCGCCTAAATTCCAGAGTACACCTTTTCATATTTACATTTGTCCTTAAATACTTGCCTATAAGCATAAGACACTGAGGGTGTAGCTGTTTGGAGTTGACGCCTTCAATTCTGGATTTGAACTGGCAAGAAGTAAAGGCCAAAATAACTAGGTTCATCAAGGATTACTTTGAGAAAACCAAAGCAAAGGGCATTATTGTATCGCTATCTGGAGGAATTGACAGCAGCACAGTCGCAGTACTTTCAGCCTTAGCTATTGGCAAAGGCAAAGTTTTGGGACTCATGCTACCAGAAAAAGAAACCTACAACGCTAAAGATGTTAAACACGCAGAGCTTGTCGCTAAAAAATTCGGGTTAAAAAAAGAACTAATTGATATCACTCCTGTATTAGAAGCATTCTATAATTCAATACCAATCTTTGCTCCAGCAGATAACCTTTGCAAGGGTAACATAAAAGCACGAGCCAGAATGATTTACGCGTACTACTATGCAAACAGGCTTAACATGCTCGTTTGCGGAAGCTCGGACAAATCAGAAACAATGATGGGCTACTTTACAAAGTGGGGTGACGTTGCCGCAGATATATCACCAATAATGGACCTCTACAAAACTCAAGTTCGAAAACTTGCGTATCACATAGGGGTACCAAAAGAAATCGTTAAAAAACCATCTTCGCCAGCATTGTGGCCAGGACAGTTTGCAGAAACAGAGCTTGGCATAAAATATGAAAAACTTGACCTTGTTCTTTATGGACTGGAACATTTCATGAAAACAGAAGAAATAGCAAAGCAACTAAAAATAGAGAAAGAACTTGTGGAAAAGATAAAGCATAGATGGCTTGCCGCAGAACATAAAAGGCGGATGTTGTTAACAACAAAAATCGAATACCGAACTGTGGGAGCAGATTTTAGACTCCCACGCAATATGCCCTAGTCATCGAGAGGATGATCATGAAAGAAAAATTCAAAGTATCTCTCGCACAAATAAGCTGCAAATGCGGAGACAAAGCAGCGAACATAAAGAAAATAGAAAAACTGGTTTCTAAGGCGAAGGAACAAGCGGCGGACCTTGTGATTTTTCCAGAACTTTCATTAACAGGTTATGTTGTAAGAGACCAAATTTACGAGCTAGCGGAAACAATACCTGGACCATCAACCAAAATCATCGAAGGAATCACTAGAAAGGCAAAAATGCACATGGTTTTCGGCATGCCAGAACTAAGTGAAAAAGCACAAGCGACTGTCTACAATTCAGCAGTTCTTGTAGGCCCCGATGGTTTTATCGGAAAATATCGTAAAATGCACCTTCCAACTCATAGCGTCTTCGAAGAAAAGAGATATTTCAGGCCTGGATACCAAACGGCAGTATTTGACACCAAACTTGGAAAAGTAGGTTTAATCATATGTTACGATATCTTCTTTCCAGAAGTAAGTAGACTAGCACGCCTTGCCGGTGCGCAGTTAATAGTGTGCATCTCTGCTTCGCCAGCAGTGCGGAAAACATTTTTTGAAGCATTAATAGTTGCCAGAGCCATAGAAAACACGGCTTTTCTAGCGTATGTAAATTTGGTAGGCATAGAAGATGGTTTACAGTTTTGGGGCGGAAGTAGACTAATAGGCCCTAACGGAAAAATTCTTGTGCAAGCAAAGTATGATGATGAAGACCTTGTGACATGTGATGTGGACTACACGGACATAAGACCAGTTGAGACGTTTGTTCCCACGTTGAAAGACTTGCGCCCAGAGCTTTTTGACAAGCTGAAGGAAGCCGCAGAGAACCTTTAGAACAGCTACCTACGTTTCTTCACAGCTTTTTCTATTCTGGTTAACGCCTCTTCTAATTGTTCATAAGATGCAGCGTAAGAAATGCGTAGGTACCCTTCTCCATGACTGCCAAAGGCAGAGCCTGGAACTGTTGCTACGCGGGATTCTTTGGCAAGAAACTCTGCAACTTCTTCAGAGGACATGCCAAAGTCCTTTACGTTTGGAAAAACGTAGAACGCGCCTTTCGGAAGTTTACAAGCAAAGCCTTCAATCTCGTTAAGTCTATCGTACACTAGATGGCGTCGTCTATCAAATTCTTGAACCATGCTCACGACAGAGTCATGAGGACCATTTAATGCAGCCAGCGCAGCATACTGTGCAGGAGTATTTACGCAAGCGACGGTATACTGGTGCGCCAGCCACAAAGGAGCGACAAGTTCCCGTGGTCCATAAACATACCCAACCCTCAATCCAGTCATCGCATAAGTTTTAGAAAACGAGTTAACAACTAACGTACGCTCGCGCATCCCACGAAAAGTAGCAAAGCAACAGTGTTTCGCTTCGTCATAGAGAATTTTCTCGTAGACCTCATCAGAAATCACAATCAAATCATGTTCGACAGCGATTTTTGCCAGCGCGGCAGCCTCATCATGCGAAAGAACGGCGCCTGTGGGATTGTTGGGATAGTTTAGAATTATCACACGTGACTTTTTTGTGATTAGTGACGTCACATTTTCAACCGACGGCTTAAACCCACTTTCTTCAAAGAGAGGAACAGAAACAGGAACACCACCAGCCAGCAAAATGCTTGGTTCATAACACACAAATCCAGGATTGGGAATTAACACTTCATCGCCAGGGTTTACTAAACTAAATAACGCAAGAAAGATTGCTTCTGTTCCGCCAACTGTGACTAGTATTTCAGCGTCTGGGTCGTAACGGAGATTGTAGTCTTTGTAAGCTTTTTGAGAGAGAGCTTCTCTAAGTTCTGGAATGCCGTTAGTTAGTGTGTAATGTGTTTTTCCTTCTTTTGCAGCACGAGAATACGCCTCTAAAACATGCGGTGGAGGCGTAAAATCAGGTTCTCCAACAGTTAAATTAATAATTCCTGGTGTTTTTTGCGCTAAAGCGAAAAATCGGCGTATTCCAGAGCTTTTTATGGTTTTTAGGCGTTCTGCTGGCTTGAAGTGTGAAACCAAGAGGTAATCCTCAGTATGCATTATTTTCTTCAGCATAAAATGTTTACGTTCGTAAATCAGCCAGTATGATGGAAGAATATTCGATAGTCTTAAAAGAATTACCTCGTATACAAAACTGTATTCATTAGCAAGAACGCGCAGAGGGAAAGATGTGAAGTTAAAAGAAAGTGTACAATCGTGGCTTACAAGTTCCTTAAACGACCCTATTGTGAAAATACTCGCTAAAAACAGCCACTTAACAAAAACACAGCTTGAAACACTGCTCATAGACGTTTTATCCGAAAATATCGCAGGTAAACCGCTAAAATACGATGAAAAAGCCAGATTACGATTAATGAAGGCAAAAATAAGTCGAGGAGCCTTTAACAGGACTCTAAAACAGGCAAAAGAAAACGTAATAAAAGCAATCTACACGGTACTGCTCTTAGGATATTTAGGAGTCTTCGAAAGCACAACTTTAGACCCGTATCTAGAAGTAGCAAACAAGTTGCAAGAGTATGTTGACGCGTACAAGAACATGCCAAACAAAAGTGGAGAACTGAATGAGCATCTAAAAGTCATAGAAATCATAAGAGAAGAGCTTGAAACAAGCCTAAAACAGCTTTCAAATGCCTCGGAAGGCTTAGTGTGACGTCACAAATCACACCAAAAAGAAACATAACTTATAAGACGCGGAACCCAAAATCTGTTAGCGAAGAAAACAGCGGGAAATTCGAAAATAACCCATAGTTAAGGCGATTTATGGTTTCATAGCAACAATGACGTTTGACGTGAGTGTTGCAATAAACTGTGATGTGTGACGTCATGGGAACATAGGTGCATGCGCAGGACCATAATCTTTAAATCTTTTATGGTAAAAATGTGATGTGTGATGCAACATGATTGACTCATGCATAATCACATGTGAATCACAGAGGAATGCCCTTGACTGATATTTTGCTAATTCTTGTGGGCATGTTGTCTGCTGCGACCGTAGGTGCTGCAATTGAATATTATAGGCAGCTTCGCAGAGTTCAGAGAGAATATGAAAAGGCGCGAGAAGTTGTTGAAGACATTGTTCTGAGTTTTAATAGGCAACTTAGACAGGAAGCAGGAAAATTGGAGACTGTTGCATACAAGGTTCATTCGATTTCTTCAAAAAGTGACAGCGCAGTTAGCAAGGCGGAAAATGTTGATAAACAGTTACATGTTTTGGAAACAAAGCTCAATGGGGTTGTAGAAGATAAGGATAAAATGTTAGCAAGACTAGAAGAGGTTGACAAGAAACTGCGTGATATTGTCGCGTCACATGAGACATTAAATGCTAAGGTTTCAACCATAGAAGAGCAAGCACGTCGCATCACAGCAGTTCCAGAAGCAAAAATTGAGGCGGTGATACCTATAAAGAGAGACAAAGTTATGGCTCCATTGACTGACACTGAAATTGCTGTGTTGGAAATGCTTGCAATGGAAGGCGCAAAAACGGCTCCGGAGATTAAAGAAAGAGTTAAGCTGAGTAGAGAACATACGGCACGGTTAATGAAAAAGTTGTATGAGGAAGGCTATCTGGAAAGGGATACAAACAAGATTCCATTCAGATACAGTGTTAAGAAAGAAATGGAGAAACTTTTAAAAAAGACAGAAAGCGAAGCAACGTGATATCATAAAGGAGATTCTTGTTCACGCAGTTTTTTGAGACGCTCATCCATTTCAGAAAGACCCTTTGTTTCAGCAAGCCCATAGTCCTCTTTTCCTCTTCTCTCTAAATATTCGGGGTAATGTGTAACTTTTATCGGTACGGCAAATCGAATTTTAGGTTCAGATATAAGCAGAGCCTCGCCGACATCTAACATTTTAATTTCGGTATCGCTGTATTCCAAGTAAGGCGTATTTTCAGTTAAGTATGTTCTATCTTTTCGCAACTCGGTTTTCATTATAACTTTTGTCCATAATTCAGCGAAAACGTCAAAGTTAATCCTTGATGGTCGCGGTGTTACAGCGTTAAGTCCAACTCTGTATTTGCGGTATGTCAGGGCGATGTCGGAAAATATTGTTCGTGGCTTGTTAGGGTCGAGAAATTCGTGTGCTTCTTCGAGCGTGATAAGAAGTGTTGGAAGTTTCTGCCATTCTGTATAATTTTCTTCCCACATGCGCTTGTAATGACGCGCAACGGTCGCCGCTACGAGACAAGTGATTTTGTTCTGGTCTTCTGAGCTTATTCCTGAAATGTCTATGAGGCAGGTGATTCCGTTGCATAGGTTTTGTGTTACGTTGTCAATGAAGTTGTAGTCAGAAGTGGGGAACAGGTCAGGGGAAAGAGAAGACAGCTTAAGCATTAGAGCATCAATTACATGCTTCATTTTGTAATCTGCAACGCGTCCCACTCCGGCATGTCCTTCAGCGCCATAAACTTCTCTTGTTTCTTCAATCCAGCGTTTTCCGAGCTTTTTGTAAAGCTTTCTTGCAAGCCTAATTTGAGGAAGTCCTATGTCAGGAAAAAGCGTGAGAAGCTTTTCTGGACTGATTGTGTGCAAACCGACAGTCATTTTTCCATCGCGTGAAGAATAATACTGAACCTTGCTGTGAAAAAGTGGATGATCTTTTAATCCCTTTTGGGGTTTGATGCCTTTTCCTTCGAGAAGCTGTCCGGCAAAGTCAAAGATTAAGGCCACTGTTCTGGGGCTGTTGTCAATTATTTGCGCGTTTAAAATAAGTTCAGTGTTTGTTTTTCCAGAGCCTGTCATTCCGAACATGCCCATCATTAGGGGTATAGCCTCGATGTTTATGCCTACGGAGCCAAGAGATTGCACGCCTGAACGAAGCTGCCCTAACTCTAACTCTCCAGAAAGTTTCAGGACAGCGCAATCTTCTTCGCTTGCTGTGTATACTTTGTCTCTATAGTTTGGATTGAACGTTGGAGAGCGCACCTTGCCAGTTGTTTTCTCTAAAAAGAGAATAGCGGCGACACAGCGGTAGGCAGAGTAGGGTCCAAAGGATTCTTTGCCTTCTGCCTCACGTAATTGTTCGATAGTGTCAAGCGTTGAGCTGCTTTCAGCGTTAACAATTCTTGCATAGAAACTTCTCTCGCCTGAGTGTATGCGAACTATTTGTCCAAAAGAAAGAGTTACTCCTTTATTGAGGAAAAAAGAGACTGCGTCTCCTTTTGTTCCACATATGAACCCTATAGGGTCAGACTTGTCCATCCCACCACTCCCACTCAAACGCGTGTTTTATCCCGTGAAGTTCGTCTGCAAACCGGCAAGAAAATTCTTCTCTACGCAATGTCTCCAATAATCCCGCTTCAGCAAGGACGCTTTCTACTTGATCATGGTAAGCTAAGAGCATTGCATCAGAAGGTTTCGAAAATTCATGAGCCAGCAAAAGAGGAACAGGATATCCTAAACAGCGAGGATCTTCAGCCACAACAGTTAGAGGCGCAAGCAATTCACATACATCACCTTCAGTCAGGTACTCCATGATATCACAACGAAAAACGCGTGGACTCTCTTTGCACAACTTAACAAGCGATATATCGCCATACAAACTCTGATCCTTATCCGCTTCTCTCACCGGATGAAACACCCACATATCATAGGGGGAAAGAATGCTTATAGTAGCTATAAGATCTCTACCTTTTTCATCGTGAAGCGAAGGAGAATTTTTGCTAACAGCCAGAAGGATAATCCCTTCCTTTTCGCATTTCTCATACAAAGCCACACGAAACTTCCGTTCCCCACCAAAATAGCCGCCGCCATCAAGCAAAAGGTAATTACTACGAGGATCCTCATGCTCGTAGTATGAAAAGTTGGTTTTGCCTTGAAGAAGATCAAGCCCCATTTGACTTTCTAACTCGATCCTTACGTCTGTGAGGAAGTTACTACGAGTATGTGCATCGCCAATCACGGTACATAATCGTTCGCGGTAACCCCAATCGACATTCCGTTCTTTCACTGAGGCATATGCAACTCGCATGAGGTAGATTCCCCAGTTATTTGCTCTCTTAAGAGTTCTTGTAGAGCAATCAACTGCAATAAATCTTCCAGGAAAACTGTTCATTTTCTTTAAGGGTTTTATTAAGGATACGTCCGGTTTGGCGGATATTACTGGTTCCTCTCTCATCTCAGTCACACCAGTAACTCTCCCTTTGTCAAGGTAAAACCTGAGTTTCTTTTCCATTTCATCCAAATCTAATCTTATTACGCCGTTCACTTGCGACCTTTCCCCAAAGTGTTGCTTAAATCGCAAAATTTTTCACTAAAATAGTTGTTTGTATTTGTTAATTATCTTTTTGTAGAAAAATATTCAGGGTTTCGGTATCTGTTGTTTAAGTGTGGCTTGAGGAACGTTGAATGTCAGTTTATATTTTAAACTGTTGGCTGCTCCTGTTTTCGTGAGTATTCCTTTGGTTGTTAATCTTGTGAGATAAGTTGCCACAGTGCTAAGGCATATAGGCTCTTTAAATTCTTGTTCGTAAACAGTTTGAACGTCTTTTGAGGAGAACCACACAATAGGAAAGTGCTTGTGAATTAACGTACGGACTTTTTCGTATTTAGTGAACCCGTTGCCAACGCCGGCGGGATTACTGCTAGGATTGGTTGGTTCAGTTGGCATCCCGCCTAAAAGTTCCACCATATCTAAAAGCCGTAGAGCCTTCTCTCTGGTTATTTGCCCCTCGAAGGCTACAGCATACTTATTGCCTTCACTATCGAACACTTCAACGCGTATTTTTCTTGCTGGCATAGGTTGGCATGCACCACATGTGGTGTTCACAGTTTTGCAATTCACAAGTTATAGGTGTTATGGTTAAACAAAGAAAGAAAAGCACCATCTAAAAAGGGTAAAAAGAGAAAAAAACGAACACTTCCATCTCTTTTAACTTTACAAGTTTCACACAGTCTTAAAACAACGAAAACAGCAAAAAGTAAAGGGAAAGTGTTGTTTTCCAATGGAAGGATAGGGGTGGCTTATTCACAGAAAAGAAACATAAAAAATTAAATATTTCAAGAAGAGAGGTTGGAAAAACTGCACTATTAAGTTAATTTCACAATGTTTTCACAAAATTGTGAAGGAAAAGGCAAGCTAGCAGTGTAAATTGCAAAAGAGTAAAGATGCCTTCGGGTTGCTTGAAAAGTTCATCAATCAAAGGTAATGTTTCTCAGTCACCCCTCTGTTTCCTTTGGAACGTTTTTATGGTTGAGTTAGGAAAACTTGATTTAAAATAAAAATTTTAAGTAATAATTTAAAATGTTTAATAGTAATAATTATAATTTGTTTTATCGTCTTTACCTCTCAGAGTATATTTCTCCTTTAAAGAAATCATCATTACTTGTTACAAATAAATCAGATTTCCACTGGAAACTTTGGGGTGACTGTATAAACTGCATAGTTTTATTCTTGTACTTTTTCCTTTTTAGAATGTTAAAGTTTAAATTTAGTTTTTTGTATGGTAGAGCTTATGTTCTCCACTGGAAAATGGGGCTTTACCTTTGAAAATATGTGAGGGGAAGAAATGGACGAAGAGGGCATACTTGAAAGTGTGTTTCAAAAGTTTGTTACTAACGCAAAAATCTTTAAGGACAGGGAAGTGCTACGCCACGACTATCTACCAAACAGGCTACCTCACCGAGAAGAACAGATCCGACGGCTTGGAGAAACCGTGGCTCCAGTTCTTAAAGGAGCAAGAAGTTCCAATGTTTTAATCTATGGAAAAACGGGAACAGGAAAAACAGCTGTAACAAAATATGTGCTCAGCCACCTTGAAGTTAAAGCTAAGGAATTCCATGCCCCCGCAAAGTTTTGTTACCTCAATTGTAGAATGGCGGGTTCTGAGTATCGTGTTTTTGCAACATTATGCCAAAGTGTGGGCGTCACTGTTCCTTTTACTGGTCTCTCTGTTGGAGAAGTCTTTGATAGATTTAAAAACGGTTTGGATGCCTCGAGAATAATGCTAATTATAGTTCTGGATGAAGTTGACACTCTAATAAAGGCGCATGGAGACGCTGTTCTTTACGAGTTAACACGAATAAACGAAACGTTGGCTAACAGTAAAGTGTCAATTGTTGGCATATCTAATGATCTTCGGTTGAAGGAGTATCTTGATCCTCGTGTTTTAAGCTCGTTAAGTGAAGAAGAAATTGTTTTTAAACCATACGATGCAAGTGAACTGCGGAATGTTCTGTTTGAACGTTCAAAGTTAGCGTTTTTTGACAATGTCCTGTCTGATGCTGCATTAAGCCTTTGTGCTGCTTTGGCTGCTGCAGAACATGGTGATGCGAGGCGCGCGTTGGATTTGTTGCGAGTTGCAGGAGAAATTGCGGAAAGGCAAGGTGCAAAGGTAGTTGTTGAGGAGCATGTCAGGGAAGCAGAAAAAAGCATTGAACATAACCGCGTGGTTGAAACTCTTAAGAATTTAACTTTACATTCTAAATTGGTGCTTTTGAGTGTTTACCATTTAACTAAGGTTGACGCTCAACGCGCGATAACTGGTGAAATATATGATGTTTACAGTGAACTCTGCGGGGAATTAGGGCTTGCGCCACTGACGCAACGGCGTTTAGGTACGTTAGTGAGCGAACTGGATTCTATGGGCTTATTAAATACGAAGGTCGTGAGCATGGGAAGGTATGGACGCACAAAAAAGATTAGATTGGAGATAGCCCGCAGTAGTATTAGAGATGTTTTTGCCAATGACGGTAGACTTGGACGATTGGTTGAGTATGAAGCAAAATGCCTTTCAAAACATGCCAGTAGTAGGAGTTGAGGATGGGAGTTTTCAAAAGGGAACAACACGGAAAACAGTGCTTGCTACAGTGCTGCTTAAGGGGCATACCCTTGAAGATGTAAGAACAGCAGATATACTTGTTGACGGCTTAGACGCAACAGAAAAGCTCAAAAAACTTTTGCACGGGTGGACGTTTAATGTTGTTTTCCTTGCTGGAATTTCTTTTGCTGGTTTCAACATTGTCGACCCAGCGAAGATTCATGAACAGTTTAAAAAACCGGTCATTGTGGTAACGCGAACAAAACCTGACAATAGGGCGGTGAAACGAGCTCTCCGGCGTCATTTTGAAGACTGGGAGACGCGTTGGGATGTTTTTGCGAAGTTGGGACCGTTTCTTGAGATTATTACCTCTCTTGGTAGACAACCAATTTACGTTACAGCAATAGGCGAAAGCCTTGGCTGGGCATGTAAACTCGTTCGGGCATTATGTGTTTGTGGTCGTGTTCCGGAACCACTTCGCATTGCACGGCTAATTGCACGGGGGCTATCCTAACTAAACGGAATAACCGTAACTTCCAGCGTTTGAAGGTTCACTACAGGAACTTTTCCAGGAGTAGGAACTAGTCCGAGTCGGCGCATGTAACTTGTCTGTTCTTGCCATCCGCCCGAATTTACAATCAAGACTCCTCGATAATTTGTATGCCCTAAAACATGTACGTGGCCTGCATGGAAAATGTCTGGGGCACGCTCTATAACGAGAAAATCTCTGTTTTCCGGAGAAAGTGGAGTTTTCCCACCATATGTTGGTGCTAAGTGACGACTTTGTAGTAACAGTTTCATGGCTTTTTCCGGGTGGTTAAAATCCATTCCGGGAACTGTGGAGGTAATGTCATCTAAACTGCGTCCGTGATATACCAATAATTCTACGTTGTGCAGACTTAGGAAGCAAGGGTTTCCAAGCGAATGCACATTTCGTGACTCTTCTAATGTTTTTAAGTAAGTGTTTGCAATTGCTGGTTGGGGTAGGGCTTTTCTTGGGGCATCATGGTTTCCGGGTATAATTATTACTTCTATGTAGTCTGGTATCTGCTCAATATAGTTTGCAGCAAGTTTATACTGTTCATACACATCGCGTACTGCTAACTCTTTCACTTGGTTAGGATACACGCCTATCCCGTCTACAATGTCCCCCGCAATTAAAACATATTTTACATGGCTTGCCATTTCCCTCATAGCGTCATTTCCATATTTGCCGTTAAGCCACAATATGAAACGATTGAACGCTTCTCTTTGAAATTTTGTGCTGCCCACATGCATGTCTGAAGTTAAAACGGCATAAACTGGAACTGGAGCTTTGCGTTGAGGTTTTTGGGCGATATCCGGTAAAATGATATCTTCAGCAATTAAGAGGTTGCTTCTGGTCTTTGCAACACTTAAACAAACTACTTGGTCAAGCATGAGTAGACGTGCTTTTTGTTGTAACTCTTCTGGCGCATTCTGAGGCACCAGCACCATAGCGTTCGCATGTAAATCCTCAATTGCCAAGAGCATTTTCTGTTTGGATTCCCTCTTTTCTGTTATAATGCCTATTACTTTGAGTTTAGCATTTGGAGGCGCCTTCAAAGCGTCAATCACGGATGCTGCACTTTTAACGTCCACCCTTTGTCTCAGTAGTTTTCCTATTCGTTCGAATCTGTCGCGAAAATACCCAAGATAATCCTCTATTGTTCCACCTGAGCTCAGCTTGCCTGTAGGGTCCTCGATAACCTTTATTTGTGCGTCAACTTCCTCAGCGTAGGCATGGAAAGGCCTCTTTCCTTCAGTCATTTGAGGCTCTTTTAGTTCTTGCGGCGTTTCTTCCAGTGGCTGAATTACAATTTCTTTTGTAGGTTCTGGCTTTTTGACTACTTCTTCCAAAAAACTTCTTTCAATAAACAATGGTTTTTCCTTTTGAGTCTCTATTTTCTGCAGCAACTTGCTTATGATTTCTGTTGGATCTTCCGTCGCTGCTAACGTGCTTAAAAATTCGAAGGCTTCCTTGTTTAGCTGGTATCCTGCCGAAATTGTCAGCTCAATGGCTTTTTGCAGTTTTTCTATTCCGCTCATATGCGCATAGTTCTCCAATCTTGCTTTTTTGGCACTATTATGTAGCCTTCAGCGTCATCTCCTATGGCTTCTGTTTGGTTATGTATGTAGAGATAGGCTGTAAGGGCTGCTGTAATGGCGTCGAGTTCATGTGGTGTTAACACACGTGCTTTTATGTCGCCTTCTAACTCCATGCTTTTGAAGGTTGCTTGGATTTCTCCCCAATCTTTTAGCTGCATCCCCAAAGCCTTACGCGTTGAAGTAGGATGCACTTCTATTACGTTATATCCTTTTTCCCCTATTAACTTGTTCAATTTAATCGCGCGAGATGTAAGCATTCTCATTGCTGCCAGAACAGGCGGAAAAACGCGGTATCCTTTTCTTATCATTTCTCTGTCCGCTTTTCTCAATAATCCTTTCTGAGGAAAACAAAATGGAGCATCTATTGCGATGAGAGTTGGATTATTTTTGGTAATATTCCACAAAATTTCTTGATCATCGTATAACAAACATGCCTTAACCTTCTTATTTTTCCAAAGTGCCCATCCTGAAGGGTTATTTGAGGTTCCAGCCAAATCTATACCAATTATACATTCTTTCTTCAATTTCAACACACATGCTTAGATTTATAAATTGGCATTTTGTTTAGATATGTTAATATTCGAAGCACGAATACTAACTTTAAGGATATGGCGATACGTATGAGCGAATTACGTAAAGTCCAACGCACTCCAACAGGAACCTTTTTCGTGTGTTTACCCCGCGCTTGGGCGGAACAGTATGGTTTGAAAAAAGGGTCTGTCGTAGCTATTAGCGAAACTGCCGATGGCAAACTCTTGATAGACACTAAGTACAATGTGGAACCTTCCCCCCTCACTGCCAACTTGAAGCCCGGGCCATACTTGGGGCGTGAGATTATTGGTAAATATTTACTTGGATTTGACATTATCCGTGTTGAGTCAAAGGAACGTATTAGCTTTGAGGTACGAGATGCTGTCAAAAAAACTGTCAGCCGTTTGGTTGGGTTGGAAATTATTGAAGAGGACTACGCAAAAATTGTTTTGCAATGTTTGCTTGAGCCTTCGGGGTTTCCACCTGAAAAGATTCTTCGCCGTGGCTATGCGATTGTTTCAAGCATGCATCGGGATGTTGTTACCTCTTTTACTGATGGAGATGTTCAGCTGGCAAAAAGCGTCATTGCACGTGATGACGAAAGTAACCGACTTTATTTTCTTCTGGTACGTATCTTGCGCACGATAATTCAGAATCCAAGTTTAAGCGACAAGTTAGGCGTTAGCCCAATTGAATGTTTGGATTACCGGTTAGCAGCAAGCCTTGTAGAAGCCATCGGAGATGAGTGCGTACGCGTGGCAATGAAAACTGTTGAGTTAAAAGAGACGAAGCTTGCTGAAGATTTAAAGAAACTGTTTGTAGACTTTCACTTACTATGTTTTGAGGCTCACGAAAACGCATTGACTGCATTTTTTGTGGGTGACATTGCCTTGGCGGAAAATGTACGGAATATGCGGGAAAAAATTGACAAAACATTTGCTAGCATTGAGAAGGTCGCTAGGGCCCAGTCGCTCGATGTTGTGCCGCAGATTCTGGCGGCTGCTTCGTTTTTAAGGCAAATCTATGAACATAGCGTCGACATAGCGGATTTGGTCATGCCTAAAAGGTAAAGTCCAACTGTTTTAGAACGGAAGTTTTTCTACTTTTTGTGGAGCCTTACTTAACGAAACATCTTCTTCTATTCTTAATTCGCTAGAGTAGTGAATTTCACCGTCTATGCGGCAATGAGATTCGATAACAACATTTTCGCCGTAAACATTCCTTGCGTACGCTCCTTTCCTCATTAAAATTTGCTTTCCGAAGACATCTTCCGCGTTAGCGTTTTTGTTAACAACCACTCGTTCTGCTCTTATTGGCCCATGAACCTTGCCTCTATGACCTATCTCCACAAAACGTGCTATCACGCCTTCCACCGTTCTTATTGAACCACCAACTTCCACATGATTTTCTGCCATAACTTTTTTGGCGTTTAATGCACCGCCTACTTCAATATCTTCTGCAGAAATCTCCTCGCCTATTTCAACTATGCCTCCTACTTCCAATTCGCCAGAAAGCTTCAAAGATTTGCCAACTTCCAATCTGCCACCAACATCAACTTCTATACCTTCGCCTGCACCCGTTATCTTTACTTTTCCGCCGACATCTATGTCTTCAAAAGTTAGGTCACCTTTGACTTCTAACGAACCTCCCACATCTATTTTGCGTCCTTTATTTTTGTTGGAGAGGCTGACAATTCCGCCGACATCTATGTCTTCAAATTCCAATTGGTCATCTGACTCAAAGCTTCCACCGACATTTATTTCGCCGATTTTGCCTCCTTTTACTTTGGCGGTTCCTCCTACCTCAAGTGTTTTGATGTTACTTTTTGATTCAATGAGGAGGCTTCCCCCAACGTCGATGTCGACTGCTTCGACTTCTCCTTTAGCTCTGAGGCTTCCGCCTACATCTATATCTTCTGCCTTCAGTGCACCTTCCACGTTTATGCTTCCTCCCGCATCTATCTTTTCTGCGACTAGGTCTTTGCTGACATGTAATGTCCTGTCAATGTCCACATGTTTCGCGGTCATTTTTCCATTAACCTCTAGTCGTCCATCTTCGATTTCAATTGAATTTTTTATCTCCAAGTTTCCATAAACAGTCACGTCGTCTTCTGCTTCTAGATTCTCCGCTGACAAGTCGCATTCGAAAGTGTTGTTTCCTTCGCAGTAAATGTTGCCGAGGATGTTCACTTTCGGAGGTGTTCCTGTTCCTTTTATGATTGAGTTTCTGCCAACTCTTAGGTCACCATTTACTATATCTAAAGTTACAGTACTTTTTGATGGGATAGTCTTTTTTTCATTCATTTTAAATCATCACCTCAATCTTTTTTTTAGTGTTTAAAAAGGGGACTCACATGTGGTGACTAGTTTTTGCCTCAATTTGTTGCTGTTCCCTTCAGTTTACAGTATGCCGCTTTTGCTCTTTCCATTTCTACCTTTACCTTGCAGTTTTCACATGTTTCAGTTCTAATTAACAAAGCAGAATTTGGCTTGGTTAACTTGATATTGACGTTGTTAATGTGCCCAAACAGTTTTGTTCCTATAGTAGCCTTCTTCTGTGACTCACCCTTCAAACCTACTCCATTCTTTATATGACGTGCCATTTTTTCATTCACCTCACTTTTTAACTAAAACCAGATAACTTTCTTCAGCCCTTAAAAGGCGACGCACTTAATGAGAACACATTTAGTAGTTACAATTTGTTACTGTTCCTCTAAAGCCGCGAAGAACTTTCGCATTCTCTTGAATGTTTCCAAATATTCCAGGCCCCATTTCGTTGCTCTGTATTTCTTTGAGTCGTTTACTATTACTTCGCGGACGAAACCGTGAGAGACCAGAAAATTCAAGATTTTCTTTGTTCTGTCAACGGGCATGTTGGCGCCGTAAGAGATTCTCGTTAAGGAACACAGTCCCTTCCTTGCTATTATTTCGATAATATTTGCGTAAATATCGTACTTTGTTCTTCTCTGCTCATTTGACAATTGGCGGTTTCCTCAAATTACGTTACTATTAAATGCTGCATGCTTAATCTTAGTTTTGGTGATGTCTATTGCATCCTACGCCTTCCGGTGCTGAACAATATCATATTGCATGCAAAAAAGGCGACTTAGCCAAATATTTGCTTGTACCCGGCGACCCTGACCGCGTTCCGAAAATTGCAAGCTTTTGGGATTTCGCCCGTGAAGTTTCTTGTCATCGTGAGTTTCGAAGTTTCACAGGAAAATACAAGGGAGTTCCAATTTCTGCCATGTCCAGCGGTATTGGCCCTGCTTGCATGAGCATACTTGTTAATGAGACTTCCCGTGTAGGCGTGGAGACGTTTATTCGTGTGGGCAGCACGGGCGCAATACAAAAGCACATTGAATGTGGCGATGTGATTATCTCCTCTGCTGCCGTGCGTCTTGACTGCACAAGCAACTATTACATTATACCTGAATATCCCGCTGTTGCAAACTACGAAGTCTTACTGGCTTTGATTGAAGCGGTTGAATGCTTGGGCATAAGCAACTATCATGTAGGCATTACGGCAACAACAGCAGACTTCTACGCTGGACAAAACCGCCCAACAAAAACAGCAAAAAATGATAGTCTACTGCCTGCATTACAAAAGGCTGGAGTGTTAAATTTCGAAATGGAAACCGCCACATTATACACTCTTGCAAGCCTTTATGGATTACGAGCAGGTTCAGTGTGCGCTGTTTACGCCAACAGATGCACCAGCGAATTCAAACCACAAGCAGGCGAAGAAACCGCAATAAAAATCGCAAACGAAGCAGTAAAAATACTTAATGAATGGGACAAAACAAAACATAAACACAAAAAACAATGGTTTTTCCCATCGCTTCTCTCAAAATAATAAAAACTCTTTTAGAAGACAAACACGCTTCATCTATTGAGCCGGGGTGGCGGAGCGGTTAACGCGCTGGCCTCGAGATCAACCAGCCTATATATAAGGGGGCTAGGAGAAAAAAACACAAGCAAGCCAGTGGGCCTTCGGGCTCGCAGGGGTTCGAATCCCTTCCCCGGCGCCACAATGTTAAACTATTAATTGTGCAAAGTTTAGGTCATGAAAGCAACTGCTGTTGCGCATCCTATTCAAGGCTTAATTAAGTATCATGGGTTAAAAGATAAAAAGCTGAGAATTCCCTTTCACGATAGCATATCTGTCTGCATCGAAGCCCTACACACTACGACTACAGTTGAAACACTCAACTCATCAAAGAAAGACTCTGTGATAATAAATGGAACAGAGGCTGTGGGCAAAGATTTTGAAAGAGTCGAAGCCGTTCTAAACAAACTAAGAAACCTTACCAAGTATTCGGGAAGCTTCAATGTTGCATCCCAAAACAGCATAACCGGCGGAAAAGGTTTGGGTTTTTCTGCTTCTGCTTTTGCTGCTCTTGGAACTGCCGCTTGCGCCGCCTTAGACTTTGAGATTGATTATGTTTCACTTTCTGAACTGGTCAGGCTTGGCGCGGGTTCCGCCACACGAAGTCTTGCCGGAAGCTTCGCAATATGGTACGCAAACAAGAATGGCAAATCGTATGCTGAGCCGATTGTAGAGCCAGAAACCGTTGATTTGGGCATGGTTATTATGCCAATATTTTCTACAATTAAAACGGATGAAGCACACAGTGAAGTCCTTAGCTCCCCATTATTCAAAGCTAGATTAAGACATGTGGCAAAAATCGTTAAAACAATGAAACACGCTATAGAAGTTGGCGACATTGCTACAATAGGACAGCTTGCCGAAGAAGACAGCCTAAATCTGCACGCTAGCACCATGACCGGAGAAGCCCACATGATTCTTTGGGAACCGGAAACTATCCGAATAATAAAAGAAGTACAGAAAATGCGATGCGAAGGCATGCCCGCATGGTTTTCAATAGACACCGGCCCCTCAGTATTTATTAACACTTGTGCCGACCATATGGAAGACATAGCTAATCGACTTCGCGAAATAGGCTTTTCTAAGATTATAATCAGCAAAGTCGGTGGCAAACCATTTCTTAGCAAAGAACACCTTTTTTGATGTAGCTGTTTGCCCCAAAACATGTTAGAGCTCTGTTTTTCCAAGCTCTTTTATGCTATGCTACCTTCGTTGTTACTATTGCCTTGATATTCCGTCTGTTCTCTGGTATCTGCACAAATTTTACGTTAACATTGTGTAGAAATTCTTCTACCGCCTTTTTTGCCGCTTTCTTTGTTGGATATTCTCCTTTTAATTCAATCCACGGTAAAGTCTCATCAATTTTAATCCATACCACGTACAAAGGCTTCACCAATATTAGACTTGGAAAAGGTTAGAATTCTGGTAATTAAAACAGTTATGAATTTTTAGTAATGATTTTTGTTAAGTTTTTGGAAACTTATTTAAGGGATGCTGTACCAATCGTTAGGGTTTAGGAGCGACTATTTGGGTGAAAATTGAGGGTTCGCTTGAAAAAGCCGTGTTGAAGGAGTGCCTATGGATGAGCGAAGACGTAGGAAGTTCGGGAGAAGGTGAACAAGGTGAAGCTAGCCAACAGTCCAAACTGCGTTTACAAGGATTTTCCACAGGCAACGCATACGGCAAGAAAGCCCACCCAACAAGTTTTCACTTTTAGACTAATTCCAAATCTCTTTCTGTGTGGTATCTTCCAAAAGGAGGCATCGTGCCGATGAATCACTCTGTAAACTCAAAGACTTTCCTTAAGACGTTTAAAGAAACCCAAATTGCCTTCTCCTTTGATGTCGGCGGGTTACTCGCCGGCTTCTTGGTCGCCCTCCAACTTGGCGTTTTCCAGCTTTCTCCTTGGGCTATTGCAATATACCCAGTTATTGTAAGCGCAAAAGGTGTCATTGGAGGTTTGCTTAGCGGACGTTTAAGCACAGCGTTACATATCGGTACAATTTACCCACGCTTTTTCAAGAACACTGAGAGTTTTTACCGGTTTTATGCAGCTCTTATAGTTATAACATTTGCCACTAGCATCGTAATGAGCATATTCTCCTTAATTTTTGGTCTTCTCTTCTGGAGTATTTCACTTGCAGATTTTCCCGCAATCTTAGTGGTGGTCACAGCTACTATGACTCTAGGATTGGCAATTACTTTAATTACTATGATGGTTGCGTTCGTCACTTTTAAAAAAGGCATAGACCCAGATGTTGTCGTATACCCTATAATGTCAACCACTGCTGACATAATCATAACAATATTCTATGTTTTCGTGCTGACCCTGTTCTTTCTTTCTGGCGAGTTCGGCGTCTATGCTCTACTTTTTATTGCTTTAATTCCTGTTGTTCTGATGGTTTATATTATACCTCGAAACATCCACAACAAGGAGTTCATAAAGACTGTTAAAGAGTCTTTGTTTACAATGTTATTTGTTGCAATAATCGTCAACGTCACAGGGACTGTTCTAAAGAGAATAAGTAACATTGTTGAGGGCAGAAAAGAAATTTACACGGTTTATCCTGCGCTGATAGACCTAGTAGGAGACGTAGGGTCTGTTGTTGGCTCAACAGCTACGACAAAGCTTGCTTTGGGTATGCTTAAATCATCTATGTCTTCCATAAAGCAGCATAGTACGCAGATTTTCAGTGCTTGGTTGGCTTCAATGCTATATTTTGTTCTTCTTGGTATCTTGTCTTTGTCACTAAACGGCATATTTTCACTGTTTGCATTTTTTGGTTTAATTTTGGTCTTGTTGGTAGCGAATGTGATTGCAGTCGTAGCAATAATTCTTGTGTCATATGCAATTTCAATCTTGACTTTTCAAAAAGGTCTAGACCCCGACAATTTCGTTATTCCTATTGAAAGCTCATTTGCTGATAGTATGACATCTATCGCTTTGCTTGTTGCCTTATTTCTGGCCGGCTTTCTTTTAGGAGGGTAGGGTTAAAATATTCCTTACCTTATACTTTGCCTTGGAGCGACCTCAAAAGTATGCCTCACTTCGAAAAAATCGAATACAAACCCATACCCGTAAGAGACTTGCTTTTAGAAATGAAGAACCTTTCTGAATTGATGATTGATTTGGCTTATTCTGCTGCGTTATTTAATGATAAAGAACTTGCGGAGGACGTACTAGAGCTTGAAGGACGTGTTGACACACTTGCTTACCTTTTGGATATGACTGTTATGATAGCTGCGAGAGACTCTAAAGACGCAGAAGCTTTGGTTGGCGTTTCCACCGTAGCTGCAGCAGCAGACAAAATTTCAGACGCCGCTGCTGATATTGCCGCGATAGTTACACAAAATATTGGTGTGCACCCCATTGTAGGTGAAATTTTTGAACGGGTTGAAGAACGTTTAACACGAGCTAAGGTAGTTAAGGAGTCGGTGCTTATTGGAAAGAGTATAGGCGAACTGGAATTAGCGGCAAGAATGGGGGTAGACATAATTGCAATTCGTCGAAATAAAGACTGGATAATAAACCCAAAAGAAACTGAGCGCATTCAAGATGATGACGTCCTCATAGTCCGTGGCGCCCCTCTTGGCGTTAAAGAGTTTAAAGAACTCACCGAAGGAAAAACGATAGATGCAAGAGAAACAGTAATGGCGGAGCGACGTCAAAAACAATTCGAGGAAATTGTTAACCGCTTTGTTGAATTAAAAGACACTTCCGAATTAATGATGGATTTAGCCTACTCTTCATTACTGTTGAATAGTAGAGAGTTAGCAGATGAAGTTCAAAGGCTCGAGGAATGCGTCGACAAACTACATACGGAATTTGAACTGCTTGTTTTATCTAACTCTTTCAAAAAAGAAGAGGCTAAAGGGTTCCTTGGACTGATAAGGTTGGGCGTTGTAACTGAAAAAATAGCAGACGCCGCAGCAGAGATTGCTGAGGTTGTTTTGAGAGGCATCGAACCACATCCCATTCTTAAAATGACCATAGAAGAAGCCGAAGAAACTGTTACTTTTGTTAGTGTCACCGAAAACTCTCCTTTAGCAAATAAGACTTTAAGGGATGCTAAAATTCCAAAAGAGACTGGCATGTGGGTTTTGGCAATCAGAAGAGGAGACAAGTGCATAAGACCAAGACCAGAATCGAAAATTGAAGTGGGCGACGTTTTAATCGCCTCTGGTTATGCTGGTGGAGAAGACGACCTAAAAAAATTGGCTTCCCCTTGACTTGCACTGTTCAATTGCTAGGTAGTTAGTTAGGATACTTATTTTGGATTCGCTAATACTATAAACTCGGAATCCGATTTAATGTAAAGGAGGCTGTTAACTACGAAAAGGAAAGAATCAACCACAGAAAATCAGAGCATTACATGCCCAAACCCTTCTTGCGGAAAAACTTTTACTAATCCGATAAAAGCTGAAAATTTAGGCTCAAAAAAGGTTGAAGTTTACGATGCATGCCCCTATTGCTTGACGGAAATAATAGTAGAAGAAACCCCATTAATCCCTGAAGAGAAACAAGAACCGAAAGCTAAAAAATTGGAAATTGAAAAACCCACAGTGCCCTTTACTCCCGAAAAACCAATAAAAAAACCAGGCTGCGAACACCATTTTGGATATCTTAGTCAGCGTTCATCAAAAGAAAAAATTCCTGAAGAATGCATGACATGTGAAAAGATAGTGCAGTGCATGCTCAAAAACGTGACAGGTTAAGTTGGTTATCAATGATACACACATGTTCTTTTAAACAGTCGTGTTTATTTTTACAAAATGTGTAGGGGACAGTATTAATTGGCAGCAACTTTGCAGAGACGAACGGGTGCAGTTACATCGGCTATTCCTCAATCAAAGACGTTGAACGCTGAAACAGTGACGAGCATCGCCACGGGTTTCCTTAAACGAATCGGTCACAAGGGCGGTTTAAAACCTAAAAGGGTTTCTTTAGAAGAAGGAATCTACACTGTTGAAGTGGAGATGAAAAAACTTACTGCGCTCGTGAGAGTTGACGCTGAGACGCATGAAATTAAAGAATACGAGATACAACCAAAAGGTGAGGAAACTCCTTTTATTTCGATTTCTCCTAAAGTCATAGTTGTTGTATTTGGTGTTGCGGCAGCCGTTTATGTTGCTTTTCATTTTGTGTTTAAGATGTTTGGGCTGTAAAATACCTTTTAGTGAGTTGATATTCTTCTAAATAAAATAAGATAGATGTAGAAGTCGCGTTCTTAACTAACAAGTTTTGAGGGTTATTGTTACTTTTCGCTTTTCTTCTTCCTCTCTGGCTTTTTCTCTTCTTCCGCTGATGGTGGTGGTGGAGGTGGTGGCGGCTCCAATGGCTTTTCTTCTTTTTTCTCTTCCATTTCGCTGGTTATCTCTTCGATGGGTTTTGGTGGCGGTGTCGTCGCCATGGTCCATCCTATCCATGCGCCTATGGCCATTATGGCAATGAAGGCTATGAAAACGGGCACTGCGACAACCCAGAAGCGTATTGCAGTCAAATTTGCCTCCGCTGTTGATACTCCAAAGACTGAAAGCCATTGTGGGAAGAATAATGTCAGAATATAGAAAATCGCAATCACAAAGCAGACTATGAATATTATTCCGCCTATTGATTGGTCTTTACTAACCATATTTACATCACCATATGTAAGCCATGTTTACCTTCTTACACCTTTTAAAGTTTACCATTGTTTTCAGTGTGTTGCTATATCGTTCCCATTTCCCATGTTGCCAAATATTCTTTCTGTTCGCTTGTTAGTTCATCTATTCTTATTTTCATTGCGTCAAGTTTCAGTTTCGCCACGGTTTCGTCTATTTCTTTTGGAACCAGGTAAACTTTTGGCGGCATCTTTTCACTTTTAACTAAGTGTTCCACACACAAAGCTTGATTTGCAAACGACATGTCCATGACTTCTGAGGGGTGTCCTTCTGCTGCTGCTAAATTCACGAGTCTTCCTTCTGCTAGAAGATATAGTCTTCTTCCGTCTTTGAGTGTGTACTCTTCTAGGTTTGGCCTGATGTTCCTTTTTGATGCGGATAGCCCTTCCAAGTCTTTTATGCTTATTTCCACATTGAAGTGTCCGCTGTTGGCGAGTATTGCGCCGTCTTTCATTTTTTGCATATGCTCTTTTCTTATGACGTTTATGTCGCCTGTGGCTGTTATGAATATGTCGCCGATGGCGGCGGCTTCTGTTATTGGCATTACACGTAGTCCATTCATTGCGGCTTCAAGTGCTCTGAGCGGGTTTACTTCTGTGACTATGACGTTGGCTCCCATTCCTTGGGCTCTCATGGCGATTCCTCTTGAGCACCATCCGTAACCACAAATCACGAAGTTTTTGCCTGCTAAAAGGATGTTTGTTGCTCGTAGGATGCCATCTATTGTGCTTTGTCCTGTTCCATAGCGGTTGTCGAATAAGTATTTAGTATAAGCGTCATTAACGGCTATAATTGGATATTTCAATGCGCCAGTTTTCTCCATAGCTCGGAGTCTTAGAACGCCAGTCGTTGTCTCTTCTGTTCCGCCTTTGATGTTCGGTAATGCTTCTGTTCTTTTGCTGTGAACTGTGCCAACAAGGTCTGCTCCGTCATCAAGTGTTATCATGGGTTGCTGATCTATTACCTTTTCAACACACCAGTAATATTCCTCGGTTGTCTGTCCTCTCCATGCAAAAACATTAATACCTTTTTCTGCAAGGGCTGCAGCTACATCATCTTGTGTAGAAAGAGGATTGGAACCACACAACGCAACTTTTGCTCCACCAGCGAGAAAAGCATCAACGAGAACAGCTGTTTCTTTTGTCACATGTAAGCATGCGCCTAAGGTTAAGTCTCTGAAGGGTTTCTCTTTGCTGAACTTTCTTTTTATTCGGTTTAGAACCGGCATGTGTTTTGAAGCCCATTCTATTTGTAGGTGTCCTTTTGAAGCTAGAGTTGAGTCTTTCACTTTGAATTTTTCCATTCGGTTTTTCCCTTCTCCAATGCTCATTCAAAAATTACCTATTTAACGTTGGCGTTTAATCTTTCAAGAAGTTTGCTTTTGGCTTTTTCTACTTCTTCTATCACTTTTTCAACGTTGAATGTTAGCAATTTTCTGTCTTCCATTACTATCTTGCCGTTTATGATTACTGTTTCTACGTCTGAGGCTTTTGCAGCATAGACCAGATGACTTGCTTCGTTGTATATTGGATAAAGATGCGGTTTGTTCATGTTGACTATTGCCAAATCTGCCTTTTTTCCGATTTCTATTGAGCCTATTTCCGTTTCCCAAGAAAGAGCTTTTGCTCCTTCTATTGTTGCCATCTCGAGAACTTTTTCAGCAGGCATTACGGTTGGATTTTTGTTGGCTCCTTTATGCAATAAAGCAGTTGTTTTCATAACTTCAAACATGTCTGCAGAGTTGTTTGAGCAAGGGCTGTCGGTGCCGAGTGAAACTGTTATGTTTTTCTCGAGCATTTTTGGAACCGGACTTATGCCTGAGGCGAGTTTAAGATTTGAGATGGGGTTATGGGAAGCTTTTACATTTTTGCTTCTCATCACTTTCATGTCACCGTCTGTTAATGCCACGCAATGTGCGGCAACGACTTGTTCATCTAAAACTTCCAATAAGTCCAAATACTCCATGATTCCATTTTTTACGTCGACGTTGAAGGTTCTGCGAACTTTTTCTTTTTCGTCTTCTGTTTCGGCGACGTGAATATGCCAAATTATCGGCGCATCTCGTGAACCATACCTTTCGTTTAGGGTCTCCTTTATCGTTTTTAGTTCTTTCATGTATTCTGGGTCTACAGTGTACGGCGCATGTGGGTCAACGCTAGCGCGTATTGTACAATTTGCCGTGTTATGCCAATTCTTTGCCAAATCTTCTAATGCTTTTTTGTCTTCCTTTTTTCTCCATGAAAAGCATACGTGTCCTACTACGCCACGTAAACCAGCATCAGCAAACGCTTTTGCTTCGTTTTCTTCTGGCGTGTAGTGATACATTGTGTTGACGGTGGTTGTTCCACCCATTATTGATTCAATCGCTGTTAACAAGGCGCTCACGTAAATGTCGTGTGGTGTCATGTGTTTTTCTATGGGCCATATCCACTTTTCAAGCCATTCTTGAAGCGGTAAATCGTCTGCGTATCCTCGTAGTAAACTCATGGCGGCGTGCTGATGCGTGTTTACAAGTCCTGGTATGACAACTTTGCCTTTTGCATCTATTTTTTCGTAGCTTCTTCCGTATTTTCTCTTTAGTTCATGTGTTTTTCCGATGTCTGCTATGGTTTGTTCTTCTATTACGATTGCGCCTTCGCGGATTATTTTTCGGTTTTTCATTGTGAGTATTGTTCCGTTTTGTATGAGAATGTTCATGAATGAGCACTTCTTTGTTTATTCTTGCTTGCATCGCTATATTTTTAACTTATAACCGACACCTTTCGTTTTGGTGGTTTCATGCCAGAGCTAAAGGTTGAGCGGCTGGAAGAGTATCTTTCAAGTGTTTATAAAAAACCTGTAAAGATTATCAGCGTTGCTCCTCTCGGAGGGGTGGGAATTACTGAGTTGAAAGGTTTTGGATACGGTGTACCATGGTTTATAGAGTTTAACATTGATAAAGAGACCAAACGCGTTGTTTTGGAGACAATGCGCCCCGAAGGCTTTGGGCATGACCACTTTTCTGACAGGGCCGCTGTTCTGCTTTGGCAACATTCTACCTTTAACAAACTGCCTAGGCATGTGCGTTCCGTTGATGTGGGCGCGTTCACAGCTGATGGAGAGACGTTAAAGTCGGTTGGTGATTGCAGCGAGTTTTTCTTGTTAACTGAATTTGTAGGCGATGGTGTGCTTTACCATCATGATTTAGACAGCATTAAGAAATCGGGTTTTATGAGAGATTTGGATGAAGAACGGTGTGTGGCGCTGTCTGAGTATCTCGCTGAAATTCATGCAGTAAAGAAGGATGCTTCTGGGCTTTATGTAAGGCGCATTCGCGACTTGCTTGGGCATGGCGAAGGCATTTTCGGGTTAACCGACAGCTACCCAAGCGGTTTAGGCTATGTGGATGAGAGATTTTTTGTTGAATTCGAGAAGGCTTGTTTGGAATGGCGTTGGCGGCTTAAACACAAGACGCATAGACTTTCTCAAGTGCATGGAGATTTTCACCCATGGAATGTCATGTTCAAACAAGGATTAGATTTCGTAGTATTAGACCGCAGTAGAGGCGAATGGGGCGAACCCGCAGATGACGTAAGCGCTATGACAATTAATTATCTCTTTTATGCTTTACAAAGTTCTGGAGAGATTGAAGGACCTTTTGAGAGGTTATTCTTGCTTTTCTGGCGAAACTACTTAGATAGGACGGGTGATGAGGAGATTTTAAGTGTTGTTCAACCGTTTTACGCTTGGCGAAGTCTCGTGTTGGCTTCGCCTGTGTGGTATCCGAATTTGCCTGTGGATGTGCGCAAGAAGATTTTTCGTTTTGCCACTCGTGTGTTGAAGGCTAAGGAGTTTGAATTTGAAACTGTCGAATCCTACTTCAAATAGCTTATACCACTGCTACTGGGTTTGCATGGCTAACGTTGGGGTTAAAGAATAAATAGTTTCTCAACTAAATCTGTTCGTCTGTGGTGACTGTAGTTGGACACGGTTAACTCTATTAACAATTTAAAGCGAGCACTCAAAGAAATGGGCTATTCTGATAAGGCGGTAGAAGAGATTTTGAAATGGTACCAAAGGCGTAACTCCTAACATGGATGAGTCGCGTGAAGGGCGTCTACCTTTTAATCGTTTCAATCGCTAAACCCATCCAAATTCGCGTTGGTGCGTTGGGTAACGTATCTTTCGAGAAGGGCGTCTATGTGTATGTAGGTTCTGCTCAAAACAATTTGGAAAAACGTGTGGAACGGCATCTCAAGAAGGTTAAGCGGAAATTTTGGCACATTGATTACTTGCTTGAGAATGAAAATGTGAAGATTTTACAAGTATTCTATAAAGTGACTGGAAAATCCTACGAATGCAAGTTGGCTAAAGAAATAAGTAGAAAAGGAACTGCAATAATTGGTTTTGGTTCTTCTGACTGCAACTGCAAAAGCCATCTGTTTCGGCTAAACGATTATCAGTCTTTAAAAGAACGTATGCACTCAATGAAAGTATGACTCGCGGAGCGAGTATTATGCCCCAAAATGGTTGGTGTGTCTGGATTACAGGGCTTCCAGGCAGCGGTAAGTCTGTCGTCTCTGAAACTTTGTTGAAACTTCTGAATCAGCATGGCATCCACGCGGAATTGTTGTCTTCTGACGCTTTGCGAAGGATTCTAACTCCTAAGCCAACTTATTCAGTTGAAGAACGTGACATAGTCTACGCTACGCTTGTTTACATCGCTAAGCTGTTAACACAGAATGGCGTAAACGTTGTGATTGATGCAACTGGCAATTCGAGACGTTATCGCGAAAATGCGAGAAAACAAATTCCAAAATTCATAGAAGCCTATCTCGAGTGTCCGTTGGAAGTGTGTATGAAACGTGAGGCAAACAGAGGAAAAACCTACCAAGCACCAAAACAAATCTACGCTAAAGCTTTAAAAGGCAAAGCACCAACTGTGCCCGGGATAGGACAACCATACGAACCACCCTTAAACCCAGAAATAACCTTAGACACCACAAAGCATAATCCGGAAGAATGCGCCCAAAAAATATTAAAAACACTCTTTGAACGTTTTTCATAATCATACAGCTTTAGCGTTACAGAATAAGGGTGCTTCTTCTTAGGCACACCTTTAATAGTCTCAGTCTATTTCTTTAAGGCGATTTGTGGTTTGTGAAACTTATGCCGGAACTTCCCGAAATAACCGTCATTGCTGGACAGATGAATAAGGAAATCGTAGGAAAAGATATCGCGAGTGTTGAAATAAAACAACCTAAAAACCTAAACATTCCAGTCGCTGAATTTGAGAAGATAATCAAGGGAAAAGCTGTAAAGGAGGTTTTTAGTAGAGGAAAATGGATTTTCATAAAACTAGCCTCAGCCTACTATTTGCTCGTAAATCTTGGGATGGGAGCTGAGCTTCTTCATTTCACTCAAAATCAGACGCTTCCAGAAAAATATCACTTTAAAATGGCATTTTCCAATGAAAGCGGATTTACAATTCATTTCTGGTGGTTTGGCTACATTCACTTGTTGCATGAAAAAGAATTGTGTAGGCATGAGCTTACCTTTAGGCTTGGGATATCGCCAACAGACAAATTGTTCACGGTAGAAAAGTTCAAGGAGCTATTAGCAAACAAGAAAGGAAGAATAAAGGAGTTCTTACTTGACCAGAAAAACATTGCAGGCATAGGAAATGTTTACGCTCAAGACATCCTTTTCAAAGCCAGAGTACATCCAAACAGAAAAATTCCAACGTTGTCAGAAAAAGAAATTGAAAACCTTTACAAAGCTATCACCAGCATACTAAATCACAGCATTAAATTAGGTGGATTAGCTTACGAAAAAGACTTCTATGGAAAAAGCGGCAAATTCACCATTGACGAATTTCTCGTAGGCTACAAAGCTGGAAAACCGTGTCCTTTATGTAAAACGTCAATAGAGAAAATCAAAAATGGCAGCACGTCCTCTTATGTTTGTCCAAAATGCCAACAAATACAGTGAGAAAGCGCTAAATACGACGCTAAAGTGTAACTTGCAAAAAGGCGAATAAAAAGTGCCCAGAGTAATTCACTTCGAGATTAACGCAGACGACCCAAAAAGAGCGGCAAAGTTCTATGAAAAGGTTTTCGGATGGAAAATCGAAAAATGGGGGCCGGTCGATTACTGGCTTGCCACGACCGGAAATGAAAAAGAGCCGGGTATCGATGGTGCAATAATGGAACGTTTCAAAAAGGGAACAACATTCATTTTTGTTGAAGTTCCTTCTGTTGACGATTTCTTAAAGAAGGTCATAAATGCTGGCGGAAAAGAGGTTACAAAGAAAGCACCAATCCCCGGAGTAGGTTATTCGGCGTACTGTAAAGATACTGAAGGAAATATTTTCGGACTCTTCCAACGCGACCCCAAAGCAAAATAGACAATAATCTTCTCCTTTTTCTATAACTGCTGTTTTCCCCTAATATAATTCCATACAGCGTCTGCTTGCTCTTTCGAAATCATTTTCAATTCGAAAAGGCTGCGGGTTAAATCCGAAACCTTGGAGAGAACATGTACTTTATACCCTAATTTTTCGAGGTTTTCTTTTCCGCATTGTTCTCGGTCAACAACAACCATGACATGTTTAACTTTCGCTCCCAGTTCTTCAAGAGGTTTTATTCCCTCAATCTTTGATAATCCTTCCGAAACGACATCATCGAAAAATAGTATTCTGTCGCCTTTAGCGACCTCTGCACCGGCAATTCTACCAGTCACTCCATAGGCTTTTTCTTCTTTTCGCACGACAACGCATGGCAAGTTTACTTTACATGCTATGCTGGGCAGAATTAACGCGCCCTTCAGCTCAATAGATGCCAACTTGTCTATTCTATCAACCGCCATGAGATTCTTTATTTCGCAAGCCGCAACATCCGCAATATTACACAATGCTTCTGGAGAAGACAATAAACATGCAAGGTCTATATAATAGGGGCTTAACGCACCTGACTTAATCCTGAAACTACCAAACTTCAAACATCCAGCGTTGAAAAGGCTCTCCGCAACCTTTAACGTATTATCGTTCATGTTTCGAGTCTCCTTCGCAAAGATTACGCTTTTCCAAATTTAACACTTACCGATACATTGAAGACAACTTGCATTAGGCTGGTTTCCAACAAAACACATGTTAATAAATACACAAATTATTGGTTACACCTAAACATTAACGGTAACGTTTATAACTCATTGTTTTCATTCCTAAAAGACGCGAAGCGGAAAAACAATGGGACATAGAAAAACGCATGCGCCAAGACATGGTTCACTTGCTTACTTACCTAGGAAACGTGCTAAACGCTTACTGGCTAGAATTCGCTTCTGGCCAAAAATCGAAGCAGAAACTCCGAGGCTTCTAGGTTTTATTGGTTATAAAGCTGGAATGACCCACGTATTCACGATAGAAGACAGAAAACGTTCGCCAAATTTTGGAAAAGAAGTAATGCGCTCAGCAACAGTCATAGAAACACCTCCCATACTCGTATGCGCTATACGCGCCTACACCAAAAACCAGTACGGTCTACAACCTTTTTCTGAAGCTTGGATGAAAGACCCACCAGACGAACTTGAAAGAGTGTTCACTCTACCAGAAAACTTCAACACTGAAGAATGCCTCAAAAAAATTGAAGAAAACATGGATAAGATAGCAAGGATTCGCATTATTGCTTCAACTCAGCCAAAACAAGCGAGCGTTCCCAAGAAAAAACCAGACATAGCCGAAATCGAAATAGGTGGAGGCACAATCAAGCAACAATTTGAATATGCAAAAAGCTTACTCGGAAAAACAGTATTGCCCACAGAAATATTCAAGGAAGGCCAATACATAGACATCGTAGCCGTATCCACTGGAAAAGGCTTCCAAGGACCAGTAAAACGTTGGGGAGTAACAATACTCCAACATAAAGGAAGAAAAACAAAACGAGGCATAGCAACCCTAGGCCCATGGAACCCCCACCACGTAATGTACAGCATCCCCAGAGCAGGACAGATGGGTTTCCACCAAAGAACAGAATACAACAAGCGCATATTAAAAATAGGCACAGATGGAAAAGAAGTAACGCCAAAAGGAGGTTTTCTAAGATACGGCGTAGTCCACGGTCCATACATTTTGCTGGAAGGGAGCCTGCCCGGCACCGAAAAACGCCCGATACGCTTACGATATCCAGCACGTCCACCAAAACAAGTTGCTGAAGAATCACCTCAAATTATATCCGTATCTCTTGAATCTCCCCAAGGCAAGTAACTGGTGAACGCAAAATGGTCAAGAAAGCCGCCAAAATCTTCAATCTCGAAGGCAAGCCAGTTGGAAAAATTAAACTTCCGTCAGTTTTTGAAACGCCATTGCGACCAGACGTTATAAAAAGGGCAGTTTTAGCCATTCAATCAAGCCGATTCCAACCAAAAGGCAGAGACCCAATGGCTGGAAAACGAACCTCAGCAGAATCCAGAGGCGTTGGCTTAGGCATTGCTAGAATACCTAGAACAAAGGGTCCAGCAGGAAGAGCCGCTTTTGCTCCGGGAACCGTAGGTGGCAGAGTGGCGCATCCGCCAACTCCAGAGAAGAAAATCGTTAAACAGATTCCTAAGAAGGAAAAGCGCCTTGCTTTGATGTCTGCAATAGCCGCGACAGCATCTAAGACTGTAGTAGCCTCTCGTGGGCACTCTATTGAGGATGTTCCAGAAATTCCGTTAATAGTTACTGACGATTTGGCAGAGTTAAAGAAAACCAAAGAAGTTGAGGAGGCACTTACACGGTTAGGTGTGCTTTCAGACATCTATCGAGTAAGGGAGAGCAGAAAGGTTCGTGCCGGAAGAGGCAAGAGTAGAGGGAGAAGAATCAAGCAAGCAGTGGGCCCCTTGATAGTTGTTACGGAGAACAAGGGAATAATCGACGCCGCGAGTAACATACCGGGTTTAGATGTGGTTACCGTTAGAAACTTGAACGCAGAAATTCTTGCACCCGGAACGCATCTTGGGAGATTAACAATATGGACAAGCAGCGCGATTGAAGAGCTTAACAAGCTCTATGGTGGAGGAGGAACGGAAACATAATGGACCCTTATGATGTTATACTTTACCCGTTAATGACTGAAGCCGCAAGTCTAATGGTTGAAAAGGAAAACAAATTGGTTTTTGCCGTTAATCTGAAGGCAAGTAAAAGTGACGTAAAAAAGGCAGTAGAGGAGCTTTACGAGGTTAAAGTTGAAAAAGTTAACCTTTTAATAACGCCGCAAGGAGAAAAAAAGGCTTTCGTGAAGCTTCACCCCGACTACAAAGCGGCAGATGTCGCGATTAAACTTGGAATATTGTAAGCTATGTTGAGGAATGATTAATGGGAAAAAGAATTCGTGTTCAAAGACGAGGACGTGGTGGCCCAACCTTTAGGGCATCCACCCACAAAAGGCTAGCTCCCGCGCGGTATCCTTTGACGATTCTAAAGGAATATTTTGAAAAATCATTGAAAGGCGTTGTTGAAATGTTGACCCACGACCCAGGCAGAGGAGCTCCACTCGCCTTAACCAGATTTGAAAACGGAGAAAAATGTTACACTATTGTCCCTGAAGGAGTTTATGAAGGGCAACAAATTCAACTGGGCGGAACGGCTCCGGTTGAGGTTGGAAACATTCTTCCTGTGGGGAAAATTCCAGAAGGTACAATGGTGTGCAATGTAGAACTGCGTCCAGGAGACGGTGGCAAACTCGCTAGGTCTTCTGGAGCATATGCTATAGTTGCAACACACACTCCTCAAGGAACAATAATTAGGCTTCCTTCTGGAAAAACAAAGTATGTGAGCGACTATTGCAGGGCGACAATTGGCGTAGTTTCCGGTGCTGGCAGAACAGAAAAGCCGTTTTTGAAGTCTGGTCCAAAATTCCACTTAATGAGAGCTAAAGGACATAAGTATCCGAGAACTAGGGGAAGAGCAATGGTTGCTGCTGTGCATCCGTATGGTAGCAGCAAGCGGAGTGCACGGAAAGTCACTACTACTTCGCATGGGGCACCGCCCGGACAGAAGGTTGGATTAATCGCTGCTAGAGGTGCTGGACAGAAAAAGAAGAAGTTAGCTGAATAATATAGCAGAAAGTTTATAGCGTTTGGAATTACCAATGAGTTGAGGAAAAATGCCAAGAGAATTTACATACCGTGGATATACGCTTAACCAACTGCAAAGTATGTCAATGGACGAATTCATCAACTTGCTTCCATCAAGACAAAGGAGAAGTCTCCATCGTGGTCTCAGAGTTGAACAAAGGATTCTGCTTGAGAACATAAGAAAAGCTAAGGAAGCGCTTAGGAAAGGAGGCAATGCTACGGTAAAAACGCATGTGCGGGACATGGTTGTTCTTCCAGAGATGGTTGGTGTTACAATTCATGTGCACAATGGTAAAGAATTCGTTCCGGTTGAGATTAAGCCTGAAATGATTGGGCATTACTTAGGCGAATTTGCTATCACAAATAAGCCAGTAAAACATGGGACTCCAGGTATAGGCGCTTCTCGTTCGTCAATGTATGTTCCGCTAAAGTAACCTATTAGAAGATTTTTAAGCACTATAGTCCATATCTGAAGGTTTTTTGCCCGGCGGCTTAGCTTGTGGTATTTGCGGCAGCGGAATTGGCGGCGGAATATTCAAAGTTCTGGATATTAATATAGATTCTACAAAGGCGACGTTTGAAATTGACTGCACTATAACTGGTGGTGGCGGCTTCTTCTCCTCATATTCCTTGTAAATCTTTTCAACCTCATTTTTCTCGCCGGCTACGTAAGCCTTCCCTTTAAGGTTTATTTGCGCTATTGAAGGGTTGTAATTTATTGTTAAAACAAAGGGAACCTCTATTGAATCATCCGATTTCTTCTCCATTCCCACGAGATTGAGGTTTGTGTTTATCTGAATTGGCGGAATAGGCTTCCTAATGTCCCAGAAGCGGTCGGCAGAGACATTAGAGACGGAAACATTGACCCTTATCATTTAACTCATCAAGGAGTATCACGCCAAAGCGTGATTTAAAGTTGTTTATTTTTCAGTAATCTTGTATCGTGTAAAACCGCAGTGCCCGCAAGTGTATCTGTTTCCGTGGTCAGCCATGAAATATCCAGGTCCACAACGTTCACAAACTGGGCGTAGCCTCGAGATTTTGTTGCTTTCTATTTTATAGAAGGCGAATGCGCCCTTTTCTTCTTTTTTCTTTTTTGCTGGTTTTTCCTTTTTTTCTTCTTTTTCTTTTGGAACTTCTTCTGGAGTTTTAGACATGTTTATCCCTTTTCCTCTTCTTTAGGTTTTTCTGGCGGTATATTTCGTTTAATAATGTATTCGGGTTCAATAAGCCTTGCTTGCTCAATTGAATCATAAACGTTTGCAACGCCAACGGCGAAATGTGTTCCTGTTTTTGTTTCTAATTTTTTAATGAAAACTAAATCTGCATCTTTTTTTAGGGCAGAGGCAACGGCCTTTCTGACCTCTAGCCGTGGAGGTGTACTGCCTGTTTGGTTGTGCTCTACGTGAAAGCAAACCTCTCTTCGCTTCAGCACCGGGTTCTGCTTCTCTGAAACTATTTTGATTTCCATGACTTTCACTCACGCGCGGAGTGATTGATACCGTACCTTCTTATTTAGTTTTCCGAATATTTTCCATTGTTTTCAGAATGTTAGCGATTTCTGCTTTTTTGTCTGATGTTGCTTTGACCGCCACGATTCCTTCATAAGGTTGACCATATACGACAAAGGCGTTTTCTGGGGCGTATAAAATGGCAATTAGTGTCAGCAAGTCTTCTTCTCCATCCACAATTATTTTGGTTTTCCAAGCTGTCTTTAAAGCGTCTTGGATTGCCATGAATGCTTCTTCGGTTATTGTTCCAGGCGGATTTTTGACATTAACAGTTTTGTGTTCTGTTGGTGGAAGAGGTTGCGCGGTTCTTCTCATGACTCTGTTATCTACAATGGAAAGTTGAGGGAGTATGCAGTTTTCTACAAGATTTCTAGATACAGTGTCCCCAACAGATATTATACATGCTGGTTTTTCCTTGTCCACCATCTCTTTGAATTTCTTCATGGTTTCAGCAAACGAACCTCGAATTAGAGTGCCAAGAGGTTTCTTGAGTCTTATGCGCAATTCTGGCGTAAGACTGTACTTAATAGACATCATTATCTAACCTTTAGTGCATAACGTCCTTTCTCTTTAATGTCCATGGTTTTTGCAATTGCTGAGCCTTCTGGGTCAAAAACTATTACTAATCCGCCGAAATCATCGCTTAGAGAAGATGATTTGCATTTTGGGCAAACGTTTTCTTTAGTTATGATTCTGCATGTTGGGCAAGCCTTTTCGCTCATCTGATCACTCTCTATTTTTAGCAGTTTCCTCTTTTTCTGTAGGCGCCTTCTCGAGCGTTTCCTTTATTTTGCGCGTTTCTTGTTCAATCCATTCTAATTTGCCAAGAAATGGCTGTCTAGATGTTACACCTATTTTTCCAGAACTTCCTGCCCTGCCCAACGAGACTGCGGTTATTCGGACACGAACTTGGTCTCCGCTCATGAGTTTTCTTTTTGATTCTTTGCCTAATAGGACGCCTTGTTTTTCGTCGTATGAAATGAAGTCATCCATGAGTTGTGAAACGTGGAGTAACGCGTCTACTGGTCCTATGCGTACGAAGGCTCCGAAATCAGCCACTTCCACTATTTCTCCTTCCACTACTTCTTGAATTTTCGGGTAGAATGTTAACAGTGAAAAGGTTACTTTGTGGTAAGTTGCGCCGTCTCCGGGGATTATTTTTCCGGTGGGGCTTACTTTTACGTCGGTTACAGCTACTACATAGCCTAGTTCTTCGCTAACAACGCCTTCATATTTTGCCTTAACTTGCTGATGCCCCACAGTTTCTAATGGGTTGCCGAAGGTTTCTGGTGGTATGCGAATGGTATCTTCAAGGGTTACAAGTTTAAACAACTGGTTATATCCTCCCGTCAATCTCTAGACGTGACTTTTGCCTCACATAAATAACTGGCACATTTATATTTCTTAGCCTCTTTCTGAGCTGTCTGTCATTTGTGAAAACTGGGCTTTTCCATTCTTGGGCGATTTCAAATATAACGTCATCAAGAGAACCATGTTCTCGCTCTACATTAACTAATGTGCATTCTTCAGCCAACTTTAAAGCGAAAGAAGCTTGCTTTCTCATTTTCGGCGACCCTTCTCTTACGATTTTTTCAAGTTCGTGAAGAATGGGAGAAAGCAAAACTGGTTGAAATCTAACTTTTAACAGTGTTTTCAGTTCTTCAAATATGTCGATTTTAAATTGAAGTGGAACAAAAAAGGCGTTTGAATCCAAGATTATTTTTAACGGTTCCCTTTTATGCGCGGGTTCTGTCTTCATATTATTATTTCATTCCGCAGCTTTTAGGAGCGTAGAACTCCGTATCCTATGAGTCTCCATCTACCCGTCATTTTTCTGCTTAATGCAACGCGTGAGCCTGTTTGTGCACAGACTGGTCTTGCAAGCTTAATCGTAGTTGCGTTTTTCTTTATTGAGGTGACTTTTCCAACGGTTATTGCGGCACCCACATGTAGAAGTAGTGTTTCGCCGATGTTTATATTTTCGATTTTTGCAAGTTCCTTTGTTCCAACTGCTCGTTCAAGAATATGCGTTTCTAAGGTTAAATCTGACTGTGTTGGTGGGAGGGCATCTTTTCTTCCAACCATGTTGCCTGTTAATCCGTCAGCTTTTGAAAATGAAGGGTCTAAAAGGGTGCCTACGCCAACTAATCCTCCGCAATGGGCTTCTTTCACGTTTTTTCCGCCTGCATGTAAACTTACAATTTCGCTTACTAACGGGTGATAAGCGCTTTTTCCTTCTTCAATGTTTATTCCCGGGCGAATTTCTACTTCTTCTCCAACCACAAACTTGCCTTGAATTATTGTGCCTCCAATTACTCCTCCTTCAAGTTTCTCTAGTGGAGTGCCTGGCTTGTTTACGTCAAATGAACGGACAATGTACATCAGCGGCGGTTTTGTTTCGTCTCTTGGCGGTGTTGGTATAAACTCTTCAATCGCTTGAATAAGGACATCAATGTTTACCATGCGTTGTGCTGAAACAGGAATTATTGGCGCGTTTTCAGCAACTGTTCCCTTCACAAAATTCTTAATTTCTATATAGCTGTCTCTTGCTCTTTTTTCGTCAACAATGTCAACCTTGTTTTGAACAATAATAATGTTCTTAATGCCAATAATTTCAGCTGCAGCCAAATGTTCCCTTGTTTGTGGTTGGGGACAAGGTTCATCAGCTGCGATAACCAGTATAGCCCCGTCCATTATTGCCGCTCCAGAAAGCATAGTTGCCATTAGAGCTTCATGACCTGGAGCGTCTACAAAGCTTATTGCTCTGGCAAATGTTGTTTTTGAGCCACAGTTTGGGCAGACTGGTTGTGTAGAATAGTTTTTTGGTTCTTCACATTTTGGGCATTTGTAGACTGGCATGTCTGCGTAGCCTAATTTTATTGTTATGCCTCTTTTCAATTCTTCGCTGTGTCTTGACGCCCAAACGCCAGTTAACGCTTGTACTAAGGTTGTTTTTCCGTGGTCAACATGTCCTATAGTGCCGATGTTTACTTCTGGTTGTTTTGGTAATGGTGCGCGTTTTTCGCTGCTCATTTCTTCATTTCCCATAACGTTTACGAATTATTGAAGGATTAAAACTAAGCGAGTTAATAAACATTAAGTCTTCATTTAAGCATCTGCAGCTGTTTGGGTCTCGGTTTCGACTTCCTTTTCTGTGTCTTCTTTTTCCTTCTTTTCTTTTGTCTTCTTTCCCTCTTTTGCCTGTTTTGGTTTCTCCACAATTTTCGCGTTAACCTGCACAATTTCATCTGTGATTATGTTCCCGCGGACAGTTTTCCGTCTTCGTTGTCCTTCATCTTGAGGATTAAAACCTACCCCGCCGCTTAACACCACTCGTCTGCGTACGCCACCGTGAACGTTTGCTCTCATTGGAAATCCGTCTTTGTCTGAACCTCCCGTTATCTGCAATTTATGTCCCGGTAAGCCTACTACTGACCCATCAATTACGTCGCCTATTTTCCTTCCAATGAGCTGGACAGCTCGTGCTTCTTCAAGTTCGACCACTTTTGAGGTTCCAGTTTCCGGGTCTGATATGATTACTTTGAATTTAGCCATTACAATGGACTCTCCAAGCTAGTGTTATGAAATTTAAACATCTCTCTATTAAGGATTTATGAAATTATAGCTTGATTTTTCAGAGACGGCAAGTAAAAGTTTTAATGCGCCTTTGAAATCGTTTTGTGGCTATGTGGCGACTAGGGTTCTTCTTTCACGAAATGGCGTTTGGGCTGCTTTCTATTTTTCTTCCATTGTATATTGTCTCCATTGGGGGGTCACTTGTACAATTTGGAATAATGAGCGCAACAGCCTTGGTTTTGACAATTCCTGCTTCCTTCTTTTGGGGGTACTTGTGCGATAAAACAAGACATTACAAACGTTATATTCTAATCTCATTTTTGTCATCAACTATTATTCTTTTCTTTTTCACCTTGACAACCACCATAGGATTTTTGATAATGCTTTGCGCGGTTATGTCCATTTTTCACGTGGCACATGAAACTCCCAAAAATGTGTTGATAGCAGAATTCTACACGCGAGAAGAATGGGAAAAATCGTTTGCCTTGTATGAGGGCTTTACAGAAACTGGGTGGCTCATTGGATTACTTTTAGGGTTTTTAACGTCAACTTACGGCGTTGCTCCAGCATTTACATTGTTGCTTTGTAGCGGCTTAAACTTAGTTGCGTTTATTATTTCTTTACTGCTTGTAACAGACCCTCTTTTAATCTTTGAAAGAAGCCTAGTTAATATAGAAAAAGCTGTAGGCTTCGCTCATAAAGGCGTGATGGTTGCAACAAAAATCTTAGACGGTTTGCCTCTAAACGGAAGATTAAAAAGAGAAAATCAGTACGCGTTTTTTGCTGGGCTTGTCCTGTTTTCGCTAGCTACAAGCATGCTTTTTACGCCTTTACCAGTGTTCTTTTCTCGTGATTTAGCTTTTTCCGCTGGCGTAGTTTTTGTGATTTACGCGCTAAATTCTGCTGCGAGCGTTACAGGCTATTTTCTTGCAGGTAGCAGATTAAATACAGGCGCAGAAAAGTCTGCAGTAAGCAAAATTGTAATGTTCAGAAGCATACTTGCCTTTTCACTGTTTTCTCTTGTTTGGATGCCTGCATACACTTTGCCTTTGGCAACACTCATACTTGTTTTAATGGGCTTTGCTTATGCCCTCTTCTTGGTGTTCACTCTTTCATTGTCCATGGAGCTTATGCCTCAAGGGAAAACTGGTTTGTTCAATGTTCTCATAGGTTTAGGCGGAGCAAGCGGCTCGTTTATCGGACCTTTTCTTGCTGAAACGTTTGGATTTGCTTGCGTTTTTCTTGCCACCAGTCTAATTTTCTTGTTTGCTTCTATTGCCTTCAAAATCTTCGCTTGATAGGCAAATAGAAAAAGGGAGAATTATGGTTATTCTACGTGAACTCTGAACAGGTCTACGTCTTCGCGCATTGCCGGTGTTAACTCGAGGAAGTCTCTGACAGCACGTTCAATGTCTTTTGACTGCGTTACGTATCTTCCAACAACAATTATGTCTGCACCTTTCTCTAATGCTTCCTTAGCTGTTTCCGGCACTATCCCGCCAGCGACGGCAATTAAGAATTTTTTGTCGCTGAAGGTTTGCCGCATTTCTTGAATAAGCTCTAAGCCGAGTGTTCTTCCAGTTTCTTCGTCTATTCCTCTATGCAAGATAATTACGTCTGGGAACTGCTTCAGCGTCTTGAGTTTTTTGATAGGGTCTTCCACGTTCAACATGTCTGCCATTGCATATATTCCAAGTCTTTTTGCTTCGTGAATGAAAGCGTCAAGGGTTTCGGCTGGCGCCAATCCTGCTGCAATAACTGCGTCTGCCGTTTCTTCGTAAGCCAAGTCAACCTCAACTTTCCCAACATCTAAAGTTTTCAAGTCCGCAATGAAGAATATGTCTCTGGCGATTTCTCTTAGGTCGCTTATCACTTTTGTTCCGTATCTTTTTATTAATGGTGTTCCAGCCTCAAGTATTATTCTGTCGCTTCTCGGAATTTCTGATATGATTTTCTTTGTCTTTTCAAATTCTGGTATGTCCAGTGAGATTTGCACGTAGGGGGGTCTCCAAAGGCGTGGCACTCTGAATCCCATGATTGGGTGTTTTGCTCTGTCTTTATCGTAGAAAACTTTCTCTAATGTTGGATACTTTGATAGAGCCCTTTTCAAAGCCAGCTTTGTTGCGCCATAGTTATAGTGGTATATTTTGCGGTAGTCACTTGCCTGTGGATGTACAAAAACACTGCACACTATAACCCAGTCGTCCACCTTATCTTTAGGAATAATGCCCTCTTCAACCGCGTCGGCCACGGCCTTCGCCACTGCTGCTTGCGCGGGACCGAAAATCTTGCCTGCATCTTCAAGATTTTTCACAGTAACTTTTGGCACAAGTAAAGTATGCGGTTTTGGTGGAAGATTCGGTCTTATAACCGCCAAAAGTGGTGTGTGCCCAGCTGAAAGGTTGGAAAGTCCTGCGGCAAACGCTTCTCCGACAGGTCCGTCTTTGTCGCCTATTAGAAGGTCAATGTGTGAAACTTCGTTGCCTTCTCCAATGAGCGCTTCGCCGATTAAGTAGGTGTGTTTCTGGGGTGCTTCGACAGCTTCCGACAATAAATCTGCGGATATGCCTTCAGTAACTTCATCGAAATCGACATTAAACTCTTTAAGCCACGTGTATAACGTGTCCCTATGAATATTTAGAAATTGTGCTGTTCCAGAAATTGTAGGCTTTGTCGGTTTTCCTCTGAGAAGACTACGAGTTTTCGCTTCTTTCTTGGCAGCTTCCGTCAACATTTTGATGAATTCTTCCCGTGTTTCGGGCTTTTTCAGGCTAGTTTCCGACATTATGTTTGTCACCAGATAATTTAATCTATATCTCTTCTATATAAGACTGTCGGAAAATTGAATCTCTAAAGCGTGCCGGTCAACATTATTTTTTAAGTATTTGTCGGTTATAGCGTTAGAATCTTGGTTGGTTCTTGCACTTTCATAAAGCAGTTGTGAATTGTGAAGAGTAAATTAAATAGGTTGAAAGGTTAGAAGCTAGTATTGGCTTATGGAGTGATTTGGGTATTGCAGACAAGTGTCGTTTGTTTGTGTTTGATGGTTTTAGGGGTTGCTTTGTTTTTGTATGGTAGCAATTATTATCATGCAATAGCTGGTTGGGCTGGAGTGTTTCTAGTGTTTGTCGGCTTTTTCGCGCTTGTAACATTAAAATTGTACAGGAAATTGGGTAGCTAGCACTTGTATAATGCTGCATATTTTGTTGCAGATAATCTAGGAAAAACTTGACACTTACGCCTTTTTTGTAATCTTTTTATGAGCTCTGTGGGGTCGTAGAGATTTCTGCAAGTGTGAACGTTTTTACCAGCAATCTCTTACGCTTGCGAAGTTGCTTTTTATTTGTCTTCTCCAAACTGGCAAGTCTTCTTGGCAGCCTGAACTCTTTTTTTATTCAACTTTCCATTCTTATTTGTCGGTTAAGTCATTGGGAAAGATAAGATGATTTGGTATCTCTTAGTTTAACAGAGGATGCTTATCTAGAAATAGGGAAAGAAATTGTTTGTGTTGAACAAACCAGCATTCTTTGTTCTGGGCAGTTGCTTAGGAGAAAACATGGGAAAAGATATGGGCGCATTACTCGGGGGTCTGCAAAAACAATATTGCATCTATTAGAGATTCAGTGTTGCTCTTGATTTTAACACGAATATACCAGCTGTCGCTTGGCAAGCTGAGCATGCGAAAAAAAGAGGTTCGAATCCAACACTACTCACTATAATTGCTGATAACACAGCGGCGGTAGCTTCAGCAATGTCAAAAATGGACTCAGATAAACCGAAGAACAAGCCGCGTCTGCCTTTTTCGCTGATATTTGTCATTAAGACGAGGAAGGATGGACGCTGGAGTGCATAGGATATTCCAAAGAAAAATTCAATCAAGTAGAGATGCATTAAATTTGAAGCGAGCATATAGCATAGAGAACATGTTGCGCCCGTTGCAACACCAGCTAAGAAGACCTTCTCCTCCCCATAAGTATCAGCGAGTTTTCCACCTAGCGCTTTGAAAGCAGCCGCAATAGAGCAGAAAACTGCGTATAATAGTCCTACATCGATAAATGATGCGGAAAAATGATTAACAACATAGATTGGATAAATTGGACCCAGCAAGCCAACTCCCAAAGCGCTTAGAGTACTCAACATTATTAGGAATAGGACTGCGGATTTTACCATATATGCGACCTCCAACTTGAGGTAAAGCATCAGCACGGTTTATTCTAGACATCTTTGGGTCGGCTTGCCTCCGCACAAAGCAAAATTTTCCGTTTATAAAGGGTTAAATAAACTTTTCGCGAAAAGAGAATCCTTCGCGAGTTTCCTATTCTCCTTGTAAAAATTCTTGGAACATATTCAAATATAATGCATTAGCCGCTTGTTTTCTTGCGTTAGCTTATGTTTTGGTGCTCCGGGCGGGATTCGGACCCGCGTCTCCGGCTCGAAAGGCCGGAATACTTGACCGGACTATACTACCGGAGCTTTCTTTTGCTGAAGCAATATGCAAGATATCTATTCGTTCGAATAAATCTTACCTTTTATTGCATTATTGTATTCAATAGTTATTATGATTGTTTAGGCTGGTGCCTATAAAATTTCGATTATAACGCGCGCTTTACACTTGTTCGTCTTTTATTACCCTTTTGTAGATGTCAGCGCTTTTTCTGCTTATTCTCTCTTTCGTTTCTAAGTTAACCGCGTATAGCCCAAATTTCTGACCGAAGCCCTTAGCCCATTCGTAATTATCAGTTAAAGCCCAATGGAAGTATCCGCGTACGTCAATTTTCTTTTCTTTTATGGCTTTTTCTAAGACTTTTAGGTGCTCAGTTATGAAATTTGGTCTAAGCGTGTCTTTTTCGTCTGCGATGCCGTTTTCTGTCACGTAGAGTGGTTTTCCATAGATTTTCATTTTGTTTAGCGCCTCCAGCATTCCTGTCGGGTATATCTCCCATCCTAAATCTGAAGTTGGCCAGCCATCTGCTGATTTGGTATTGGGTTGGCAAGCGAAGCCATAGTTTGGAACAATCTCTGGAATTGCAGGGATTCCCGCGAAAAGTTTTGCCAGAATGGATTTCTTTCCTTTTGTCACAAATCTACTGTAGTAGTTCACGCCTATCCAATCAAGGCGGTGTTCAAGATAACTTTTCACTTCTCCCTTCTCTTTTAATCCGTCAAGGTTTTCATCCAACCAGCCATAACAAACGGCTTGTATGAAAAACTGATTATGCATGTTATCCATGAACTCTGCGGCTTTTACATCATGTTCTCTTTCCAACGAGAGGGGTTTCGTTGGAATCACATTGTGTATTAACCCAACATTAGCGGCGCTGTCGCTGTCTTCATCAGCCTTATGTGTGTCAAACCTTTTTATAGCATCGTATGAACGGGCATGGGCGATGACTAGGTGACGCGCTGCTTTTCTTGAAGTTTTGAAGTCGTTTAATGCTGGGGGAAACCCGGATTGAGGTATCATGTAGCCTGTTTCAGGTACTACGGCGGGTTCGTTAAAAGTTGCCCAATTATCAACTATGTCGCCCAACTTCCAAGCTGTATACGCCGCATATTTTGTAAACTCGACTATGGTGTTTTCATCAACCCACCCTTTAGGACCCATACGCATCCGTGTTCTGTGAACAGTTATTGGATCATGAATCCATAAAGGCAAAGTGAAATGGTTTAGGCAAACGAACACTTTAAAGTCCTTTGCTCGCAAGTCCTCTATTACAACTCTGTAGTGGTTCACCGCTTCTTTGTTAGCTATTTTCTCAAGTTTTTCAAGAACTGGCTCATCAATGTCTATTTTAGCAATTCTCCCATCAGACGCCCTTTCCACTCCAACCTCGACGGCAAACGTGTTATTTGGAAAGATTCTGCTCCATTCAATTCCTATCCTGTAAGCGTTTAAACCGAGTTTTTTGGCAAGAGCATGGTCTTGCTCGTAAAGGTCCCAGTAGTTTATGCCATTTTCTGGTAGGTCCCCGCTGACGATGCCTTTCTTTATGTTGGAAGGGTCATGCACCCAAATGTACCAGTCTGTGTTGGGGTCAATGTTTCTTCCGTTTGGATCGCCCATCTCGAATTGAAACCCGCTGTTGGCTACGCCCCAGAGAAAATTTTCTGGAAGTTTCATTTCATCACCAACTGATGTTATTTACTTACGTGGTATTATATTATTGATTGAGTCGAGAAATGTCTTAATTACGTAAGTCTCTATCACATGAGAGCTGTCTTTAAACAGGCTCTTAGTGATGCAAGTATAGTGTCTGCCTTGTTTAATGTTGGTGCGTAATGAGCTGTTTTAGCTGAGTTTGTCATTATAGTTTTAATTCCAAGTTTGTCAGTCCATGTGACAACAGTGCACGTGTCAGTTATTACGTGGGCGCCGCTTTGCTCTATTTTTTCTATATATTTTCGTGTTTTTTCTTTTATGAAGCGTGATGTGCAAATCCACAATTCTGTTTCAGCCTTAACTTTCCTTGTGCCTATACAATCTGCGATTTGTCTGATTTCTGATGGTGAACAGTGAGGGCATCCAATGAAAACTAAGTCTGGCTTCTCTGTAGTAGCGGTTGTTAGCTCTTCCATGGTTCGCTTTATGTCGTCAGTCTTCACGTTTACTTTTTCAAGTTCGCTGGCGTTTACTCTTTTTTTGTTATGGTAGAACATGTTAACCATTCCTGTTGATGCAAGAGAAGCGCCTAACTGTTTCAATTCGTCCTGTGAAGCGCCTTGCAACCCTTGAATTACTGGAATTTTGTCTTCCAAAATTTTGCCAAGAAATATCCCTAAAGCGCCAAATTCCACTTCATTCCGCAACGGGCTTTCTATGTTCACCAAAACTTGAGGTTGACGATTTTCAGCCCTGTGAACCCCATAGTCTGGTGTTTTTCCAATAATCGCCGCGGCAAGAGCGCTTGGTCCTCCTTCCCGGTTTGTCCACGCTCCAATAACCGAATTGGCGTAGACCACAGCGGACGATTCAGCCCATGCAAGATGTGAGCCGCGTCTTGGCTTTTCCAAGTAATATGGCGTGCATGTGAGAGAATTTTTGAAACCCATCTTATTGAAATATTCTAAAATTTGTCTTTGTTTTTTACATATGTCGGATGGCAGTTTCTTACATAAATATTCCTTGTCGATGCTGTGAGGGTTTAATGTTGCCTTTACGCTTGTTTTTACGTTTGCGTTTGCTATTGCTTCTAAAAAATCTGCGGGGGCGTCGCCGAGCGTTTTGTATGAAACTCCAGAAACATGCGCGGAGTTTATCGGGATAAGTTTTGTTGCATTAAAGAGTTCACCCAAACGCACGAGTATCTTCATGCAGATTTGGTTTGCCCAGCCAAATTCACCGTTGTAGATGCGCTCCTCTTCCTTTGTCAAATACAAGCCTTTTGAGTCTCCTTTCTTTTCAAAATTTTCACTATGCCTTTGCAAGTGTCAACTTCCACTAAGTCGCCTGTCTCAATTTGCTTAATGTCTATTTGGTCAATCATAGGAATGTCTGCTATTATGGCGCCGACGACTACGACTGGGTCTGCCGTTTGGTTGATTATTGCTTTTGGTGCCAAATTTTTCTTTGCCAAAGAATACAACACGTAACTGCCTACAGTTGAGCCGTGCCCGTGAGGAAAACACAAAACCTTGCCTTTTACACATTCTCCGCATAAATCGTGGTTTTTCTCGATTATTTTTCCGTCTGCTGGATCAACTCCGCCTAAGAAGCTTATGGGTTTCCTTGACACTAACGCTTCCGCTTTGCATTGTCCTTCGACGATTCCACGCCCTTTTAATGTTACTGATTGCATATTGTCCACTTTAGTAGGATATTTTCGCAGTTGTTGGAATTTTGCCTAAAATTTCTGACGCTGCATTGCCGACTTCTTCGCGGTTTTCTTCAAGCGTGTAAACGCGCAGTATGTTCATGAATCCTTTTAGAACTTCGAAGATTTTTGAGATTTCGCTCAAACGTTGAGGAACCATTTTGCCTTCTTTTGTTCTATAAAATACTGGGATTTCCATTGGTTCCATGAGGACTGAATGGTGGTATGGGACTGATGGCACGGTGGGCACGTCTATTATGACAGTTTCAACTTCAACTTTTGCTTTTTGTGCGATTTCAGCTTGTATTTGTTTTCTGTATGCTTCTTGGCTGAAAATGTTTGAAATCATGGCGTCTTTTTCGTAGAAAGTTCTTTCATAAGCGCATTTAAGCATCTTTCTCCTTTCCAGATTCGTTATTATTGCATTTGATTTTTTGCAGTTTTTTAGCATTGTCCACACTGTATAGTCGTCCATGGCAAGATACTCGTCGGCAGTTTTGAAACTTGTCAACCTGAGTTCTCCGTTTGCTTTTTCCATTGCCATGGCAAGCATGAGTTGTGCGGCTCTTCCGACGCGGTGGAAGTATATGCTTTTGAAGGATTCTATGCGGGCGATTATTAGTGATTCAAGGGCTGAAAGCGCGCCAGCGTCTACTGCTAGGTTTTCGCCTAAAACGTCTAATGCGTGGATTAATCGGAAAACGTCTACGTAGCCGTATTCTGCGCCTGTGTGATGTGTGTCTCTTACGACAAAATCTAGCTTGTCAACGTCGACTGCGCTGCTGATTATTTGGTTTAAGAATGTCTTTTTGGGCTTGTGCAAAGTGCCTATTGCTAGTTTTCCTATTTCTTCGGGTTTGTATCCGATTTTTGTGATTTTGTCTTTTAATTCACTGTTTGTTATTATCCATTTCGTCATGTCTTCATGCGTCTTTCCGAGTTCTTTATCCAGTAGATGCTCAAAAACATGAGAAAACGGCCCGTGTCCGACGTCGTGAAGCAGTGCTGCGATTTTAACCATTTCTGCCTCGTCTTCGCTTATTTTTTGTGATAGGTTGGGGCTTTCCACGGTTTTTCCTGCAAGGAACATGACGCCGACGGAATGTTCGAAGCGTGTGTGGTTTGCTCCGGGATAAACGTATTCTGCGCCGGCTAATTGGCGGAGTCTGTGTAGTCTTTGAACTGGATATGAATCTACGATTTCTTTTTCTGCCTCGGTTATGTATACATATCCGTGGACTGGGTCTTTTATTTCGCCCCAATAGTTTTTGGGCATCGGCGTTTTCTCCAATGTTTTAAATAATTATTAATGCATCTTCACTCTTATAATGCCTAACGTCTAAAACGCTTGGGATTGAAACATGAAAGGGAAAGGCATCTTTATTTGCGTTGAAGGATTAGACGGGTGCGGAAAGACAACGCAAACTAAACTTCTTGTTCGAAGGCTTAGAAAACTTGGGTATGATGCGGTTTACACGGCTGAACCGACTCGTGGCAAGATTGGAAATTTTATAAGAAGATACTGTCTACATGGCGGCAAGCGAATGCCTGTTGTAGTTGAAGCTTTGCTTTTTGCCGCTGACCGTTTTGAACATGTAAAAGACGTGATACTTGCCGCTTTGGATGAAGGAAGCATCGTGGTTTCTGACCGTTATGTTTATTCTTCCATGGCTTATCAAGGCGCTGCAGGACTCGACTTAAAATGGATTGAAATGATAAACAAACATGCAATACGCCCGAACCTAGCAATATTCATTGATGTTGACCCTCACACTGTGATTAAACGGTTGAAGTCTAAAAAGTCGGTGATGGAGAATTTGGAAACGCAGTTGAAAGTGCGTGAGGTTTACATGCAGTTTGTTGAAAAAGGTGAGCTTATCAGAATAGACGGTAACAAGTCTAAGAAGGAAGTTGCAGACGCCATTTTAAAAGTTGTTAAGAAGTTTTTGCGTGAGAAAGTCTAAACAACTAAGATGGTTTAAGCATTTTTCGTGGAGAAGCTTGGTTAATTTTGTTTATGATAAGGTTGATTATGTCTTCTGGTGTTGTGTATCGCAGTCCTCTTTCATGGAAAACTTGTATTTCCAGCAAATTCTTGTTTGATATAAAGCGAAGCATGTAGTAGTCAAATTTTAATGGGGTTTTCTTTTCATTTTGTATTTTGTAATATCGTATGGCACAAAAGAAGTCCATTATTCGGCATGGCTTTTTCCACACGGAATTCAGCACTTTGCTTGTTTCTTCCTCGTCTAAATAATTGAAGTTGTTTGCTTCAGCTATTCCCCAGTCAAAAACTACTTTGCATTGAGGTACTGAGGGGTCGGCGATTTCCTCTAAGTTGAAGGTTTCGCCATTTATCTCGTGAAGCGTGCGAATTAATGTTTGCTGAAATCGTTTACTTGACACTAAAATAGTGAAGTGGGCTGTTTTGTGGATGTTTTTTGGGAAGTTTTCGTAGAGTCCAAGCATTCAAGTGGCCGCCTAGGTTCTTTTGATTTTTCTTATTTTTTCAAGGTTTTCCAGTAATTCAGATAATACTTTACCTAGTTTTTCGAGTTCTCCCACATCTGTTTCTTGTTGAATTCTGTTTTGTAATTCTTGCACTTTAGCCATGACTGTTGCTTCAAGTGTGTCGAGAACCATGGGGCTTGTTGCCTTTGTTGGTTCTTCTCCTTCTTTTACAATTATAACTTTCTTTTCGCATTTTGCACACCAAAGGTCGCCGCTTTTTAGTCTGAAGAGTGGAGAAGCACAAGCGGGGCAAGCTAATTCTGTGAGGGTTGCGCCTTGTCGGAGCAGGTCTGCCATTCGTTTAACATCTTGCTCTTCCCGTTTTTCTGTCGGCAAGTTTTAAAACCTCAAAGTAGATTAGTATAAAGCCTATATAATTTGGTTATCGCGTAGTATTATGGGGTGGCGAGTGTGGTTAGGAAAAAGAAGCTTGAAGAGTATGAGGAGCGGATAAAACAGGCGATGGTTGTGTTGGGTGAGGTTTCCGAAGATAATACGACTCCGAGAAATATTAGAAGAGCAGCTAAAGATTCCATAAACGCTTTGCAAACAACAGAGTACACGCCCGCCGTTAAAGCTTCAAATGCCATATCAATTTTAGATGAGATTCTGCAAGACCCGAACATGCCACCTTACACGCGGGTTAAATTGTGGAACGTAATGAGCATCTTAGAAGCCATAAAAGATTAATAACTAAAAGGTGAAGTAAATGAAAATTTCTAATTATCAGAATGTTGAAGCCAAAGAAGCAGATGAAGGCGCTTCAAAGCTTAAGGTAAGATGGCTTATCACAAAAGAAATGGGTGCTCCAAATTTTGCCATGAGACTTTTCGAAATGGAGCCCAACGGGTACAGCCCGCTTCACAGCCACCCATGGGAACATGAAGTGTTTATTCTCGAGGGAGAAGGGCATGTTGTAGGCGGAGCTGGAGAGAAGAAGTTTAAACCCGGCGACTTCATTTTTGTTCCTCCAAATGAAAAACACCAATTCAAAAATACTGGTAAAAAACCGCTTAAGTTTCTCTGTCTTGTTCCTCATAAATGATGCTAGTGACTTAGGCTTCATAACTGCACATAGTTTTTAATGGTTTATCTTCTCGGTAAAAATATATGCTAGTTGTTACATCTTGTTTTGGGCTTTAGGAGACCAGTCCATTTGAAATATGACGTAATAATCGTCGGCGCAGGACCCGCTGGAATATTCGCTGCTCTTGAACTTACAGAAAAAACCAAACATAACATTCTAATGCTGGACAGAGGACCAGACATAAACCAACGTAAATGCCCCGCAAGCCGCGGATTCGAATGCGTCCACTGTGAACCATGCCTAGTTTTATCCGGATGGGGAGGCGCCGGAGCATTCAGTGATGGCAAACTAACCTTGTCCACAGAAGTAGGCGGATGGCTCAACGAATACGTGTCTTCAAAAGAACTCGAAGAACTCGTCAACCACGTAGACAGTTTATACTTGAAATTCGGCGCAACCGAGCACGTTTACGGAGCAGATGTCGAAAAGATGGAAGAAATCGAACGAAAAGCATCATTAGCCGGCTTGAAGCTTATTCGCCAAAAAATCCGGCACATGGGCACAGAAAGATGCGCACAAACCCTTCGAAAAATGCGTCAAGAATTAAACAACAAAGTTGATTTCAAACCACGAAAAGACGTCAAAGGACTCATGGTGAAGAACGGCACAGTGGAAGGCGTCGAAACAGTAAACGGCGAAAAATTCTTTGGAAAATACGTTATCGTTGCGCCAGGCAGAAGCGGGGCAGAATGGCTTCAAGCAGAAGCACAAGCATTAGGCTTGAAAACATTGAACAATCCGGTTGACGTTGGAATAAGAGTGGAAGTTTTAGCCTCTGTTATGGAGGAATTAACAAACGCCCTTTACGAGCCAAAACTTGTTTATTACTCCAAATCCTTCGATGATCAAGTTCGCACTTTCTGTGTTGCGCCTTATGGAGAAGTCATAACAGAATCTTACAACGGAGTTTTAACAGTTAACGGACAAAGCTACGCGGAACGAAAGACAGAAAACACAAACTTCGCCATCCTCGTAAGCACGTCATTCACTGAACCGTTCAAAGAACCAATAGCCTACGGAAAATATCTTGCCAGACTCTCGAACCTTCTCAGCGGCAGTGTAATAATCCAACGACTAGGCGATTTAGAAGCAGGAAGAAGGTCAACAGCCGAAAGAATCTCACGAAGCGTCATCATTCCCACACTAAAAAATGCCACGCCAGGCGACCTCAGTTTCGTTTTGCCATACCGTTACCTCGCAGACATCAGAGAAATGCTTCAAGCCTTGGATAATCTGATTCCAGGCATCTATTCCAGAGACACTCTCTTGTACGGTGTTGAAGTGAAATTTTACTCCTCAAAACTTCAGTTGAGCAACTGCTTAGAAACAAAAATAAACAATCTATTTACCATTGGAGACGGCGCGGGCGTCACACGCGGACTAGTTCAAGCCTCAGCATCTGGCATCATCGTAGCCAGAGAAATTATAAAGAGAGAAAAGCAGAAAACGTGAAAATTGAATGTCAATCGTCGAAACGATTAGTTGTTCGCATTGCGGGGCGCCAATCTCTTTCAAGCCAGGCGAAATCATAGCAACATGCAGATACTGCGGTTATACTGTCGTTATACAAACGGGAAAAGCCTTCATTTTCGAACACTCAATGTTGCTGAACGAGTACGACCAGACGCAAATCGAAGAAGCAATAAGAAACTGGATGCGCAGCGGTTTTTTGAAACCGCCAGACCTTGCCCGAAAATCAAAACTTACGGAAAAAACCCTTGTGTATGTGCCGTTTTGGGTTGTGACTGCGAAAGTGGAGACTATTTATAAGGGAATATTTGAGCGAATCGCTCCTCCGGTCGTTAAGGAAGGTCGAATAGCGAAAGAATATGACTGGCTTGTTCTTGCAAGAAAAGCGACCGAATTCCCAACTAGAGAATATGATGTGCCTTTAGATGGCAAAGTTCCATACGATTTCAGACGAATTGAGGATTTTGCTAAAACTCTTAACAGCGAAATCGACAAGGACGAAGCAGTTGAACGGGCTAAACAAGAAATTGAGGAACATCACCGGCATCTAGCGATGCAAGACGTGGATAGAGTGATTGAAATGAGAAACGAAATTAAAATAAACCAAACAGTTTACTTACACGCCCCCATATGGTTCATAAAATACGATTACGAAGGCAAAACTTACCAGTTATACGTTGACGGCGCAACTGGAACAGTCATAAAAGGCGACATCCCACCAGCCAAATTCGGAATACTATGAAAAAGCTGCTAAACCGACAATAAGAAGACACTGTTGATAAACATTTTTTATCTACGTCCAACTAATGCTAATAGAGGCTAGACTGCGAATGAGCCAGAAAATAATCGGTCGAGGAACATGGTACGACAAAATGGCAGCGAAAATAATCGAAAGAGAACAGAAACTAGGCAGAAGCTTAGACCCAATTCGAACCGAAATGGGCATAGCAGCTTCTGGCTTTCCACACATCGGCAATCTAAGCGATGCAGCGCGGTCTTTCGCCGTGACTTTAGCGCTCAGAGAGCAAGGCTTCAAATCTGAACTTATCGCTTTTGCAGATGATAAAGACGGACTAAGAAAAGTTCCAGCTGGAATGCCAAAATCGCTAGAAGAGCACTTAGGACGTCCAGTAACAGATATTCCTGACATTTTCGGTTGTCACGCAAGTTATGGCGAGCACATGACCTTACTGCTTCTGGAAGCACTTGACAAATGCGGAATAGAATACACGTTCATGTCTGGCACGGAAGTCTACCGAAAAGGATTGTTTAACGAAGAAATCAAAACCGTGCTCACCAACGCAAAGAAAATCGGAGAAATAGTCAAAGAAGAAGTCGGGCAAGAAAAGTTTCTAGAAGTTTTACCCTATTTCGCAGTCTGCGAAAACTGCGGACGCATATACACAACCAAAACCTACGATTTCTTGCCGAAAGAAGGCAAAATTCTCTACTCATGCGAGGGAATGGAAGTTAAAGGACGATGGCTTGAAGGGTGCGGACATAAAGGCGAGGTGGACTATAGGAAAGGCGACGGCAAATTAAGCTGGAAGGGCGAATTTGCAGTAAGATGGAAAGCTTTAGACATACGGTTTGAGGCTTTCGGTAAGGAAGTTGCGGATTCCGTGCGGGTGAACGACCGCATATGCCGAGACATATTCTGCTGGGAACCACCGTCCCACGCAAAATACGAGTTGTTCCTGGACAAGAGCGGCAAAAGGCTCTCAAAATCAGCTGGGGTAGTGTTTACTCCACAGACATGGTTTAAGTATGGCTCGCCTCAATCGCTTATGCTACTTATGCTGAAAAGGTTTGTTGGCTCGCGCACTTTAGACGTAACTGACATTCCTTCTTACATGAACGAGCTGGATTACTTAGAAGATTTGTATTTCGGAAAGAAAACAGTGAAAGATAAACGAGAACTTGCAAAACTTCGAGGACTCTACGAGTATTGCTGGGCAATGAAGCCACCACATAAGCCAAGCACCCACGTTCCCTATAACATTCTGACTTTTCTAGCTAAAATGGCGCCGAAAGGTCGCGAAGAAGAGTTTATCACTGAGACACTTCGAAGCTACGGTTACTTGCAGAAAAACCAAACACTTGACGATGAATTAAAAAGGCGGATTGACTACGCGTTCAATTGGACAAAAGATTTTGAAGAAATAAAAGAAACAGAAGTAAGCCTAACCACCGAAGAAAAAACTGCCACAGCAGAACTGCTTGAAATATTAAAAACCGAAGACGAAGCAGAAAAAATACAAAACGCCATATTCGACACAGCCAAAAAACACGGACTACAACCAGCCTCATTCTTCAAAATCCTATACACTATCCTAATAGGCGTACCACAAGGACCAAGGCTCGGACCATACATCATGACAATGGGAAAACAAAACGTAATAAACGCGCTAGAACGAGCACTGACAAACGCAAATGCGAGTTAACCAAAAATCCTTTTCTACTACAAACACAAAGTCTGTTCTGGGCCCGTAGTCTAGGCAGGATTAGGACACTGGCCTGCGGAGCCGGAGATCCTGGGTTCAAATCCCAGCGGGCCCGCTAATTTTCACCTTTGTCTAGTTTTTCTTTTACTGTTGCTTTTCTTCGCAATATAGATAATGTTTAATATCGAGAATCTTAACGGGGGTTTAATCCATTAGGGTTCGTCATTTTTGGATAATTTGTTTAAGATGTCCTTTTCAATGTTGTTTTCGTCTATTTTGAACGTGTCGGGTTCGTCTCTTTTCAGTATAGTTTGTAGTGCCTCAGCATCAAGTTCGTTTACGAGTTTCAAGATTTCTTTTTTTGCTGTTTCAACGTGTTTTTTGAGAACTGGCTGATTTCTGTGCATTTTTCCTGCTAAGGGGCATATTTTTTCCATTTTAAGGTACCATTCGATTTTTTGGGTTTTTTTGTTTATGTCGAAGGTTATTGGTCCGGCGACGCATGTTTCTGGTTTTACAGGGTGCACTTGGCATTTTCTTGTTTTTTTATCATAGAATATACAGTAGCCTTCTGCATCTCCTCTTGGAAAGGTGTATCCCTCGTGAACAAATGGGTTCTCAATCATAATCTTTTGCTCTTTCAAATACGCTTCAATTATTCGCCTACGCTGGTCTGTTATGGGAGGATACGCATCTTGGCAACAGCTGATTTTGCAAGAGCCGCAGACGTCGAAGAAGTTGCTTTGTCGTTCTTCTTTAGTAGTCATGGAAGCCTCTCCTTATTGCTTTTAGAAGTAGGGTTGATTATTTATAAGACACTTTATAAGTGTTAAGTAAACGCTTACTATTGCCTCATGCAAATCTGTCTTTTGTGCTTTTCTCAAGATTCTTTCTCTGATAATTTCCGACAGATTGCCACATTCCAGCCTCTTTTTTATTAATGGAAGATATTTTCTCTCTTCATCCGTCGCATTTTTCCAAGCAGTATCCATGTAATATTTACAAACATGACGGGCAGTGTTTCCATAAGGGTGCAAAACATGTGCTTTTAATCCTTCTCGGATTATTGAGTTGAAATCTTTCACTAACATTTCGTGAGACAAAAACTCCGTTTTGCCGTCTTTTAATAACCCTCTCAGCAAAGCTCTCACAAAACAGCTCAAAGCCACGTCTGACTTAACACATTCCTGCTCGTCCATTACTCGTATTTCAACGGCTCTTCTGTCAAATCGGAAAATTACTCCGCGAGAGTTAACCCAGTCTTGATAAGGAAGGTAATCGTTTACGCCAGCCTTGACAAGGTCTAAGGAATATTTGCCAATAATATCTTCTTTGTACTGCCTAAACGAGGAAACATATTCTGGCACTACATCGCCAGTTATGGAAGGTACTTCTTTTTGGTTTAACATATAAAAATGTAAGCGCGTGTCAACGTAGTTCCCTAAGTGTCCCTCAAATAGGGGCGAAGACGCGCAGATGGCAGGCAAGTAAGTGCATATTTCTGCAAGCAAATTATGCACCAAAACTGCGTCTTTCTCACTGGAATATGGCAAGTTCAACTGAAAACTTTGAATGTTAAGCCACCCATGTTGTTTGAGATTGAAAACTTTGCTGTAAGCCTGATAAATCTGCTTGTGGCGATGAGGCCAAATTCCAGTGTCTTTAAGTTTTAGTAGTGGGTGCATGCCGGTTCCGAGAAGGCTTGCTTTGTATTTTCTTTCTAAAAAATCGGCTATGGCGAGAACTGCTTTGTGCATGTTTTCTTCAAATTCTACGGGCGATTTGAAAGGCTCGTTTGGTTTTATTTCCATTACGTGTAATTGAAGTTCCTTGCCAAAAGTGAAGTTTGGCTGTTCTACGAAGTTTACGATGCGTCCGCGGAAATCTTTTATGATTTTGTCAACGATTGGCAATGCTTTGAGTTCTTCGTTTACTATGGAAAATTCATGTTCTGGTCCGAGAACTTCTAAAGTTTTGTACGTGGCTGTTCCCTTTTTTAAATCCTACTTGTTTCTGGAATATGATATAAAAATTACAGTTAATTTTAAATAGTCTGAAGCAAATACCGCTTTTTCAATTGTCTGGTGCTTAATGCGTGTTGGTCGTCTCAAACATCGACCTAACCACAGATTTGCCTACAATGAAGCCGTCAACGTTTCTTGAATCGTCAATTAAAGATTTTACTCTCAACATTAACAATGATTATCGCTATTTGAAAACTGGATATTACGTGTCTTTGCATGCGGAAATTTTAGGTAACCCAGTGATTCCAACAAGCGAGAACTTGGTTGACGCTTACAGAACGCCAATTCTGCTGCTTCGCGCTTCAAAAGCGGGCATTCCAACGATACCTTACATAGTAACTGGTTCTGTGAAGCAAATAATGGCTGAAGTTGGCTTTCCAACTGTTCTTTTCGCAGTAAACCCGTTCTCATACGATGGCTTTAAAATTGCAAAAAATAGAAGCGCCCTTTACAGAGCAGTAAAAAGTTTAGAAATGAATTACAAGTTTCCTGTTTGTGCGCAACCTCTCCAAGGCGAGGTGACATCGTTTAAGTCAATTTTTGGGAAATGTGAAATGGATAGAAAAATAAGAGAGATTTCGGAGATGGTGTACGAGGTTTTCGGGATTCCACTTTGCAAATTGCATGTTCAACGTGTAGAAAAGGAAGCTTACTTATGCGGACTTCAACCATTAAGAAAAGAGGAACTCTCACCAAAGGACTTAAAAGTAATTAGCGAAGAAATTTGGCAAATTTCTAAGAATGGTGAACATCGGGTTGGCTAACATCGCCTGTTTTGTCGAAAAATATAATTTTACAGACCCAAAAGAAGCCAAAGCGCTCGAAAATTTCAAGTTTACAGCGGAAAAACTAGGTCACAACTTTAATTTCATGTTTCGAGAGAATCTTCTGGAAATTCCAAAGTATGACGCTGTCTTTATTAGAGCGACAACTGACCCGCTTTTTACTGCGTACATAGTTTCCAAGACTGCTTGGGAGAATGGTTTAAGAGTTGTTGACGACCCCAAATCGATACAAATCTGCGGAAACAAGATTCACTTGTATTCGCTCTTCGAAAAATATGATGTGCCGCGCATCCCAACAATCATAGTTAACAAAGACGACTTCCATCATAAACGCATATTAGAAATCTTCAGAACGTTCGGAAGACCAGTCGTGGTTAAAGCGCCATACACGAGTTTCTCAAGATACGTGGAAAAAGTTGCTTGTGAAACAAGTTTCCGTGAAGTTGCAAAAAGATTTTTCAGAAAATCTGATGTGTTGGCGGTGCAAAAGTTTACGCCAACTGCTTTTGACTGGCGAGTCGGTGTATTAAACGGTGAAGTCTTATACATTTGCAAGTATATGGTGCCGAAGGGAAGATGGAAGCATGGCGCTAAACGTCGTGGTAAGCCCAGCTTTGTTTGGGGCAGGACGGTGTCGCTTAAAAAAGAAAATGCGCCAGTCGGATTGAAGGAGACGGCGTTGAAGGCATGTAGAGTTGTGGGAAATGGACTGTATGGAGTGGACATTAAAGAGGTTGATGGTAACTATTTGGTGGTGGAAGTTAACGACAACCCAAGCATATACGCGGGACAAGAAGACTTGCGGAACAAGGACGTGTACGAGAAAATCATAAAATATTTGACAGACTAGCCTCACTCTCAAATTATTTTTGGATGTAGAGATGCCACATTAATTTTCGACAGTTATTTATTCTAACATCCCATTTTGTCATATCTGAAGGAGAACACGTCTAATGCCGAAGAACATTGTTGATGATTATGAGCTTTCAGAGAAAATGACTGTGGATGCTCTAGTAAAACAGATGGAGAAAGCATGGGGTTTTACCGCAGGAAAACTGGCTCTGAGCGTGAATATTCTGGAACGCATGATTAGGACGCGTGACTGCGTAAAGTTTCTCTCGTTCACAGGCAATCTTGTAGCTACCGGAACAAGAGGCGTTTTCAAAGACCTCGTGAAAAGAAAACTTGTCGATGTTGTAATCACCACTTGCGGGGCTCTTGACCACGACATTGCCAGATGCTGGAAAAACTATTACAAAGGCTCATTTGTAATGAATGACGCTGAACTTCGCAAGAAAGGCGTGAACCGTTTAGGAAACGTGCTCGTCCCAAACGAAAGCTACGGCGTAATAATCGAAGAAAAAATGCAGGAGCTGCTTCAGAGTTTATGGAAAGAAGGCGAAAAAGAACTCTCATCCAGTCAGTTGTGCCGCGAAATTGGAAAAAGAATCTGCAACGAAGGCTCCATTCTCTATTGGGCAGCCAAAAACAAAATACCAGTTTACGTGCCAGGCATAACAGACGGCGCCGTGGGTTACCAACTGTGGCTTTTCTCTCAAGACCACAACTTCAAAATTAACCTTTTAAAAGATTCTGGAGAACTCAGCGATATCGTTTACAACGCGAAAAAAACCGGCGCACTAATAGTGGGCGGAGGCATCTCAAAACATCATACGCTTTGGTGGAACCAATTCAGAGAAGGCTTAGACTACGCGGTTTACATAAGCACTGCCGACGAATGGGATGGAAGCCTCTCCGGTGCTAGACCACGAGAAGCAGTCTCGTGGGGAAAAATAAGCGCGAAAGCAAAACGCATAATGATTGAGGGCGATGCTTCACTTATACTGCCCGTGATGATAAGTTCGCTGATAAGTAGATTAAAGAAAAGTCCTAAGTTACTTGGCTGAATAGCCACGAAAGGTCTGGAGCTTTCCTTTTAGCTTTCACCCTTTCATTTAACGCATGCGTTATGAGTGGCAAAGCTATTGTTGCGTCGCAGTAGCAAACGGCTCTTTTTCCTTCGCTATGGATTTTGCCCCAGCTAACCGCTTCTTCCAAAGTGCAACCTGACAAGCCACCCCATTGGGGCGAGTCGGTTGTAATTTGTATTGCGTATTTGTGCGGATAATAATATTCTTGGACACTTTTACGTTTGAAACCTTCTCTTCCGGGCACGCCTTTGTCCATGGTTTTCGGCGAGACGGATATTGCGATTAGTTGTGTGAAGTCTTTTGGTACTCCCCCGCCTATGTAGATTACGCCAATGTCCTTTGTTTTTTCACCTATGCCAACGAACTGGTCGAACTCTTTGACTGAATCTATTACGATTGGGTGTCCCATGTTTTTAGCCATTAGAAAGGCTTCGCCGTAAGCGCTGTCGGAGATTGCAGGACAGAAAATTGGCACGTTGTTTTCTGATGCTACTGCGGCTATGCTTTTTATTCCTTTTTTGCTGAGCCACTTGCCGAACAAGTAAAGAAGCTCCATAGAAGAGTATGTGAAGTCCGTTCGCAAGGTTAACAAGAAATCAGTCATCAACTCTTCCATTTTCCTATAATCAGATTCCTTGCCAAACACATCATAATACCTGTTTATGTCAGCTTTTAGAAGCGCCTCATCGTTCACCATGTGGCTTCCCTGCCAATATCCAAAACCCATAGCGTCCACAATGTCTTCAGAGACATTTGCGCCTGTAGAGACAAGAACGTCGATGAAGCGGTTTTCCATAAGCCAATTAATTATCTTCCACTGTCCAGCTGTGCTCATTGAACCCGAAAAGCCCATGATGATTGTTAAGTCCTTTTCTTTCAGCATGGCTTCCCAAACTTCCACAGCCTCTCCAAGCTTTCTTCCTTGATAGGCTGTTCTGCTCATCTCCGCCAAAAGTTGAGAAATACTTTTTTCTTTCACTTCTATGGCTTCAACTTTTCTCTTAAAGTACTCTTCAACCATGACTGTGCACCGCCCGTTTATGATATAGCGACTAGTATATGAGTTTTTATTATGCTAAACTGCGGAAAAGCATAGAAGTTAAATGTGATTCTGTTGTAGTCTAACGCTGGATGCGTGAATGTACTTGAAGATTTCAAAGGACGAATTAGCCAAAATGATAGATTCCACAAACGTGAAGGCAACAGCTACAAAAAGCGAAATTGAAAAGTTATGCAAAGAAGCCGCTGAATATGGTTTTCGCTGCGCAGTTGTCAATCCATTTTACGTGAAACTTGCCGCTTCAATCCTTAAAGGCTCAAATGTCAAGGTCTGCTCAACTGTTGGATTTCCAGTTGGCGTTTCGCTGCCGGAAATAAAGGCTTTGGAAGCCGTTAAAGCAGTTGAAGACGGCGCAGAAGAATTAGACATGGTCATTAATTTGGGCGCGATGAAATCTGGCGATTACGAGGCTGTGAAGCGAGACATTGCGGCGGTTATGGACATTAAACGACTATCTAAGGGCATCATCGTCAAAGTCATAATAGAAACCACTTTTCTCTCCAGAGACGAGAAAATAATTGCGTGTAAACTTGCAAAAGAAGCTGGAGCTGATTTTGTGAAGACATCGACTGGTTTGTTTGGTAAAGGTGCAACGGCAGAAGACGTAAGGTTGATGCGGCAGACGGTTGGCAAAGACATGGGTGTTAAAGCAGCAGGCGGAATAAGAACGTACGCTGACGCAATCGCCATGATAAAAGCTGGCGCAAACAGGATAGGAACAAGTACGGCAGTGCAAATAATTCAAGGAGTGCCGTAAACGAAGCTACATTTTCTCCGGCGCCTTAATCCCAATTAGGTTAAGAGCATTTCTTAACACGATTCTAACAGCATCCGTTAAGGCCAGTCTTGCATCGCTGAGCTCTTGCGGTTGAGCTTTTATCACGGGAAACGCATTATAGAAAGTGTTAAATTTGTCTGCTAAAGCGTTAGCGAAGTCAGCAATCATGTTTGGTTTGAGGTATTCTGATGCTTCAATGAAAGTGTCTGGAAAACTAGCAAGTGCCAAGACTATTTCGTGTTCAAGCGGCTCTTTCAGTAGCTTGTAGTCTGGTTTTTCTGGTTTTCTTTCGGCTTTGCGTAGGATGCTGCATGCTCTTGCGTGTGTGTATTGGATGTAGGGTGCGCTGTTTTTTTCGAAGTTCAGTACGCGGTCCCACGTGAACACGACAGGTTTGGAAGGGTCAACCTCAACCAAGGCATAGCGGACTGCGCCTATGCCAACAAAATCTGCAATGTCTCTTTTTTCTTTTTCAGACAGTTGTGGAGAGCGCTTCGAAACTTCTTCGTAAGCGCGTTCAACTGCTTCGTTCATTACTTCGTCAAACATTATGTAGTGTCCTCTTCGACTGCTCATCTTGTAACCCGGCAAAGAAACGAGATTATAAGCGAAGTGCACCAGGTTTTCAGCGTGCTTGCCATAGCCTATAGCGTGCAACGCAATTTTCAGTTGTAATTGAGCGAGGGTTTGCTCCATTCCTATAACATTAATGTATTTGTCTGCCTGTTCAAACTTCCACAACGTGTAGGCGATGTCCCGCGTCGTGTACAGTGTTGTGCCATCTGCACGCACAAGCGTTAGAGGCGGAATTTCATAATCTTCTCTCAATCCAAGTTTACTCTTCAAATCATAGTTTCTTGCAACTTTATCTGCATCAAATTCCAGAACCCCGCCCAAAGTGAAAACATATGGTGTAGTCTTTAGTCTTTGAATAACCTCGGAAACTTTGCCGCTCCATACGTAATCGCTTTCCCAATCCCACGAATCAAAGATAACTCCCGCGCGGCTGAGGGTCTCAGTAAAACCTTGCATGCAGAGTTCAACAACTTCTCTCACGAGTTTTTTTGCTTTTTCTTCTCCCATCTCGTAGGCTCTGTTCAGCCTTCCAATCTCGCTTTCTGGGTCTTCGTCCTTGCTTATTTTCTCAAGGAGTTTCTCGAAAAGGTCTGAGTATTTCTCTTTTAACTCAACAGCCACAGCCATCCATTCGTCCAGTTCACGGTTGATTTTGGCAATTTCTTCCATGGCTGAAACCGTTTTGGCGCGGTCTAGCTCTTTTTTTAGGCGGTTGATTTCGACTATGCAGCTTGTTATTGTGTAGACTTTGCCGATAAAGTGGTCTGGCTTCTCTGAGGGTTTTGGTTTGCCAAGTTTCTCGTAACCATAAGCCATAACCGCTGTTTGCCGACCAACATCATCAACATAAAAGTGACGAAAAACTGTGTGTCCTCTAGCGTTTAGTATGCGAGCGAGCGAATCGCCTATCATGGGATTTCTGGCGGTTCCAATGTGTATGGGATGTGCTGGATTCGCGCTTGTGTGCTCCACGATGATTTTTTGTGGTTTTTCGGTTTTGACAAAACCGTAGTCTGCATCAAACTGCAAAACTGACTCAACAGTTAAAGCTGAAAACTTTGCGAAATCTACGTGAAAGTTTACGTATCCAGCTCCAGCGGGCTCTACCCGTTTAGTTAAGCCTAATTTGGATTTTTTAATAGTCTTCGTTAACAATTTAGCTACGTCAAGTGGCTTTTTGCCGATTTTCTTGGCAAGCTCAAAACATACAGAAGACGCAAGTTGTCCATACTCTGGAACTGGTGGTTTCTCAAAAGTTAACTCGGGAATTTGGGTTTCAGAAAAAGCTTTCTTTAAAGCCTCTGCTAGGATTTTTTCACATTCACTACGGAACTCTGCAAAGGGGTTCACTGAAACCATCGCATGTTAGCCTCAATCGCCAAAGAGTTTCTCACCATTTAAAGAGATGAGGTTATATTTTAATTTGAAAATCAATTAGCTTGTCAGCCGTGGAAATATGCGAACTAAAATCATCTTTTCCGAAAAATGTTTAGGATATGGACATTATCACATTGAAGGACCAGAGAGAGTTAGGAAAGCCGCAGAAATTTTGAAAAATCTTGGATACGAATTTTTGGAGCCCGAACCCGCCAGCGAGGATGATTTGCTTCGTGTGCATGATGTGGATTATGTTTGGGGCGTTAGGAAAGGTTTGGTTGCTGATGGAGACACTCCCGCTTATGACAATATTTTTGAGTTCGCCCGATTAGCGGCTGGCGGAGCAATATTGGCAGCTAAAGTTGGCGGTTTCTCAATTATGCGTCCACCTGGGCATCATGCTGGCGTGAATGGTGCCGCCTTAGGCGCTTACACGCGAGGATTCTGCTACTTCAACAACATCGCAATTGCAGTAAAACACCTAAACAAGCCAACGCTTATTCTGGACATAGACGGGCATCATGGCAATGGCACACAAGAGATTTTCTTAGGCAACGAAAAAGTCACCTACGTTTCCTTACATAGACACCCAAATTATCCGGGCACAGGCATTTTTCACGAAGGAAACTGCCTAAATTTTCCGTTGCCGCCTGACTGCGGAGACGAAGTACACATGGCAACGCTTGATAAGGCTCTGAGTTCAGTTGACATGGAACGGTTCGAAGTGGTCGCGGTTTCCGCTGGGTTTGACACTCACGCAGGAGATTTAGCGAGCCTTGGGCTTACAGAAAAAGGCTATAGAGAAATTGGAAAAAGGATTGCCAAGCTTGGAAAGCACACGTTTTTTGTGTTAGAAGGCGGATACAATGGAGAAAACGTGGGAAACGATATAAACGCGCTGTTAAAGGCTTATGAAAGTTCAATTTAGCGTCAATTGATTATTTGGTGCTGTTTTTACTTGTTTTCTTGGCTCTTTTTGCGTGTCTCATATGTTGTTATGATGACTACTGCGGTGAGGATTAGTGTTGCGGCTGCCACATTTCTTGCAGTTATCGGTTCATTTGCCAGCGTCCAACCAAGAAACATCGCCACAATTGGGTTTACATAGGCGTATGTCGAGACCCTCGCCGGCGTAGTCACCTTCAGCAACCAAATGTAACAAGTAAATGCAACAAGCGCGCCAAACACGATGAGATAAACCCAGCTGACCAATGAACGTATGGAAATCAAATCCAGTCTTACGCGATTCAGTTCTCCAGTTACCAAACTTGCCAAAAGTAACAATATTCCACCAGCAACCATTTCCAATGCAGTGGCTAACAACTGTGACTTTGGTTGTTTGGCAGAACGTGAATACAGCGAACCATTTGCCCACAAGAAAGCACCAAAAACGATAATTCCAGCTCCGGCGAGGTCAACGCTGCTAGCGCCTAAACTTTCTACTCCGCCGACAAGCAAGATAACACCGACAAAACCCAAAACTACTCCGCCAACAACCTTAACGTTTGGCTTATGCTTGTTCCACAACCAATCCAGAAAAACCATCCACAAAGGCACAGTGCCAACCAACAAACATGCTAAACCAGAAGGTACCCACTGCTCCGCCCACACAACAGCACCATGCCCACCCAACAACATCAACCCGCCCAAAACAAAAGCACAACTCCAATCACCTCTAGTTTCGCCTTCCACACCACGCAATCGAATAAAAACATACAAAACCGCTCCCGCAACCAAAAACCGTGTCCCAGCCATGAAAAACGGCGGCAACGACTCAATAACAAACCTAATCGCCAAGTAAGTCGAACCCCAAATAAGATAAACTGCCAAAAAAGCCGCTGCCACCTTAATCTTCAAATCAGCTGCAACCCCACATTAAGAAACAAACTATTACTATTTGCAAAGATTTAGTGTTTTTGCCGTCACAAACCCAAAAACAAACATAAATAAATGTTCAGCGGGCCCGCGGGGATTTGAACCCCGGTTCTCCGGCTCCGGAGGCCGGCGCCTTAATCCATACTGGGCTACGGGCCCTTCGCTTCTCTGCTGAACAATGTATTGGCAACACAAATTAATTGTTACTGTACTGCTCCAAGCATATCAAGTCTAAACTCTAATTCAACCTATTTATAAGGGGGGGCTATAACCTGTAAGCACGGCTATTACAACAACACTCAAACATTAAGCTTCCATTAACTCTTCATTTATCCACCATGCTTTCTTCTTACCTGACTTTTCGCCTGGATAAAACACTATGATAGGTTTTCCAAGCTGCTGTTTAGACGCTTTCTGCATTCTTTTCAGCCTATTCAAAACAAACCACCTGTTTGCCTTCAAATATTCCGCCAATTCAGGCGTTGTTGCACCCTTATAATGAATAAGATAATCCACTATTTTGTGGTCTGTTTCATCAATACAAAACGTGTGAGGATTTGCTGCTCCACGCTCATGCGTAAGCAACTCTAAATCGGCAAGATACCTTCTTATCTCAGAAAACTCCTTCTCCACCTTATCCATTCGCTGCTCCAACTCCAAAAGCTTGTCCGGCTTAGGCGTTTTCTGCAGCTTCTCCAAAATAGCATCACGAATAAAATCGCTTCTCTCGCCTTCCGGAACCCGCAAAACCATCTCCTTGTAAACTTCTTCCGGTATCTTAACAGAAACAACCCTCAACTTCTCCATCAAAGAGTTCCCACCACACTACTATAAACAATTCTTTAGTTTTATGTCTCTTTTGCTAACTCACCTTCGGAAGTCTTTTAAAACCTACAACCCCTAACTCTAAACTGAAGCATACGATTGAGTGGTGCTTCATGCCACAAAAAACCACAATCTCCCTAATCAAATGCGACGTAGGCTCACTAGCTGGTCACCACATCGTCCCAAAACCCCTCCTTAACATCGCAGAAAAAAACCTCAAAAAAGCAAAAGAAGAAGGCTTGATAAACAGCTACTACGTATTCAACGTTGGAGACGACCTACAACTACTCATGGTACACGAAAACGGAGAAGCAAACACAGACATCCACAAACTCGCTTGGGACACATTCCAAGAAACCGCAAACAAAGCATTAGAACTAAAACTTTACGGTGCAGGACAAGACCTTCTCAAAACAGCATTCAGCGGAAACATCCGCGGAATGGGTCCAGGCTTCGCAGAAATGGAAATAGAAGAAAGAGGCTCAGACCCAATCGTAGTATTAGCAGCAGACAAAACTTCAAGCGGAGCATTCAACTATCCACTTTTCCGCATTTTCGCCGACCCAATGAACACTGCTGGACTCGTAATCGACCCAAACATGACTGGCGGCTTCAAATTCGAAGTGCTAGACACTATAGAAAACAAAAAAGTAACACTCAAATGTCCAGAGGAAATGTACGAATTAATCGCCCTAATAGGAACAGTACAGCGCTATATGATTTCACGTGTTTGGCGAACCAGAGACAACCTAATATGCGCGGTAGGCAGCGTGACCAGACTTTCACAGATAGCAGGCAAATACATCGGAAAAGACGACCCAGTCATGGTCATACGCGCACAACATGGGTTACCTGCAGTAGGCGAAATACTTGTACCATTCATGCACAGCTACCTAGTTGAAGGATGGATGCGTGGAAGCCATTGGGGACCCATAATGCCAGTCGGGATGAAAGACGCCAAATGCACAGCTTTTGACGGTCCTCCAAGAATCGTCGCATTAGGCTTTCAAATTGCAAACGGTAAAATTGCAAGCGACGACAACGGAAAACCAATGATTGCCGACTTATTCGACGACGCTGCATTTGCATTAGCGAGACGTGAAGCCTTAGAGTATGCGGCTATGCTTAGGCGCATGGGAGAATTTGAACCAGCACGCCTAGGTCCCGAAGAAATGGAATACACAACCTTACAGCAAACTCTAGAAAAACTCAAAGAACGCTTCGAACCAGCTTAAAGCTTACAAAGAATTAGTTGGCTGCGGCCGCTTTTTTCCTTATCCTAGCTAACTCTTCGCATCGACTTTTCACAATTCCGTAAAGCTTCTGGCGTAGTTCTTCCCCAAAAAACTTATGCTCTTTTAACAGCAACGTCTTTCGTGCCAATTCAATGTCGCCTAGCCCCATAAACCACGCTTCAAAATCTCCACGGTTGATGTGAAATTCTATTGAAGCTGGGTCAACTTTCATGATTTTGTCGCAGAAGTCTTGAAGGCTAGCTGCGTGAATGTTTAGGGGTTTTCCAATATCGACGTAAAAGTGGAATGATTTTTCTAATGGTAGGTAAGTGAGAATCTCTGCAGCTTTTCCGTTATCTATTTCTGGGAAACCAAGCGTTTTCTTACCCTTTTCTGTGAGGACATAAACGCCTTTCTCTGGCGATTCCAAATATCCCATGCGCGTTAGTCCCATCAAGTGCATCATGACCTGACGAAAAGCCAACCCCGTTTCTTTAGCTATCTCATTGGTCTTTGTAGGTTTATCTAACATCCACATGGTTTCAATAATTAACCGTTTAATGGGTGAAATGCTCATTTCGTTGCACTCCATTTAATATGTTAATATGTGCTTTATAGACTTTTCAAATTTTCCTTTATCCATACCTTTTAGACAACAAAGAAAAACTAGTGAATTGAACAAAAATTAATGACTAAAAGGAATAAGGCATTCTCAGTAAAAAAAGTAACACTCAACCACACCAATCACGTTACTAATGATGTGTCAAGCTTGAAGTAAACATGTGCGTCTAGGAAAGTAAATAAGCAATGCCTTCATTAAGCAATACCTTACTATCAAGATAAAAGAGGACCACAAAATGAAAATGGCTGTGCTTGTCTACGAATACCCGCCAAAAATCGTTGGCGGTTTAGGAACGTATGCCGCTGAAATTACGCGAAAGTTTGTCTTAATGGACCATGACGTGACAGTCTTCACAATGAACGATGATGTTGGCAGCTTGCCGACCAGAGAGATTTGGAGAGGCATAGAAATCCACCGTCCATTACACATCGACATATCCGATTCGCTTCCAGACGTGCTTGCGGAAGACGTTAGAAAATGGGGTAGAGGAATCCAGCTTTTCTCCAAAATTCTTGTTTACAATTATTTAAGTGCATCAAAACTTGTCAACGAACTAATCAAAAAGGAGAACTTCAAATACGACATTGTAATAGCTCACGACTGGCTTTCTGCAATAAGCGGAATAACTGTTAAAAAAGAAGCTGGGTTACCATTTGCATTCCACGTTCACTCCACAGAAAAAGGAAGAACACTTGGAAACGGTTCAGAAGTTGTAAGCAACATTGAGCTTCGCGGCGCTAAAGCTGCTGACCTTATTGTGACAGTTTCGTATGCAATGAAAGAGGAGCTTATGAAGTTAGGCTTTCCAAAAGACAAAATCCAAGTATGCTATAATGGCGTTGACCCTCAAAAATACAATCCAGAAACTATTAGCGCTGAAGAAGCCAAAAGAATACGGGGTTCTTATGGCATAAAAGATGACGAATTAATGATTCTTTTTGTCGGAAGACTTGTAGGCGTCAAAGGCGTTGACAAGCTGATAATGGCTATGCCGCACGTTCTGCAAAAACATCCCAAAGCAAAACTGGTTATTCTAGGCGTTGGCGATTTACAGGACTACTTAGTCAACTTGGTCAGAACCATGAGACTGCAAGATTCTGTCAAACTGAACTTTAACTTTGTTTCCGAAGAAGAACGTATTCTGCACTATGCAGCATGCGACATGGCGGTTTTCCCAAGCCTATACGAACCATTCGGAATAGTTGCTCTTGAAGCAATGAGCATGGAACGTCCAGTAGTCGTGGGTGCCGCTGGAGTTAGCGGAATGCGCGAAATAGTTGTCTGCTGTGGTGAAGAACAATGCGGTTTCCATGTTGACCCTAACAACCCCTCAGACATCGCATGGGGCATAAACAGCACTTTAGAAAATCAAGACAAAAGGAAATGGCTAGGAAAAAACGGCAGAAAAAGAGTTTTAGAAGAGTTCACATGGGACAAAATCGCCGAGAAAACGGTAGAAGCTTACGAGAAAATAATTAAACGTTAGAATTTTATTGGTGCCGCTTTGGGCGTCGGTGTTCTTCACTTAAGGAAAAAGGTTGCAAGAGAAGCTGCAACTCTTCTTTATTCCGGAATTGAAAAAGAATATAAGCAAGCTAAGCTGAAAGCTGCAAAAACTTTTGGCGTTCAATTTGTTCCAACCAACTTGGAAGTGGCATTAGAGCTTGACAAAATAGCGGAAGAAAAAGAGGGATTAGCAAGGCAAGAGCGGTTGATTAGGATGCGGACAGAAGCCTTGAAACTTATGAGGATTCTGGAAAGATACAGTCCTAAACTTGTTGGAAGCGTTTGGCGTGGAACCATCCATCATGAAAGCGACATAGACGTAACTGTTTATCATAGCGAGCCGAATGATATCGTAGAAATTCTGAAGAGGAATGGCTTCCATATCTTACAAATTGAATGGGTGGCTGTGACAAAAAAGGGGCAAAAAAAGACTTCATTTCACGTGCATTTAGAATCTCCAGCAAAAGAAAAAATTGAAATCATCGTTCGAAGCCCAGAAGAAGCCCAACTTAAGGAAAGATGTGAGATATACGGCGATGAAATCGCTGGTCTTCGTGTGCGTGAATTAGAGAAGCTACTTAAAGAGAACCCTTTGCAAAGGTTTGTTCCTTTTCTAGATTGAGGAGACTTAAATACAAGGCGCATCATAGAATAAATTAAGGTGTAAACTTGGAATTTGACAAAGAGCGTTTCAAAAGAATGTTTCCTAACTTAGCCAAGGAAATGGAAATCGATGACCATAAGGTTTCAGTAAATTCTGTGCGAACAGACACGCAGACCGGTGAGAAAGCGTCATCTGGAAGGTTTGTTCATTACATGCCTGATGTAATAGACTTTATTAGGCGATGTGACACCGAGAAACAAGCGGAAGAAATAATAGCATACTTGGAAAAGAGGGGCGAAATAAGTAAGCAATATGCTAGGAAGCTTAGGAAGCAGCTTAGAGAAAGTGGCGTAAGAAGTTTTGGTTCAAAGAAAGAAGAGAATTACTACTTTAAACATGGCGAACTCTGACAACATCAGTTTTTTAATTTTCCAGCAAACTTTGTTTAGACATTCATTGAGTTTTCAATTGTTTTCTTTACAAAAACGTGTAAGTACATACGTAACTGAAGCGGGTAATTCTAAAAGTAAATAAATAGGCGCATCAATAAATAGGAAGCCTAAAAATCTCGAAACCAAGCGGAGGAAACCACGTGAAAAAAACAGCCTTAGTGTGCATCGGTTTTTCAGTTGTTATGCTAATTCTTATCTCGGTATCATTTAACATTAAAACGGTTGAAGCCGCAGATAGCGCAAATTATCACATAGAACATGTTGATCACTCTATAGAAGTTATGCGTAACGGTTACATCCTCTTAAATGATACTATACGGATAGTTGGCAACGCTTCTGCCGGAACAACCCTCGACAACTTTCGCATTGGTTTTCCATATAAATATGGAGCACACGTTCTTCGCTGCGTGGTTTATAACGGTTCCGATATCATAGGCGATGTGAAGCTTGATGTTCCATTAGACAATCATATGGGTTTTTATGCTGCCGAGATAGATTTTTTGCAGTCTTTAGACGTAAGTAGTGGAGTGGAAAATGTTTTTTCTGTGGGATTTATACTTTCAAATGATCTCCTTAACGCTTCAAGCTCAACAAGATACATTTTGGACTTTCCAGCATATCCAAGTCTAACAAAATCCGCTGCTAGTTGTAATGTATCAATGTCCTTTCCAGATAGCCTAGTGAATATAACAATCACAAAAGACGATGGAGCAGTTAACGTATCTGCTTATGAAATTGCACCTCTTCCAGAGTTTACTGCGATGTCTGCGACTGCAGACTTTACATTAACTAGTGATAAACTACGAGTCTTCAGCGTAAACGACTTAACCCGTGAAGTTACAATCAACGAGGCTAGCGAAATAAACGGTGCAGACAACTACTACATAACAAACAAAGAACCCCAAACGATAGCAGCCATCGAAATAATCTTGCCTGCTAATGCTTCTGTTATAAGCGCACATGACCAGTTTGGAAGAAAATTTGCGCAGACGCCTACGTTTGTGGGAAGAGAAGGAATAAACCTTTACAGAATTGCGTTTCCGTTGCCTTTGGAAAGTTACAAGTCAACTAGGTTTACCATAAAATACTCCTTACCAAATTGGTACATCAGCGCGTTGGATGGTTCCTATGGGTTCAATGTTACGCTTCCGTTGTTTATGCAAATGGACTATTACATAAAAAGCGCGTCAGTAAAAGTGACTTTACCTGAAGGTGCGCGAATACTAAACCTTGAGGGCATCATAGCTACCAACGCTTATAGTCTGACAAGAAACATTTTTCAAGAATCAATAACAATCAATCGCCAAGGCGTTGGCTGTCTCGAAGAGCTTTACCCTGCGCAAAATATTTTGCAAATAGCCTACGAGTATAATCCTTTGTGGTTGTCTTTTCGTCCTACGTTATGGGTGTTGTCTCTCTCTGTTATTGGATGTGCGGTTGCCGTTGTTTGGAGGAGACCTAAAGCTCCAGTCATAACTGCTGTTCCTGCGGTAGCCGTAAAGTTGCGTTCAGAAGACATCAAAGCTTTCATAGATGCTTATGAGGATAAGAGAAAGACGATTTTGGAAATGGATAATCTTGAGGCTTTGGTAAAGAAGGGAAAAATTCCAAGGCGCAGATACAAAGTGCGGAGAAAGACTTTGGAGATGCACCTTGAAGCTTTGGCCAGAAATACGGCTGAAATTAAAGAGAAGATGCGTGTTGCAGGTGGCAAGTTTGCTGATTTGATGCGGCAACTTGAGATTGCAGAAACTGAAATTAACGAGGTTGAAGCTAACATTAAGAGCATTGAAGCTCGTCACAGTCGTGGAGAACTTTCGTTGGAAGCTTATCGAAAACTTCTTGCAGATTATCAACGTAGAAAGGAAGCAGCGAACACGACTATTAGCGGAATTCTATTGAGGCTTCGTGAAGAACTCCGTTAGTGAACCTAAACACTTTTATTTTACTGCTTAGAATTCAATGAAAATCTAAATGGAGAGGAATCAGAAATGGTGAAAATAGTGGTTGACAACCATAAATGTACCGGATGCGGTACATGCGTTGAAACTTGCCCTGTTGGCGTTTATGAAGTCAAAGATGGAAAATCTGTTCCAGTAAAACCTGAAGAATGCTTGGTCTGCAGAGCATGCGAGGTTCAATGCCCAGAAAGTGCAATTCAAGTTATTGAGTAACTGAAACTGTTTGAATCTAAACCTTTAATCCAGTTTCCAGAAATTTCTTTGAGTTTTTTTGGCTTCTCTTATTATTTTCTCTCCTTGTTTTCTCACACGACTATTCACTGTTGGCGATTTATCATTCACGGCGTATTTGGTTCCACTCATTTTTGCGATGGCTAAAGCGGCAATTTTACCCACAAACTTTCCATAACCACCCTCTAAAACACAAACAAGCTTCCCATCACACATTTCTGACACCAAATCCACTATTAGCTTATAAGTTTCTTGATAAGACAAGAGCGAAAGCGCAAGATTTCCCACAGGGTCTGTGTAATGTCCATCTAATCCAGCCGATACTAACATGAATTGGGGTTTGTACTGGCGTATTATAGGCGCTACGATCTCTTTTAGGGCCCTTATATATACTTGGTCGCTTGTTTGGTAGGGAAGTGGAATGTTTACGTTGTAACCTAAGCCAACATCTTCTCCGACTTCGTTTATGAATCCTGCTCCTGGAAAGCTGCGTGGATCTTGGTGTAGACTTATGTATAGGACTTTGTTGGTTTCGTAGAAGGTTTCTTGTGTGCCGTTGCCATGATGGGCGTCTATGTCCAATATGAGAATTCTGTCTAGTTTGAATTTTTTAAGTAAGTGTTTAGCGGCTATGGCGGCATTGTTGAAAATACAGAAGCCCATTGCACGAAGGCGTCCAGCGTGATGTCCCGGAGGACGCATTAAAGCAAACGCGTTTTCAAACTCTTTGTTCATCACAAGATTGACTGCTGTTATTGCGCCGCCAGCCGCGTAAAGGGCAACATCAAAACTCTTTGCAGATGCCACTGTATCGCCTGAATCTAGAGCTCCTCCTCCAGCTCTGCAAACTGCTTCAACAAGTTTAATGTAATCTGTATCATGAACAAGCTGCACATCTGCAACGCGAGCTTTTTCGGGTTCTACAAACTGCCAGTTCTTGCTTTTTGAAAGTTTTCCTTTTTTTAGTTCGTTGATTATTGCTCCTAAACGCTTTGCTGATTCCGGGTGACCAATGCCCGGGTTGTGTTGATAGTATATGGGTGAAAAAATGACTGCTGTTTTATTCATTTTATTTCATCTTCTTGAAGAGTGTCAAGAATGTTTTCTTTACGTAATCTCTAACGGATAATCTTTCCTTTTGTGCGAGTTTTTTCAGAGTTTTGCTAACGCCCGATGTGTATTGTATCGCTTTTTTCGGTTTTTCCACTATAGCTTGCGGAAGGCCAAGATTTTTGGCGACTTGCCTCAGAATCAGCTTTCGCATTCCATCGTCTGGTAATTTGATTTTCATTTCCAAAGGTAATTCTGCAGCAAATTGTGCTATTTGGTAAGTGGCAAAGGGCAAGCGTAGTTCTACATTGTGGAAGTTGCAGAGTTTGAAGTCTCTCTCAAAGTTGGTTTCACACATTTTAGTAATATCGTTGAACATTGCTCTGTGCACTGTTTCACTTCCATATGTCAAGTAGTCATCGACGTATCGCTTGTATCCCCCAAAAAGCTCATCTGCACCTTGACCAGCTAACATTATTTTGAAATTCGCTTTAGCCGCTTTTTCTGCAGCCCAATAAATAGGAATGCCTATGCTTGCTTTTACAGGGTCTGGCTCTTCAATTAGCCAAAGAACTTTTGGAAGCGTTTTCTCAACATCCTTTTCGCTGAAAAGGTGAACATGAATTGGTAACGCAAGCTCTTCTGCTGCTTTTTTTGCATGTTCAGTTTCCGGTTGCCCTTCAAGGCTAACATGTATCAAGTGAACATTTGCCGCAGTTTTCTTTGCGAGAAACGCAATTATGCTGCTGTCTAATCCGCCTGAAAAAGCCACGGCAATTTCCTTCTGTCCAAGCATTCTTTCCCTTATCGATTGTTGCAGAAGCCTTTGCAGTTTTTCGGCGGCAGTTTGAATTGGTAAGCGCCTAGGCTCCGAATAAACAAACGTTTTAACGGGCTTAAATTTGAAACCATGTTTATCGATAGACGCCGTGTTTCCCGGAGGAAAAGAATCGGCATTTTTTATTCCTACTTTCCATAATGCTTTGCGTTCAGAAGCTAAACACGCCAAGTTTGCATTTTGACCATAATAGAGTGGACGCACGCCCAACATGTCTCTGCCAGCAATCAGTTTTTCTTTTTCTGCTATAACAAAAGCAAAGTCGCCTTTCGCCTTCTTGATGCTCTCTTCAGCGATTTTTTCGTGGTTCTGCCGCAGTTTTTTAGCAAAAGTTTCTGTTGTAGCCGAGTAAAGCCTTCCTTCAAAAACCAACGTTGCGTCCTCAAGCTTTATTGGTTGCGGCTTATCTGTCGTGAGAATTCTTGAGAAGACATGTCCAATTATTATAGGCGAATCGAAGTCTTGATTTGCTAGTGCTCCAGCAGACTTTGCTATTTTCACTTCAGTCGGCGAAGCTATTCCAAAAGTGTCAACGTCTTCATGTTCCAATACTTTGAGCATGGCAACTGCAGTTTCTGCTGCGTTCTCGTCTCCTCTGTTTATGGCTGCTATTAATGCGCCCATGCTGAAGAACCCTTTATAACACACAACGTTATGCGTTGCTTTCGTAAAACATTAATCCTTAATCTTCCTATCTCTTCGCGGAGGACAGAAAACTTGCCGATTCTTCCCGTGGATGTAAGCCCAATAGACACTGGGCGTCATGGGACTCCGGAAATGCGGAAAATCTTCGAAGAAGAAGCGCGAATTCAGAGACTGCTTGATGTTGAAGCGGCTTTGGCGTGGGCGCACGCTGAAGTAGGGGACATACCAAAGAAAGATGCTGAAAAAATTGCGGCTATGGCTTCTACAAAACATGTTAAGATTAGTCGCATTAAGGAAATTGAACGAGAAATAAAACATGACATCGCCTCTATGGTCAGAGCCTTGGCGGAAGTTTGCGGTCCAAGCGGAGCCTACGTCCATCTTGGCGCAACAAGTTACGACATTGTAGACACGGCTAACGCGCTTCAACTAAAGGATGCGCTGGAGCTTATTGAGAAGAAACTGAATGATTTCGAGAAGGTTCTGATGGAAAAGGCGTCTCGGTATAAGAATACGTTGATGATGGGTAGAACTCACGGTCAGCATGCATTGCCAATCACTTTGGGCTTCAAGTTTGCCGTTTGGATGCGAGAAATTTCCAGGCACATTCAAAGACTACGGCAATGCAAAGAACGCGTTATTGTTGGGAAAATGAGCGGCGCCGTTGGAACGCAAGCAGGCTTAGGCGAGCACGCCGTGAAAATTCAGGAACTTGTTATGCAACGTTTAGGAATTAAAGCCGCTGACATATCTACGCAGATAGTGCAACGAGACCGTCACGCAGAACTCGTATGCTTGTTAGCGCTTATTTCTTCTACACTTGACAACTTCGCCACTGAAATCCGAGAACTGCAAAGACCCGAAATTGGCGAACTCTTCGAGTTTTTCGAACCAGAAAAGCAGGTTGGAAGCTCCACGATGTCGCAGAAGCGAAACCCAGAGCTATCTGAGAGAGTTTGCGGTTTAGCCCGAATTGTTAGGAGTCTTGTTGTTCCCGCTTTAGAAGATGTTGTAACTTGGCATGAACGAGACTTAACACAGTCTTCGACAGAACGTTATATGCTTCCTGAAGTGTGCATTTTGGTTGATTATCAGCTTTTCTTGATGACTAATATTGTGGCTAATTTGCGTGTGGATGAGGAGCGTATGCGCAAGAATACTGAGCTGACTCAAGGACGCACCATGTCAGAAGCAGTGATGATTGCGTTGACAAAGAAAGGCATGAGCCGCCAAGAAGCCCACGAGCTGCTAAGAAAATTGACATTGAAAAGTGAGATGGAAAAGCGGCATTTCAAAGAGGTCCTTCTTGAAGATAAAACTGTAAGTAAAAAATTGACTGAAAAAGAAATTGCTGATGCATTAAAACCTAAGAATTATCTGGGAACAGCGAAAGAGCAAGTAGCAAAAATGGTTAAGAAAACCATGAGAGAGCGCAAGGCTAGAGGAATAGCTTAGTATTCTGTTAACGCCTTCTGCTTCCACTCTTCTTCTTTTCCGAGTTTTTCCCACGAGTCCTTCTTTACGTACCCACCTACTTGTTCTTTAATTTTCTTCGCCAATTTAGGTCCTATCAGTGGCAAGTTCATCAAATTTTCAATAGGTGCATATTTTATGTCTTCGATTGTCTTGTATCCAGAGTTGTAAAGTATGCGTCCGCGAACTCTACCAACGCCTTCCAGTTTGACTATTGGCAAGAGTTCTTTTTTCACGCCTTTCTCAGTTCTTTCTCTTAACTCGTTAGTTTGCGGTAAGACGTGTTTGTTGCCGAAAAGCATCGCCAACTCATGCGTTGCATAAAGTAGCCATTTTGCATTTTCAATTGTTCTGTAAAGGTCGCCGGGCTGCGTTCTGAATTTCTCGATTATCTGGTCTTCGCTTAGTTCTTCGATCCAAGCTTTAAGAACCATGGCTGTTTTGACTTCTCCAAGAAATTGTTCGTAAGCTATGTGGTCTTCCCACTCGTTTGGCATGTCAACCAGAAACTCGTCCCTATGTTCATCCACGAAAACTGCTATCTCATCAATTTCTTGTGTATACGGTCTCATTATTGGACCCATGTCCGGCGTGTGTGCAATCATGTGTAGAAGACTCAAGTCCGTAAAGTATGCTGGTTTCCGCCTTAACGCATCACGGATAATCACAGCCGAAACGGGATCAATGTAAAGCTCGCTTACGCGTTTTCCAAACTTTGTTGCAAAAATACTTTCGCCATCAACCTCAATCATTTCCTCATCATAAAGATACTTGAGAATCTTCGCAATAATACTCTTAATAGCGCTTATCTCATACTGATAAGCATAAAAAGTTCTACCAAAAAAATCATAAATTCCACGTTCCGTGTGAGCATAATCCGCAGCAACAGTCGCTAAAACATGTCCTCTCATTATCCTTTCAACAGCAAGCCTCGACCATATCCGCTCTGGACGCGCCAGAATATAATTTTCCATAAGATAATCCGCTTCATCATCAGTTTTAGCTATGAGCACGGCTTCACCAACCTTGTCATATTTTGGTCTTCCGGCTCTGCCAGCCATCTGCTTATACTCTAAAACGCTAATTGGATACCATCCGTAACCGGGCTCGTAGCGCCTATAATCCTGGATTATTACGGTTCTCGCTGGCAAGTTTACGCCGAAAGCCAAAGTCGGCGTGGCAGTCAAAACTTTAATTTTTCCTTCTCGGAAGGAATCCTCTATTAGTTTACGGTGTCCTCCGCCCAAGCCTGCATGGTGGAAGGCTGTGCCGCGTTTAACAAGTTCTGCCAAAGTTTCGCTTATTCTTGTCCTTTCTCCCGTCGCTAAAATTCTCTCTGCAACATGTTCCAGCGACCGCTTCATAGGCTTGGATAAAACTTCTTCAATTTCGCCAGCTACTTTCTTTGCAACTGTAACAGCGCTTTTTCTTGTTGAAGCAAAAATTAATGCTTGACCGCCAGATTTAACAGTGCATAATGCCAAATTAATGTCTGGGCTCTTGGTTTTTTTCTCTATTTTATGTGCGGCACCGTCTCTAAATTGAATTTTCTCATGCAGGAGAACGCCTTCTTTTAGAAGGATTGGTCTCCATTCAGTAGTAACATAATCTGCCCTAAGCCATTCAGCTATTTCCTGAACATTGTTTATCGTGGCACTTAAAGCCAAAATCTGCACGTCTGGGTTAGTTTGCATGAGCCTTGCTAGAACAACCTCAAGCGTTGGACCACGTTCAGCATCATTCAGCAAGTGCACTTCATCCGCGATTACAAGTGAAATTTCATCCATCCACTTGGTTCTGTGCCGCAGAAGCGAATCAGCCTTTTCATTCGTGGTGATGATTATGTCATAACGCTCCAGCCACGGGTCGCTACTGTCAAAGTCGCCAGTGCTTATGCCTACCCTCACGCGATTCTCATCTTTTTTCTTTATCTGAGTGTACTTTTTGAACTCTTCAAACTTTTCATTTGCCAAAGCGCGCAGAGGTGTCAAATAAACGGTTTTGCCATTCCCTTCAAGTATATGTTTAAGAGCGCAGAATTCAGCAATCAAAGTCTTTCCAGAGGCGGTTGGACTTGCCAGAACAAGGTTCTTTCCTTCAAGCACTCCAGCTTTTACTGCTTCCTCTTGCGGAGGATAAAGCTCAATAATTCCAGATTTGATGGTCACTTCTTTTACTGCTTCTGGGATTGGCAAGTCTGTTATTTTCACTTGGATGCGCTCTTCCTTTACAATTGCAATTTACTGCACCAGCAATTATAAAGTATTAGATGACGCGTTGTGGCTGAATTTTGGGTTATGTTTTTCTATTAGGTAATTGCTACTAAAAGTGAAGAACGTTAGTTTATCATAAAGGATTGAGTTAAGTATGGTTGAAAATGTGAAAGAACTGCTTCGTGCGCATGAAGGGATAAAACGCGAAGTTTATTTGGACATTGAAAACTCAAGCGTGGTTCCGCAAGAAGTAATTGACGCAATGCTGCCATACTACAATCAACGGGCATATGGCAACCCAACACTAACGCATAAGCCCGGTTGGGAAGCCTTCGAAACAATAATGGAATCCACACAGAAAATTGCCAATTTTTTGGGATGCAAAATGCTTGAAGAAGTTAACTTTACACCAGGTGAAACGGAAGCCAACAATTTAGCTTTAATGGGAACGCTGTCTTCGATGAGAAACAAGGGCAAGAAACTTGTAATTTCGGAAATTGAGCCAATAAGCGTTTTACACGTTACCGAAATGCTGCAGAAATACGGGTTTACCACAAAAAAGGTTCCAGTGGGCAGTGAAGGCGTCATAAACCTTGAAAAACTGAAAGAAACTGTTGACAAAGAAACTGTTCTTGTGAGTTTATCCGCTGTAAATCACGAGATTGGAACAATACAGCCCATCAAAGAAGCTCTGGAAATAGTTAAGGACAAAAATCCAGAAGCACTTTTCCACACAGACGCTTCAGATGCTTATGGCAAAGCTCCGTTTAACGTACAACAATATGGCGTAGACTTAGCAACCATAAGCAGCTATAAAATCTTGGGACCCCGAGGCATAGGCGTCCTCTATGTAAAAGAAGGCGTTAGCGTGGAAAAAATTCTTGAGGGTCAAATTGGAACGCAGAAACTCTGGCCAGGCGTTGAAAACACGCCTTTAATTGTTGGGTTCTCGAAGGCATCTGAGTTGGCCTTTGAAAATTTTGAAAAGAACACAGCTCATATGCGTAGCCTTAGAGACAAATTGATCAACGGAATAGTAGGGAAGATTTCTGACGTCAAGCTTAATGGGCCAAAAGGTGACAAGAGAGTTTCAGACAACGTGAACATTAGCTTTTTGCGATGTGAAGGTGAAGCATTAACCATTGAGCTTAGTTTGAATGGCATTTATGTTTCAAGCGGGAGCGCTTGTACAAGGCGTTTGCTTCAACCTAGTCATGTTCTTGTTGCTATCGGCAGAAAATTCGACGAAGCCCACGGCAGCATACTTATGAAGGTCACGAGGTATCATACTGAAGAGGACATAAATTATGTTTTGGAAGTTCTTCCTAAGGCTGTTGAAAGAATACGGGGAATTACAGGCGCTACAGGAGTGGAATAAGCATGTCGCGGATACCTTTACCTTACAATCCCAAGGTGCTTGAACTATTCAAAAACCCTAAAAATTTGGGCAAAATGGAAGACGCTACGGTAACCGCAGTTGCAGGCAACCCCTCTTGCGGAGACATGATAACTTTCTACCTTAAAATTAACGACCAAGATATCATCGAAAGAGCGTCTTTTGAAAGTTACGGCTGTGCAGCTAACATTGCCACGTCAAGCATAGTCACCGAAATGATTAAGAATATGAAACTTGAGGAAGCATGGAAAATATCTTGGAAGTCGGTTGCAGAAGAAGTTGGTGGACTGCCGAGTGTAAAGTTTCACTGTGGCATTTTAGCTGTTGGAGCTTTGAAGCGAGCCATCAGGAAATATTACAAGAACAAAGGTGTTTCGCCCAGCTGGATACAGGAAGAATTAAGTTTTGAAGAGAAGCAAGCGTTGGAAGAAGAGGAGTTGGCGAAGGTTCTCGCTAAACGGATTAAGCTTGAGGAAGAAAAGTAATGTTCGACCCTTATAAGGTTCGAGAGGATTTTCCAATATTAAAACGGAAAATCAACGACCACCCACTAATCTACTTCGATAACGCGGCAAGTTCACAAAAGCCAAAGCAGGTAATAGACGCTATGAAAAACTTCTACGAAAACCACAATGCAAATGTTCACAGAGCCGTTCACACCCTTTCTCAAGAGGCTTCTCAGTTTTACGAAGATGCACATGAAGAAGTTGCAAAATTCATTAACGCAAACGGTATTGAAGAGACAATTTTTGTTAGAGGCACAACTGAAGCCATCAACCTTGTTGCTTATGCGTGGGGTCTCCGTAATCTGAAAAAAGGTGATGAGGTAATTGTGTCTTTGATGGAACACCACAGTAACATTGTTCCTTGGGAGATTCTGTCAAAAATAAACGGTTTCAACATTAAATACGCAGAAGTCAACAATGATGGCACATTAAACTACGAAGATTTTGAAAGCAAGGTTTCCGGCAAGACTAAAATTGTCTGTTTCAGCCACGTTTCAAACGTCACTGGAGTTATAAATGATGTAAAGCGAATTGCAAAAATTGCGCATGAACATGGCGCCTTAACACTTGTGGACGGCGCACAATCAGTTCCGCATTTGCCAGTTAACGTTAAAGAATTAGACATTGATTTTCTCGCTTTTTCCGGACATAAAATGCTGGGGCCCACGGGTATCGGTTGTTTGTATGGTAAGCGTGAACTTCTTGAAGATATGGCACCTTTTCATGGCGGAGGCGAAATGATACGTGAAGTCTCATACAATCCTGCTACGAAGCGTTGTTCGATTTCTTGGAATGATTTGCCATGGAAATTTGAGGCTGGAACGCCGAATGTTGGTGGTAGTGTTGGGTTTATGGAAGCAATCAAATATCTGAAGAAGTTGGGTATGGAGAATGTTAAGGAACATGAATGTACAATGACAGAGTATGCCATGAAACGCTTAGAAGAATGCAAGAAAACCGAGGTTTATGGTCCAAAGAACACATCTATTAAATGTGGAATAATTCCTTTTGGTGTGGACGGTTTAAGCTCGCATGATGTCGCTTTGTTTCTTGACAATTATGGAATCATGGTGAGAAGCGGTTTTCACTGCGCCCAACCGTTACATCAGATATTTAAGTTAAGCTCCTCAGCACGAGTGAGCTTCTACGTTTACAACACACGCGAAGAAATTGACCGTTTCATAGAAGTTTTGAAGGAAATTGAGTTGGTTTAATGGCTTCCGTCGAGGATTACGTGGCTAGAATTGAAGAAACATGTGGTGAAGAAAAACAATTCATTGTCTTGTTCAGATACGAGAGAAAAGAAGAAGCAATCGCAAAGATTCTAAAAAAGGCTAAGACTGAAAGGTCCGTTTCATCCATAATTTTTGAGTTAACTTTCAAGAACGTTTCATTTCGCCTTTATGGAACGGGCAAAGCTATTTTTCGGAATCTTAAAGATAAAACTGAATTGCGGAATATTTTGATTGAACTTTTATTGTAATTTTGTGACCGAATTCATTGTATTGAATCGTGAGAAGTAAGATTTAAATTAAATCCCACGAATAACACTAATGAAAACACAGAGGGAACCATTTTGCCAGAAACCAAACAAAAAATTTCAGAAAAACAAATGGAAACAAGTGCAGTCGGGTTCGGATTCCAGGGTGGAAAAAAGAAAAGAAGCGAAACCGTCTACATGGTAGAGGAACAGGTAAGAACAGAACTAAAAGATACAAAACTATCAGTTTCAATAACAAAAGCAGCAAACCTCGACTCGCCATCACATACAGAACTTCGGAAAAAATACAGAATAGACAAGTACGACTTGCATCCTGGATATGTTTTTCCCGAATCCCAACAAACACTAATACCGCGCAATACCCCAGAATATATAGACAAAGGCTTCAATTACGTTGAAAGAATAGTACGCGCCCTATACCACTTCAAACAGTGCGCCTTAATTGGTCCCAGCGGAACAGGAAAAACACACATAGTCTACTTAGTCGCGGAACTCTGCGGTCTTCCTATGTGGGAGATAAACTGTGGTTTACAGACGTCTGCCTACGACCTTTTTGGAAGATACATAGGACTTGGAAAAGAAAACTGGATCGACGGACAAATAGTAATGTGGTGCAGAAACGGCGGCATACTCTATCTAGACGAAGCTAACATGATGAAACAAGACATAGCCACAAGACTGAACCCAGTCTTAGACACCAGAGGACACATCGTCCTCACAGAAAAAGACAACGAAATAATAAAAAGACATCAATACGGCTACCTAGTAATCTCCATGAACCCCTTCTCAGCCGAATTCATTGGAACCAAACCATTAAACGCTGCTCTCAGGCGGCGCATGTCAGTTTGGATAAACTTTGACTACCTAAGCATAGGCGACAAAGTAGCTCCAGACGAAGTAGAACTCATAGCGAAAAGAAGCGGAGTAGACGAAAAAACAGCCGAAAAAATAGTCCGCGTAGGAGCTGAACTTCGAAGGCAATATAAAAATGGAGACTTACCCTACGGCCCATCACCTGGAGACCTAATCAACTGGGCGACCTTGGTTGCGGATGGCTGTCCGCCAATAGAAGCGGCTGTGGAAACAATAGTTGGAACAACAAGTGATGATGTGGAAATACAAGCTGTCGTGAAACGCATTGTGGAGTCTATTTTCGAAAAATAGAATATGGGTTTAGACCTTGAACTTTTTTGATTTTGCATGGTCAACTGCTTTTCAAATAACAAAGAAAACGTATAATGAACTAAAAGTTCTTTTTCATGATGATCTAAAGTATCCTTATCTTGGAAAGGACGGTAGAGGATACGTTCTTCATTTGGTCATTCCCAAACGGTTGAATGGTAACCATGTCTATTTTCAAGGATTAAGATTTAACCTTCAAAATCCAACTCATAAGAAGATCATCTGGTATTTGTTCAAGGCATCAGTTTTTCATTTAAGCTTGCATGTTCTACTGTCGAATTTTTCAGTTTATTTAAAATGGTCACGAGGTAAATCAATTAACTTGGCCACGTTTGTCATCAGCGCGATTGAAGATGCTATAATAACTAATTATTTGAAACAGTCATTTCAGCATGTTCTTCCAGAAATAGCCTATGCCAATACTATTTCTTTTCTTCGAATTAAGAAAGCTGAAGAGCTTTCGAATGACATGTCACGAGTCATGACTTCAGCGCTTTTAGGCTATAACGTGGGAAAAATTAAGGGTAACTTAAGTAACGGAGCACGTACGGATGTTGAAGCAATAACTTCCATTCTCCGCAAAATAGAAGAAAACCCAACAATTGATGACAGAATAGACGCCGCAACCAAAATCTATGACGCTCTCACCACTTATGGAAACGTTTTCGAGATTCCCTCTCTTTTATACATGGAAAGCCACGGAACAAACGACCTTTTCTATGAACAAAAAATACCAACGGAAGAAGAAATTCAGCAAGTTCTCCCAGAAGCCCTAATAGCACTCTCTCCAGAAACCAAAGACGAAGAGCAACGTAGAAGTATGCTGCAAAATTTAAGAGAAAGCGAGCCTCTCCAAGCTTTAAACGCTTGGTTAGAACGAGAAAATTCCAAGCTAAAAATCTTAAAAGGCTATATTGATATAGGAAAAGAAACAAAATTTGAAGATTTCGAGTTTCCAACTGAAGACTATGTTGAATTTCAAAGAAGACGCGAAATCTTAGGCGGTCCCGTTAGACGCATATTATATAGGCTAAGGCTTTTGAAAAACGTTGGCGGCGAAGATTTTAGACAAGAAAGTGGTTTCGTTGACTTGCAGGAAGCCATACAAGTAATCGCCAGCAAAAGCCAACGAACAGATATATTCTCTCGAGAGGAGCTTCAAACAAGAGAAGACGCTTGGTCAATACTCATCGATGCCAGTCACAGCCTCAGCATGTTTAAAGGCGAAGTACGCGGCATAGCTTTATGCTTAGCTGAAGTTGCCAAACAACTAATTCTTGATCAAAACTCTTGGGGCATGTACGCCTTTAACACTAAATTTTACGTCATCAAGGATTTTTCTGAAAAATTCGACACCCGCGTAAGAGCTAGAATTGGCGGTTTATCTCATGGCGGTTTAACATACTTGCCTGACGCTATCTTGCTTGCAGCCCAAGCTTTAACAAAGCGACTTGAAGAAGCCAGAGTTTTAGTCGTTGTCTCTGATTTCTTTCCCGCCGGTTATGAGGAGGCTGAAGAGAAACTGAAGGAGAACATCAAGAAAATTGAGCGAATGGGCGTAGGAATTATAGGAATAGGCGTTAACAGCCGCGCAGTCAAACAATATATTCGAAATAGTTGCGTCGTTGAAAATCCCTTTGACTTAATGAAAAAGTTCACTAAGGCATTCATGGAATATAGTTCCAGCTAAGCAAGCAGGGTTTTTTAGACTTGTTTTGCAACTGAGAAGTCCGCTAGAAACTCAAATTTTTCCGCGGTCTCAACGCCTTTTTTCTTTTTAAAAACTATCTTTTCTGGGACTCCGTCGTGAATGTATGTTATGTAGAGCACTTCTTTTCCTAAACCATATCGTTCCAAATCAACAATAGAATTTTTGGCTTTCTCTAATTTCTCAATTTTATCTTTCAGTTCTTCAGTTGCCTCAAAAAGTATCTCTGCTTCTCCCAACTCGTCGGCACAGAGCATTATGTCCTTAAACTGCACCCACTCAGTAGAAGTGTCAAGTTTTTTGCCTTCTTTTTTGCCGCTTTTTCTGCCTCCCGTTCTCAAAACTTTCTGGAATTCAGCAGTTTTTTTCATTTGTTCCTGGTTTTTTGCTGATTCTGGGCTTCTCAGAAGGCTTCCTAACCATTGACTGTAATCTTCAAGCAACAATTTGTATTGGCTTATTTCCGCTTCTATACCTTCTCTGATTTCTTTGAGAGAATAGAATGTTCGAATTTCCGTTAATAAGTCGCCCAAACTAAACACCACCAAGTTTAGCCTTGATTTTCGGTTTTAAGCGATTGTTGGACAGCGTCCATTTGTTCCTCTTCTTTTGAGGTCGCGGATTCTTCTTTGCCGCCAACAATAGCTTTAGCGACTCCTTTCAGTTCCTTCTTGACTCTTCCAAAAAAGTTAACTCGTGTGCTTATCTTCTTTCTATAAAGCATAATCACTTTTGCCAGTTCTGGCATTATTAGCCATAAAACAGCCATGACAATCTCTGGTGGATATTCAGCTAAAAATGCTGAGGCTACTTCACCTTTTTCGTGAACAAGTATCAAGTGTCCTTCCTCGTTTAAGACTACTTTTTTCACGTTTTTGCGGAGTGGCACGTCTTGTGGTGGAATGTTGAAGGAAACATTCAATTTTTTGAGAATCTGCTTAAGAGCTACGCAAACTTCGCTCATGAGATTATTTTCTTCCATCAAAAACTCGCTCAACTGTAAAGTTTCCTCGCTTATACTCTTCAAAAGTTCCTGCAGTTTCTGTTCAATTTCAGCCCCGGATTTTTCTATTTCCTTTTCATCTAAAATTTCTCCACGTTCATCAGAAAGCTTAACAGGATGGAAAAAGTAGGCTTCTTCGATAACCTCCTCTTTTTGAGTTTCTTCTTTTGGTGGAGCTTCCACATTTGCCTTAGGTTTTGGCGGCGAATTCTTCTCTTCCATGAGCATCTATCCTAATATTCTTCGATAATTTGCTCTCTCGCAATTAATCAAACTGTTAGAGGATAATAGAATTAGTATGTTGTGTGCTGTTACGCACTAAACAGGCGATTTATTAATTATCGTATATTATGTGTGGTTTAACGAAAAGAAAAGCCGCCATGCCATATAGAATAGCGCCTAAAGCTTGCCGATGTAAATCTTGAGAGTACCAAAACCAGCTTGTTCCTCCACTAAAATGCAATCCCGCTATAAACCACGCAAACAAAGCGTCAACTAAGGGCTCAATAAGTATGGCAATTTTAGACGGAAGTTTTATGACATGCGAATCCACACTTAAAACCATGTATATCGGCATGTTTGCAACCAAAACAAACAATGTTAATCCTGAAAATATACCAAAGTTCTCCATGAAGGCTCTTGCATACAAATTGGCCTCTTCATGCGGTGCACGGCAAAACATCAGTGTCGATAAATAATCAAAGAATATGAAAGCAAAAACCAGAACCGCTCTTCTTAACCAATGGTTATTTTTAGGCAACAGAAAACGTTTTAGACTAAACACTGTGCCTATTCTGTTCTGCATCCTTTCTCCTCGCGGCTTACTAAACCTAACTTAATGGTCTTGCGGTTAAAACTCTGTCGATTAAAAAAGGAATTTCTGATGTGAATTTTTAATTCATATTTCAAATTCAAAAGTATAAAATACAAACTTCGCGAAATCGGATTCTGCCTCGGAGTTCGAATAAGGAGCAAGGCTACAAGAAGGGTCAAAATGGAATTATCTGTTGAAAAACCTGACAACATCATGAAACTATACGACGAAAATACTGGCTCATGGCGATTTGTCAAAACAGACAAAGGGCTCTCCAAATCGCTTGAAACCATCGAGAAAACGCTTTACAGGCTTGGCTTATCGAAGAATGAAATAAAAGTTTATGTTTATCTTGCAAGAGCAGGTGAACGCAAAGCGAGTGAAATTTCTGAAGGGTTGTCCCTTCACAGAACTGAAACCTACAGAATCTTACGCGACCTCGAAAAAAAAGGGCTAATATCGTCTGTTTTTGAGAAACCGTTAAAGTTTATTGCGACGCCGTTTGAAAAAGCTCTAGATATACTTATTGAAACCAAGAAAATGAAGCTAAGTCTTCTTGAGAAACGCAAAGCAAATCTTGTTGACATTTGGCTTTCTCTTCCTAAACCAGAAGCTGAAAATGAAAGAAAAGAAGTGTTTCAAATACTCGAAGGCGAGGAGCAAATCAGCTTAAAAGCAGACGAGATATTAAACACCGCAGAAAAGGAAGTTTCCATATTTGTATCCGAACATGACATACCCAACTTCTATCACTCCGGGCTCTTGGACAAACTTGAGAAAATCTCCAAAAAAGATGTGAATGTACAATTATTAACCAACTATTCTCCCAAAAGCTGCTTCTTCATCGAGAAAATAAAATTGAAAAAAGCTAAGTATTCACTTTCAAACGTTGATGAACTACCAACGTTTATACTCACAGACAACAGTCAACTTGTTTTGTTAATTAGAACAAATAATGGAAAGAAACGAGTTGCAGCCTTATGGACTAACTATGACGCATTCGTGAAAGCCTTAAAAACACTCTTTCTAGAATTATGGAACAATAACGCTTAGGCTTTCTTCTTAAATCTATTTACAGTCTCGTGCAACATAGTTTTTATTAACGTTCTAGCTTCCCGATCTATAGCCAATAATATTGCTGAATAAATTATTCCACCGATTACTGTTACTCCTATCGTCAAGAAAATGGTCGTTGGATGTGGAATTATAAACAAAAACACTGCCATAACAATTGAAGCCATCGTGTATTTCGCAATAGCCTTCCAAGGAATTTCTACCTTAACTGCCTTGTGCACAAGAATATATAACACTATAAACATTGCAAAATGAGCCACTGTATTAACCGCAGTGACGTATATTGTCGCTAGCAAAGGTTGATTCCTCGCAAAATTAGTCAAAAGATAGAAGGTTGTTGGCAAAGTTATCGCTGAGTGAGCATAAGGTAAAGAAAAAGCAATAAACATGCGGCTTTTTGCAACTTGTTTGAAGGGTATTTTTGCCTTTTCGTCTATTTTTTCAATTCCATAGAGTGTGGAGGCATAGATATTTGAGATTGTGAGTATTAGCGCGTCTATACCTAAAATCATCAAAACCGATGTAGCATCTTTGTAGACTTCTTTTTGGATAACAAGATAGGAATCCGCCATGGCTAACACGCCTGTCGTCATTGGAATTGCGAACATCATGACCATTTTTATTGCTGCTGTTACATCTTCCATTTTGTTTTCTGACAGAAGTTTAGGATATAGCGCGTATGCCAGAAACGTGGAGTAGGTTATTATGTTTGCAATTATTATGGCGGCTTGGTAATAGCTTGGTGCTATTTCTCCTCCATAAATTGGAAGCATTAGAAATATTGCTGCAGCTATCCTATCGCCTACTATATTGTATATGTTAAATGTTGAACCCTTAATCCATTCTCTAATGTAGTTAAAGGCTATTTTCTTCTTCAGTTCAGACATAACTTCCTTAATGTAAAACACAATTCTAACAGCAAATGCTACCATAATACTTATCAGCGCACCTAAAAGAGAAAATTGCAATTCTATTATCAAAATAAAAGCCAACAAAACTTTACAGACCTCGCCCACTAGCAAACCGTATCCTACAAAATGTGGTTTCTGAGCTTGTATGCATGCTTCTAAAGCCGCAACAAAATAGTTTTCTACAATATAAACTGCAGCAACACTAAAAAGCAAAATATAGTTTCCAATGTTAAATGTTGGAATTAACAAAGGAAGCATCGCAAAGTAAACAAGCGCTGCAGCAACACCTAACAGCATGTTTGCAAAAATTCCCGTTTTGGCAGCACCCTCTTTATCTCGGGCAACGAAACGCATAATCCAAAAGGGAAAAGCCGTTGACAGCAATATGAAATATGGCATTATGATGTTGAATGTTCCCCATGTTCCATAATCAACTTGCGACACTGAACGCACTAATATAAACGTAAAAATGATTCCAGTCCCTACACTTAGCAACTTTGCTGTAAAAAGTATAATTCCAGAATATTGCAGTCGAAGTTTCTTTTTTGCCAACGGGTCACCTTGGTTACCTTAATGAGTGCACTCAAGACGGTAATTTGTTTTGTGCTGGTTTTAAAAGTAGCTTAAATTTTATTTTTGTTCTGCTAACCCAATTGTAAATTGGAATAAGCAGATATTTTACTGATTGTGGGAGTGCGTCCTTAATTTCTCTATGTAATCCAAGTTTTGTGGCCATCACTCCTTTTCTTGTTAAAGGTATGCAATATCGAGTGAGCGTGAATTTAGTGACTCCATTACTCTCTTTAAATTTGTCAAGCGATGGATGGTTTCCCATTCTGCCATACATAAGCCACCGAATACCATTGCTTGCACAAACTTCAACAGCTTTAGCCACTAGTGCGTTGTTTACTGCTTTGTCCCAGTGTTTCTGAAGTGAAAGTATCTGTGAGATAATGGCTACGTTATCTCCATGAACTAGTTGTATAAATCCCACAAGTTCCTCTTGAAGGAATGCTCCAATAAAAGTACAATTCTGTGACGAAAACACCACTTTTTTTACTACATCTAAGTGTGTTCCAAAATGTGGAAATCCTCTTTCCTGTCGTATTGGTGTTTCATTGTAGATTTTCCAGATGCCTTCTGCCAGCTTCACGCTTGGCTCTACTATTTCTGTTCTGATTCCGCTTTTTTCTGCTTTACGAACCATGTTTCGCGTCTTTTTCCCTATGCTACTCCACCATTCTTCGTAGCTGTTTATTCGCAGAAGCCCAACATTGTCGTCTACCTTTATCCAGCCTTTTGCAGGATTTGGAAGTGTGTGACACCATTTTCTCTCAATAAACGTGAATATGTCTATGCCTCTTTCCCTAAGTTTCTCAAGAAACCTCTCATCGGGAATTACGTTTCGTTCATATTCTTTTGCGTCTCTGGCTATCTTTAAAAAGATTTTCTTGTGTATTTCCAACGTTTCGAGTTCCTTGTCCACGTTCAAAATTCTCCTCAACGTATCGTAGTAAGGTCCTCTGCGGTTTATTTTTCCTCTTTGAAAAAGCCATATCGGGTGAATATGCAGGATGCGTCCGTTTCTAATGTAGTCTTCTGCGATTTTTGTTGCCGTTTCTTGATTGTGGGTGTAACAAAGAATGTCTAAGCCTTCAGTAGGAAACTGGTAAAAAGACTGTAGCGGAAAGTCTTCTGGGATTTTTGGCGCTTTCGCTTTCCATCGCTTCCACATTATCCTCGCTAGAAAGCGGGCAGTTCCATGAATCGTGTAGTAGCGTATTTTTCTGTTTGTTACCTGCTCCAGCATTTTCAACTCTTTATAGGGGTCGTTTGCAATGTGAAGAGCAACCTCATGTCTATCATTATTTAGCAAACTTAACAATTCTTTGTCTGGGATTGTTTTTGGCGTAAAAAACCAGTAAGCTTTCACTTCTCTCGGCGATTCGTTAATCATTCTAGCAAGTATCTTTGAATTCTTCAAGTAATCCTTGCCAACTTTAATGTTAAAAGCTGTATAAATGAAACTTCTAATTCTCGAAGGATAAGGATAATCCACGTCAATTCTTAATTTTATCAATGTCGTCTCCATTCGCCATTTTAAAATGAAATTAGATTCTACATTTATAAACCCTTTATGCATTTTTGAATTTGCTAAAAAATTTTGAGAAAGGGCATCTAAATTTTTCTTTAATCAGTTTATATTCCATTTATTTGACGATAATACTCTCTTCCTCATGGGACGGAATAATTGTGAACTATTCTGGGTAAACTCAACAAACTATTCACGTCAGTAACTAATAATTCTGTTTACGCTACTCAATGGTTCGCTTGATATCTCTCCAAAACTAGTTTAGATTTTTGTATAATGATGTTTTACTTCATGTTGTTTTTAAGGAGAGATATTTTTCTAAATCTAAATTATTGATTTTAAGTTATTCTATAACAATTGTAGTTAGTAGATTTAAGAATCGCATCGTGTCCGCTACCTTTCGATAATCTTTCCTATTTGTTACGACAGCCTTTCCGATTCCCTTAGCTGCTTCTTTGAGAAGGAAATTCAAATAGGAAGGCAACATGTTTTTATTCATTAAATTCAAGAAATTTCGTGCGTCTTTTCCTTGAAATATTTCTTCCGTGTCTTTGAATTGCAAATTTATTGTTCGATTTGATGGAAAGTTTGCATAGAATCCAAGCAAGGCTTCAAAATAAGGATTTTTTGGAATCTCATCATAATAAGAGCGCAAAACAAGCTGAATCATATCCAACAAGCATTTAGGAGAACTGGGTTTTTGAGTAAAGAATGGTTTTGACCATCTTTTAAAAACTCTGATTCCTACTCTTTGAAGTTTCAAAAATGGGAAATTCAATCGTTTGCCGAGTTCAATCACTGTTCTTAAACAGCCGTTTGTAGTTTCAAACTTTCCAGCATCAGATCTAGCGTAATTTTCTGGGTATACTCGATATTTATACCATGGTTTGATTTTTTTTAATTTCAAAACAGCAACGGTTTTCTCGGTAAATTTTAACCAGTAAGGCATATTCCAAGTAATGTAAGTTGAAATTACATTTTGAAACGCTGCTCTTTTAACAAAGAATACATCAGAGGCTATATTCGACCCTCTATTTAAAAACAATACTGCAGGTGAGAAAAAGTCAATGGAACTTACAGTTTTTGCTATTCCGTTAATCGCTCCGCGTTCGTCCATTTGGTATAAATCAGCAAAAACACCGTCGTAATTTTGGTTTTTCAATTGTGAAATGTTTCTTTCTAATGCCATTTCATCCAGAAACTCATCGTCGGAATGTAGAACTGTAACGAACCTACCCCGCAAAAATTTAGTACCATTCATCAAAGCATTCAACTGTCCACTATTTTTTTGTTGTAGATAGATAATTCTGTCATCTACAAATCTATTAATAATGGCTGGTGTATCGTCCATAGAACCATCGTCTATTATTATCAGTTCCCATTTTTTGTAGCTTTGATTTAGGAGGCTTTCTATTGCGTTGCATATGTATTTTGCGTCGTTAAATGTTGGCATCAACACTGAAACTTCAGGGTTTTCAGCCATTCTTTCTTTCTCCCAACACATTACTATAAATTTCTAGGATTTTTTTGGCATGGACCACGTAAGAGTGGTTTTTTAACACATATTCTCTTGCTTGTCTTCCTAATTCCGTTGTTAATTCTTTATTTTCCACAAGTTCTTTAATTGCTTCCGCTATGTTTTTCGGGGCTTTCTCTTCTATGAGTATCCCATTTTCCATATGACTGATAACTTCGCGCATTCCACCGATGTTAGAGCATATAGCGACTTTGCCGCAAGCCATTCCTTCTAACATAGCAAGCGATGTAGCTTCTTGGATGCCATGAGAAGTTATTGAAGGTATGAGGATAATATCTGCCATCTTGTAGTAAGGCGCAATTTTGTTATGAGGAATTAACCCAGCAAAACGTATTCTATTATCTTCATCTGCTTCTCTCATTATCTTGTCTTTTTCTGGGCCGTCCCCAGCAATAACCATTCTTATTTGTTCATTTTTTATGTGCTTCAAGGCTTGGACAGCATAGATTACACCATTCTTTTCCACAAGCCTTCTAGCCACTAAAATAATAATGTTGTCTTCACTGAATCCAAAGGTCTTCTTCAGTTTCCTTTGCTCGTCTTCTGAAACTGGCTTGAATAAGTCCGTGTCAACAGCATTATGCGTTACGCTAATCTTGTCTGCTGGATAGTTAAATTCTGAAATGACATATTCTTTCAGTCGCTGGTCAACAGTTATCACGTAATCTGCATTTTTCATCCCTTCCCTCTCAAGTTGCAAAAAATATGGATACAGTTCTTCACGAGTTTTTTCGTTTTCTATAAATTCTATGTTTTCCCTTGCGAAATAACCGTGAAGAGTTAACACTTTCTTTTGAGGATTTTCTGCGGTGCTTATTAAGGATAAGACATCGTGAGCATGGATTACGTCAAAGGCATTTTCTGGAATGTGCCTTCGCAAGTAGTCTATCATCCACTTAAGTTTGGACTTGTATCCATATTTGTCCTTTAATAGAAGCAAGGCACTTCGTTTGATTAATTCTCTCAAATTCTTTGGATTATAATAAAGCGTAATAACCTCAGCACCTATTTCTCTTAATCCTCGTTCTAACAGTAGTAGGTGAATGTGTTTTCCTCCAAGATGCGTTATGTAAGGGTTATCTGTGGATGTGAGAAGCACGCGCATTTAGCAACTCCTCACAGAATCATAAATTTTTATCAGATTTTCCAAAATCGCATCTATCGTATGTCCCGTCTTGAAATAATCGTATTCTTTTTTCCACAAATCATTATCTGCATTTTCTATAGCCTTTACAATTTCATTCTCTGTTACGACATCCTTCAATGGAAAGTTGTTATACTCAGGATATTCTGATGAGACATACGTTATTACTGGTCTGCCGCATGCTATTGCTTCTAACGAAACAACTCCCAAAGACCCCAGTTTAAATCTGTCAATAACTACGTCCGCATTCCAATAGTACTGGTTGAGTTTCTCGTGAGGAACTTTGGGCAGTACATTCACATGTAAGCCAACCGAGTAAGCTAGACTTACGGTTTTTTCAAAATCCACGCCGTACCTAATAATGCTGACTTCAACTTCTTCTTTAATCTTGCCTAGAGCTCGTATTGCCACGTCTGTACCCTTCACATTCCAGTTTGAATCGCTTGCAATAAGCACTCTCTTCTTTCCATCGTGTTCCACAAGAGGTTTCGGGTAAAAAATCTCTGCATCAACAGGATTAGGCAGATACTCAGCATCTTCTCTGAACCGCTTTGCAATGCCAAGAACATCCGGCGTGCTCACCAAAACTTTGTCACATTTTTTCAAATTATGCTTGACTATTCTGCTCCATAAAGGATGCTTGAGGCTGACTCTCAAATCGCTCCCGTGTACATGTCCAATTAATGGTTTTTTTCCTAAACGTGCTGCAATGTAACAGTCTTGAAGAAGATAATGAATATGGTATACATCGCCTTTCGCTTTCAAAATTTTATAGGCTAAACCGAAAGTTTTGCTCCATAAACCTCTACTGCGCTTAATGTGCTGTTTTTCTATGTCCGGCGGCATATACTTTAGCAAGGTTTCTCCGACAAAAGCGCAATCGTTAACCATGACCACTTTCATTGCAGCACCATTAAACTACACACTTTATCCTACCTTAAATATTTTCGAAAAATCAGAATGAACTAATGATTTGAGCAAGCCATATCTAAGAATGCTTTCCTAATCTGCGCATTAATTCTTTTTGCAGCATATCCGCTCTCTTTTTAACTTTCTCAACTTCACCCTTTACAACTTCATCCTCAATCTCTTCCTTTCTCTTTTCGTTCGATTCCAAAATCAAACGCAGAAATTTCGAGTCATAAACACTTAACAATAATTCGGTGTTCGGTATCAAACAATGTCCACCAATAACGTCGGGATAATGAATAGGCTTATTCAACCTCAAACGATGTATATCCTCAAGCATATCCACAACTTCATCAAAATCCGCATTGAAGCATAGTGAGATGCGATGCATTTCTTGAAAGCAGGCAATCATCCAAGCTCTGTAGGTTGTTTCGAAAAGCTTCGCTAGTTCAGTTTCTACTGGGCTTTTCAGAATTTTGACTTTCAATCCAAGTCTTTCATAGTGTTTTTTGGCTCTTTCTGTTGCTTCTTTCGTGAAGCCGCCGACATATTTGCTCCAGAACATTATGTCTCTCTTCATGGTCTCCAAGGATTGGTGCATTCCGCGGATTGGAGAATGAACTATATGCGACTTTGTAGCTTCGTAAATTTTCTGAGTTGTGAGCGGTGGCACTGTGCTTTCGATTATTGTGAGTTTTGGATTAATCTTTTTGATGTAATCTATTGTTACTTTGACAAATGTTTCTTGTTTTGTGCACGGATAACAAATATGCATCACGTCAACCGCTTTTGGAAGTTCCGTTGTTCCCGTAATCTCTTGCATTTTTTCCGTGTTCAAATCAAAACCGTGTACTTCAAATTTTCCGCTTTCTCTGAACAATTCAAAGAGGGCACCGCCCACTTCGCCTAAGCCGACAATCAAAACACTCTCTTTTGGCATAAACGTTCACCGGAGATTTTCAAATAACATTGAGTCACATATAAACTTACGTTGAATACACCTTTCAATAACTTCATAAGGTCTCCAATCTTTGCACGATTTTTGTGATGATGTCAACTGGATTTTCAAGTTTATCCAACAATTGTCGTGTGTCTTGTTTTTTGCCTAAAAGTTTCTCGGCAATTTTCACTACTTCAGAAGGATTAGCTTTCACGATTGGAAACCCTCTTTCCATTAAGAAGTCATTCACGTACTGTTGCTGAAAAGTATTTATGACTATAGCGGGTGTCCCTTGCAAGGCAGCTTCTCTCGTAATTGTTCCTCCAACACCAACAAACAAGTCTGCTTGAGCCGCTAAACTCGTTGAATCTACAAATCTTTTTGGAACAATCAAGCCACTAACAGTTTTACGATGATATCTCGAGAGAAAAACAACTTTTCCAAGCCTTGTCAACTTCTTTGCCAAAGAAATCATGTCAATCGCTTTCTTTGTGTAAACAGCCTTTTCCTCTATTTGCCTAACCATAATCAACGGCTTCCCGAAATCATACCTCGCTTTCGGTTTAAAATTCTTAATCCAAGCTACCTCGTCTACGCCGTTAAAACTCACAAGTTCTCCTTTAATACCGTAAGCTTGTAAATTTTCCTTCGGAATCGCTTCTGAGACGACAACATAATCGGACACAGGCAATGTGAGTCTATGTACAGCCTCAGCATAAGTCGTATCGAGAGTCGTAATCACCTTCGCCCCTAAACCAAACGCCACTCTACATAATTCCACAGAACCATGGGAAATTGCCACTTTAGGCGCTTCTTTCTCAAAAATTTTGCAGAACGCCAGCTGACGCCGTGTGCTTTCCTTTAATCTCGTTAGTAACGATTTTGGATTGTATTTTCCAGCAACAATGAATTTTTCGTTTAAAAATTCCGCTAAAGGTAAAGTGTCCGGATGTTTTCTGGTAGTTAAAATGACTTCGTGTTTCAAAGCGCGAAGTCTTTTTGCTATGGCTACACCATATCTTACGTGTTTGCCTGTGCAAGCATCATACCATATTTTCATTTTTAACCCTCATAAATTGACATCCAAATTTTTTAGCAGCAAGATAATCTTCCTCTGTATTACCCACAAATAGAATATTTTGGGGATTGTTTTCTAACATTTGTGCAGCTTTCTGCAATTGTTTTGTTCTATCGAGGTTGTCTTCTCTGGTTATTGTGAAACTGAATGACAAGCCTAAGTGTTCGGTTATGTTTTCAACTAACTTTTTGCCTTGCATTGTCACAAGTGCTTTGGGAATTTTAGAAAATTTCTGGTAAAGCATAATTCCTTTTTTGCTTACTGTAAAATTTTTCAGCGCTTCCAATTCAAATCTGTCCCAAACTTCAAAAACTCTTTTTCTTGTCTTCTCATCCAATTTAGATATCTTTTCTGTTAGCGGTCGTACTTCTTCAGTTTTCATAATTTTGCTAAACTCTTTGAAAAGCTTCTCGTAGTCTATTGGTAAGTGTATTAATGTTCCGTCAAGGTCGAATACGACAGCTTTAATCAACGGTACATTTCTCCAATTGTCTTTCCATTTCGAACTAGTTTCGCTGGCGCATCAATGTGGCGGATCCAATAGATGTTTTCTGGCAGTACATCATATTTTGGGATCTCCGGGATTCTTTCACCGTAGGCGAGTTTCAAATATAAGTATGGGATATTTGCGTAGTAGTCTTTGCGTAGGATTTTGCTTGCGTAAGAAAAAAAGAAGGATGTTGTGAACATTCTTCCCGCGTTGATTTCAGTTACGCATGGGACTCCATTCTTGTTTTCTTTTAGGTCTACACATGCTATGCCAGTAAAGTTTGGGTCGATGGCTAGTACAGCTTCTGTTCCTATTCGATTTACTTCCTTGTCATGTACTGTTTTTTGAACGGATGGCGTGCCTGTTATGCCTGAGGGCGCCAGATAGGGGTAGACGTATTCGATGCGTTCTCTTGCCATTGATGTTACGAGTTCGCCGTTTTTCCATAAACTGTGGAATCCGATGTTTCTTCCTGGCAAGTGTTCTTGAGCGATGAATTCCCAATCAACGTTTCGTGATTTCCAATAGTTAATCCATGAGATGGCTGTTTCTTTATTACTGGCTGGTGTGCTTCCTCTTCCGCCGGCGCCGTGTCTGGCTCTAATCCAAATGGGTGTTCCAAACTTTTGGAAGGCGTCGTCTATATCTTGCTCTTTGCGTAGAGCCATAGTTCTCGCCACTGGTATGCCTTCGTTTTGCCAGATTTTTGCGGAGTCCAGTTTGTCTTGGCATGTGTTTACTGCTTTTTTTGATGGCAGAAATGTTTTTGCTTTGAGTTTTTCGCGATTTTCTGAGACAACTTGTACTTCGATGTCTGGTTGTGGATGTAAAAATTCAATTTTCTCTTTTTCTATTAACTCGTTTAATTTATCGATGTAAAGCTGTTCTGTTGCTTTTGGAACCAGATACTTCTCTTCGGTGGGAGCCAAATAAACAAAATGTGGATTCGCTTCTGTTCCGACAATGAACATTTTTTCCGGCGCGATGCGAAGCGACATAACAAAGTTTATGCCGGCAGGTCCGCCAGCGCCAGTAACCATGATTCTTTTCATTCACTCACCTGAGATTCTTCCTTCTTAAATATACATTTGAAATTGTTTATTGTGCCTTTCTTTGCAGTATAAGAAGTAATCGATTTATATTTATTACCAATCAGTCAACTTTAATAGAACAAAAACGTCTAAGCCAAAGGAACAAGATGGGCCGGTCGTCTAGCTTGGTAGGACATTGGCTTTACGAGCCAAAGGTCGCTGGTTCAAGTCCGGCCCGGCCCACCATAATACGGTCAGAAAATGGAGTAGTCTCCAAGAAATTCTATTATTTGTTTTGGGTTAAACACTGAAAGAGTTGCGGTTGGTAGATTTTTGCCAATTTTCGAAATTAATCCGACGGCATCCGTTCCAAGTTTGCACGTTATTGCGTACTCGAATAATCCCAGTTGTTCAGTGTTTACTACATCGCGGTTGATTCCGGTTGTTTTTAAGGCTGATTGAATTTCCTCCAATGTTACTCCCAAAATTATGAGCTTGTCCTGTAATGATTTTGTCCATTGCCTATATTGGGTAAGCTGTTTTTCCGAAAGAATCGTTTCAACCTCCTTGCTTTCTCCGTCCATATTTGAGATTTTGACCATTAAAGGGAGGTTTTCTTGGAAACCGTATAGTTGAGCGATTTTTTGCAATGCTACTTTTCTTCCATCCACAAGTTGTGCTTGCAAATACTGCAATGGAACCATGGCGTCAACGATTTCTGGGGCAAAAATGCCTACGTCTATGCTGATTTTATCATTTCTCTTGTCTATGTTTACTATTCGCCCTTTCAATAATGAAAATTTTCCAATCGATTTTAAATGTGTGGGGCAAAGTCCCACTTTATCAGCTAGATAACGCAATGCTACTTGTTCATCTTCACCAGAAACATCTACTTGAACCCATCCGCGACGAGTAACTCCGCAAACTTTTGCTTCAACTTTTAAGCCTTTAAGCGTGTTCTCTAAAAACTTGTTAACATACTTCAGTTGAAAATTGTTGTAGGCTTTTACAGATAAGGTCACGGTAGGCATTTGCAATCGCCAATCAAGCTCAGCATTTCTCTATGTAATTTCTGTATTCTTGTAATCGCCGAAGGCGGCAACTTTTTTGAAAAGTTTTCTATTGTTCTTTCTATAGGCACTCGTCGTGAACCTTCAATAAGCTTGTCTGCGTATGCAACAATCTTTTCTTCTAGAGTTTGTGGAACGTAAATGTCCTTTGGCCAGCCAAGTTTTTTCGCTTCTGTTGGGGTTATTCCGCCGCCGACATGTCTTTTTATTATGGCGACTACTGGTTCTGGCAAGTCTAGCGTTTTTGCAATTTCTGCTCCAGTAATTGCATGGTAGACGCTGTGGGTCTTTGCTCGTCCAATGTCATGCAGTAAAGCTCCTATTTCCACAAGTTCTAAATCAACGTTTAATCCTCGTTCTTGGCAAGCTTTTGCGATTTCAACAGCGAGTTTTGCAACTGCTTTACAGTGTCTTATTACGTTCCTTGTGCATCCGCTTTGACGGAGAAGTGATATGGCTTGGTCGGTTGTTGGAAGTTTTTCACTCACCAAGTTCCTTCCTTAACTGTTCGACTTTCTTTGTCAATGCTTGAACAATCTTGTCGTTTTCATAATGCATTAGTGGTTTGCCGCATGTGGGGCATTTGAAGACAAGTTCCACGGTTTCTTCGAATGGAATGCGTTTGCATCCTGGCGTGTAGCAGTAGTAGAAATCATGGTTTTTCTCGTATTGTAGCCTTATATTGAGTTTTTCGAGGACTCGTCGTTTTTGGCTGAGTATGAAGCCTTCAAGCTGGTCTGGTTGTAGTTTCCAGTGGAATATGAACCAGCCGGTTTTTGGGTCGCGTGTTCTTCTTAGACTAACGAGCGAGTGGTCGTAGAGTTTGTAGAGGATTTTGCGGATGGAGTTTATTCTTATTCCTGTTTTGTTGGCGATTTCTTCGTCTGTTATTTCTTCTGAGTTTTTTAGAATCTCGATTAATTTAATTGCTTCTCCTTCACCTAAAGCCTCTGCAACTTTCATCAATGTTGCATCATCAATAGTTGATAACATGGTGATCCTTTTGCTCAAACATTGAACACTCGTTTCCTAAATAATATATGTGTGACCTTTAATTTAAATCTCTTTTTCCAATCCGAATCAGAAATTCACAATTTTCTTGCCTCTTTTCTGAGGGATTATCCTAACTTTTGCGTTACTGAAGCTCTTTTCTAACTCTTTTCCTTCAAATAAACGGTCAAGAAACACCGCGAGACTTGCACATTCTGAATGCGGTTGATTCCCAATAGCTACGTTAAAATCTGAAACTTTTTCTTGGAAGAATTCTGCTGGAACTTTCTGGCTTCCAACAATAACCAAAATCTTTTTTCCAGAAAACTTGATTCTCTGAAGTACGTCGCTTATTTGAATGTTTTCTCCATAGGCTGTTAAGTGAACAACTATTCCATTTTTCGCCTTCCAATCTTTTACAGCCTTTTTCCATGGTATCCCCATTTCAAAAAAGAATAGTCCTCCCCAGTTTTTTGTTACTTTTTCTATTGTTTCCTTAATTTTTTCATCTTCTATGTCTGATAGTATCATGCCAGCTGCTCCCAGTGCGCGTGCTGTTAATGCAACGTGGGTTGTTAGCCTTGCATCTCTGCGTAGTCTGTGACCCCACCTTAAAACTACAACTTCCGGCATTTTCTTACATCTCTTTCGTTTAGATTTTCTCGAATTTTCCATTGAACTCTTCTACACGTTTTTTAACTTTTTCTGCGAACCATGGGGCTGCTTCGAAAACGATGTTGGCGGAGTTTTCTGCGTATTTTATTGTTTTTACGTCTGTACTTTTGAATAGCCATGATATGAATGGCATTGTCTCGTTTGTTGTTGGAATGATGATGGAGGCTTGAACATAGTTTTTTAGCATTTTTAGGATTTCGTTTTTCAGTAGATCAATGTTGGTTTTGTGAAGGGCTGATATTGGCACGGGGTTTGGAGCAGTTTCTTTTAGGTTTTCGAGTTTCTGGTAGATTTCTTCTTGGGATATTAGGTCGATTTTGTTTAGTGCTGTTATTATTGGGATGCCTGATGCGCCTATGCGTTCTATTGTTTCTAAGCAGACTGTAAGTTTTTTGTGTATTGCATAGATGGGCTCGCTTACGTCTACGACGAGAAGTATGAGATCTGAGTATATGGTTTCTTCAAGTGTCGAGTGGAAAGCCTCTATGAGCGTTAATGGTAAGCGGTCTATGAAGCCTACGGTGTCGGTTAATAGAAATTTCTTTTTTGAGAACTCTACAAGTCTAGTTGTTGTGGAGAGAGTTGTGAAGAGGGTCGTGTCCACTGGTACTTCTTCTTCTGTTAATGCGTTAAATAATGAGCTTTTTCCGGCGTTTGTGTATCCAGCCAAAGAAATCGATAAAAAGCCTAGTTCTGCTCTTCTCTCTCGGTGCAAAACGCGTTTTTCTCGAATTTTCTTTAGCTTCTTACGTACGGTATGAACTTGTTTCTTTACAGCCTCGTAGTAAACATCTACTTCGTAAGCGCCAAGTCCCATGAATCCAGGCTGTTCACCTTTCTTTGCCAATCTTACTCTCTCTTTTGCATGAGCTAGTTCGTATCCAAGTCTTGCTAATTGGATTTGTAATTGTGCCTCGGTTGTTGTGGCTCTCCGTGTGAAGATTTCTAGAATTAGCTGGAAACGGTCGATTACCTCTACGCCGGTGGCTTTTGCCAAATTATATGATTGAACTGTTTTGAGTGGATTGTCAAAGATTACCTTTTGAGCGCCGGTTTCTTTCACGAGTTCCGCTAGTTCTTTGACTTTTCCAGCGCCTATTTGATAGCGTGAGTCGCCTTCTCGAGTCTGCTCTATCTTTCCAACAACTATGTATCCTGCTGATTCAGCTAAGTTTTTGAGTTCTTCTAGGCTTGATGGTTCAAAATTTCTCCGTCGTTGAACTATGATTGCCTTCGTTCGGTTTTGTCCTCCTCTTTTTCCGTGTCTTTTTTGTTTAGTTGGATTAGGTCGCCTAATGTTAATTCGTGGGTTGATGGTTTCGGAATTTTTGTTTGCGGAGTTTTTTCTTCTGATGCTGGGACTAATAATTTGACTTTGAGAATGTGTTCAAGTTTTGTTGTAAGCACGTTGTCTGGTTTGATTTTTCCAGTTTCAATTTTTCTTAGCACTGAGACTTTTTCGTTTATTTTTTTGCCTAGTTCTTCGTGGGAAAGTCCAAGTTTTTCTCTTGCTTGCCTTATTTTAGAGTCAAAATTTTCTATAAGTTCTAAACTTGTGTCTACTGTGGTTTCTGTGGGCTTTTTACTTTGGGTTCTGAGTGGTTGAAGTGTTGTTTTGGGTTTTGGTGTTGCAACCTTTGGTTTTATTTCTTCCCAGATGGTTGTTCCATGTTTGGAGCATTCGTTACATACTGTTAACTTGGCTCCTTCAATTATGACTCTTAGGGGTTTGCCGAAGATTTTGCGTCCGCAGACTTCGCACCGCAATTGTTGGCACACACCTAAGCTGTTTTTATTAATTTGGTTATGTTTATAGTTTGTTAAACCATGGTAGATTGGGTGATGGTATTGGCGCGTTTGGAAGAAGCTCTTAAACGAATTAGAAGCGTTGCAGACTACCAGTTTGGAAAGGGCGTGGGCACAGCGCTTTTTCCAGAAGATGTGGAAATAGTTTATTCGCAGCGAACTGGCAGAATTCGCTACGTCTATTTAGGTGGCAACAGACTCGCAACGCTTCGCCCAACAGATGGCTTGTTCTCCTTGAGTATTGCGGGTGCAAGGCGAATCGCTGAAAGCGGTTGCTCTGTAAACTGTTTTGTTATTGTTCAAAATGAGGTTTCAGAGGTTATCGCTGATGGTGGCGATGTGTTCGCAGCGCATGTCGTGAAAGCTGATTGTGGCATTCGCCCAAAAGACGAAGTCATCGTTATCGGTGAAAATGGTAAGATTTTGGCTGTTGGAAGGGCTGTTTTGTCTGGCGAGGAAATGAAAGTTTTCAAAAGGGGTGTTGCAGTTAAGGTTAGACGTGGTTGTTCAGAATAGAGTTAAGTATATGAGGTTTAAGTGGCAATTGTTTAGTGGAAGGTGAACATTGTGCACAGGCGCGTTAGCCCTCGTGAAGCGAGGCGAATGATGCAACGCATGGGCATGAGCATGGACGCAATTGAAGAAGTTAAAGAAGTTGTCATCAAAACATCAAACAAGGAGATAGTTATTGAAGAACCCGAAGTGGCTGTTTTAGCTGTTCAAGGACAAAAAATCTATCAAGTGACTGGAGGAAAAATCACGGAGAAAGCTGTTGAGCGCAAATTAGCCATACCAGAGGAAGACATAAGACTCGTGGCTGACCAAACTGGCAAAAGCCTAGAAGAAGCCAGAAAAGCTCTAGAAGAAAGCGGAGGAGATTTAGCTAAGGCTATCCTTTTGCTTCAGTCCTAGGTACATTGTCGTTGTTATTTTCCGTTGCTTTTAAGTGTCGTTACCTATAGTATTTTGGATTGGAGGCGAGACTGTTCAGTGTTTGACATTGTCTCTGTTGGACATTTCAGTATTGACTCTATTTTCTTGCCAGATAGACGCTTGCCCTTTGTTGTTTTGGGTGGTTCTGTAGCTTACGTTTCTTTTGCGGCTAGGCGTTTAGACGCTAGAGTTGCTGCTGTTTCAAAGGTTGGCGATGATTTTCCAGTTGCTTACTTATGGTGGCTTCGGCAAGAAGGTGTCGACTTGTCTACTGTAGTTAAGGTTGAAAATGTGAAGACCACACGTTTTGAACTTAAATACGACAATGAACTGTCGAATCGTACATTGCGGCTAAGCAGTAAAGCGCCAGCTATAACCACAGATGATGTACCAGATTCTTTGAAAGCCAAAGTCATCCACCTCGCGCCTATAGCTGGCGAAATAACATACGAAGTAGCTGAAAAACTGAAACACCAAACTGAAGCCTTATCAATTGACCCACAAGGACTGGTGCGCATTTTTGACGAAAACGGAAACGTTTCCCTCAACACATTAACAGATAAGCGCATTTTAGAACTCGTAAACATTTACAAGTCTTCTCAAGCGGAAATCGAAGCAATCACAAACCAACAAGACCTCAATTCAGCGATAAAAGCAATTCATGATTATGGTGTTGAAACAGTAATCGTTACCTTAGGCGTGAACGGCGCGGTATTATCGGTTGAAAATGATGCTTGTAACATTCCAGCATGCAGAACAGAAAAGGTTGTAGATCCAACAGGCGCAGGAGACGCCTTCATTGGCGGTTTCTTAGCAGAATATGTAAACGGCGAAAACCTTCTGAGATGTGCATGTGTAGGTGCTGCAGTAGCATCTTTAGTTGTTGAGGCTCCTGGTCCAACTTTCTTCGGCGACAAAGAACAAATTTATCAGAGAGCACGCATGCTTTATGAAAAAGAAATTAAAGGATGACACGTATTGTATTGCGTTAAAACTGCGAGTAAAAAGGGGCGTTAAAATTTGGGACGAGTTGACAAAGGCGTGAAATGCAGCATATCTAACTGTAGCAAAGAAGCAATTCGCTCACTGTCAACCGATAAGGTAAAAGCTGCAGGTTTAAAAGTTGGCAGTAGCGAAAAACGTGCCTACCTATGTAAGGAGCATTATAAAGAGTTTAAGAAGAAGACAAAGAAAGATAAGCAACTTGAAAAATGGCGTTATAGCGCTTAGCTGGAGGAAAAACGGTTCATGAGGATATTGCAACTACACTCAAACTTCATCGAGTACAAACCAGTCCAAAAAGAGATAGCCATGGCAGAAGAAGCCGAAAAAAAAGCTGTGCGCCTTGAAGAAATAGTCGTGCTTTTCACAGCTGTTGAAGAAGGCGACAACACATCAGTAGCCAAAAAAGCCATAGACGAAGTTTGCGCTTTCCTCGAGAAACTGAAAGTAAACCGCGTCATAATCTACCCCTACGCACACTTAAGCAGCAACTTGGCAAAACCCACAGAAGCCCTAAAAATCGTGAAAACCATGGAAGCCTACGCAAAAGAAAAAAACATAGAAACATACCGTGCGCCATTTGGCTGGAACAAACAATTCACAATCTCAATAAAAGGGCATCCGCTAGCCGAGCAATCACGCGTAATATTGCCCGCGAAAGCAAAAGAGGAAAAAGAAGAAAAAGTTTCTGAAGCAGTAAAAGCCGAAGAAAAACTGGAATCCTTCTGGTACATTCTCGAACCAAACGGAAAAATGACTCCAGTAAAAGAATTTAACTTCAAAAAACACGAAAACCTAGAGAAATTTGCAAAATACGAAATTTCCAAAGTGCGAGCCAGTCAACAAATGCCGCCGCACGTGCCCTTAATGAAAAGGCTAGAAATAGCCGACTATGAACTCGGGAGCGACCCGGGAAACATCCGCTGGTATCCAAAGGGACGATTAATCAAATCCTTGCTAGAGCAGTTTGTCACTGCCAAAATGATTGAATATGGTGCAATGGAAGTTGAAACTCCAGTCATGTATGATTTCCAGCATCCCAGCCTAGCAGACTACATAAACCGTTTCCCAGCAAGACAATACCTATTAAAATCAGAAGACAAAGAGCTCTTCCTACGATTTGCCGCATGCTTCGGGCAGTTCCTCATGGTTCACGACACACAGTTTTCTTACAAGCACATGCCGCTGAAAGTTTACGAATTAACACGTTACAGTTTCAGACGAGAAAAAAGCGGCGAAGTCGTTGGTCTGAGACGACTCAGAGCCTTCACAATGCCTGACTGCCACGCCTTCTGCACAAATTTGGAACAAGTCAAAAAGGAATTTGTGACAAGATTCAAGTTATGCATACAAATCTTGGAAGAGATAGGTTTACCTAGAGAAAATTATGAAGCAGCAATACGTTTCACAGAAGAATTCTACAAGAAAAACAAAACATTCGTCAACTCTCTTGCAAAAATCTTTGGCAAGCCGGTGCTGGTTGAAATGTGGAAAGAACGTTTCTTCTATTTTACCCTCAAATGGGACTTCAACTTCGTAGACAATCAAAACAAAGCTGCCGCTCTCTCAACAGACCAAATAGACGTGGAAAACGCCAAAAGATACCACATAACCTACGTAGACGAGAAAGGTGAAAAACAACACCCACTAATTCTGCATTGCTCTCCAAGCGGCGCAATAGAAAGAGACGTTTACGCATTACTAGAAAACGCTTACAAAACACAACAAAACGGCAAACCGCCCATGCTTCCATTATGGCTGGCGCCAACACAAGTGCGCATAATTCCCATGTCAGACAAATTTCTAAAAAATGTTGAAGACATAGCTAAAAAAATAGAAAAGCATTGCATCCGCGTTGACATAGACGACCGCACATTAACTTTACAAAAGAGAATTCGCGAAGCTGAAATGGAATGGGTTCCCTACGTAATTGTTGTAGGACAAAGAGAACTCGAATCCGGCATACTTCCAGTGAGAGAAAGAAAATCAAGTAAAATACGCCAAATGAAACTAGAAGAACTCATAAAGGAAATTGAAAAGCTAACAGAAAACAAGCCATTTAAACAACTTCCACTCCCAAGATACCTCTCAAAAAGACCGCAATTCTACGGTTAATAATGAAGAAAACTCTCTAATCTTTACAAAAACTATATCAAACCTTAACTCGATAAACTACATTCTTCAGCTTGGGGGATAAATCTTTGGAAAAAGATTTGCTCGTTTATATAGACGGGAAATACTATCCAAAATCGCAAGCAAAAATTTCCGTTTACGACCATGGGCTTCTCTACGGCGACGGCGTCTTCGAGGGAATCCGCGCCTACAACGGCGTAGTTTTCAGATTAAAAGAGCACATTGACCGGCTTTATCGTTCAGCTCATACTATAATGCTGCAGATTCCAGTAACGAAGGAAGAAATGATAAACATAGTCTTGGAAACTCTGCGAAAAAACAGCCTAAAGGACTCATACATTCGACTCGTAGTTACAAGAGGAGTAGGAGATTTAGGACTTAACCCAAAAAAATGTCCCAAACCCACAATAATAGTGATAACTGACACAATTGCATTACATAAAGGCGAAGCCAAAGAAAAAGGCGTCACAGCGATGCTTTCTTGGGTCAAAAGAGACCCGGTGGACGCGACAACACATGAGATAAAATCACTAAACTACCTTAACAGTATACTGGCAAAAATTGAAGCAAACATAAGCGGCGTAGACGAAGCCATATGCCTTGACAAAAACGGCTTCATATGCGAAGGCGTCGCAGAAAACATATTCATAGTAAAAAAAGGTAAAATATTCACACCACCAAGCTACACCGGCGCCTTACCCGGAATAACTGCCGAAGCGGTGATGCAGCTTGCCAGAAAACTAGGCTATGAAGTCATAGAGAAGAATATAACACCCTACGAACTGTTTAACGCAGAAGAAGTATTCTTCACGGGAACCGCCGCAGAAATTGTGCCAGTTCGCGAGATAAACAAGAGAACAATAAACAATGGAGTGCCCGGACCGATAACGAAAAAGTTGATGGAAGCATTTGCTAAAATGGTTCAGGACCCGAAAGAAGGAATTCCTATCTACTAGGAAACATTTAAAAAACAGTAAGCTTAGCTGCTTAACTATTTCTTTCCATGAACCTTTCTACTTCATTGAAGGCTTCTTCTAACGTCTCAATTGGTGGTAGAAACACTCCTCTTACATGTCCAGCACCATAAACTGGGTCAAATCCAGACCCATGTACAAGAAGCACGCCTGTTTCTTTTAACAGTTCCAATGCAAATTCCTTGTCCGTTTTCCACTTTTGTCCTACCGCATGGATTTTTGGGAATACGTAAAACGCCCCTTCCGGCTTAGCGCAACTTAAACCCTCAATTTCGTTGAGCCGTTTCCATGCATAATCCCTTCTCTGCTTAAGTTTCCGAACCAGTTCCTTCACATGATCCTGCGGTCCATTCAACGCAATCACTCCAGCTTTCTGAACCGGCGTGTTTGCGCAAAGTCTTATTCTCGTTTCTTTTTCAATGCACTGTTTTAGTTCTTGCAGTTCATCTTTTTGATCATAAAAATACAAGTAGCCCAGTCTCCATCCCGTCATTAAATGCGCTTTAGAAAAACCATTAAGTCCAATTACTGGAACATCTTTAGCCAAATGAGCTGTGCTGATAAACTTTTTCTCATAAATTATTTGGTCGTAAATTTCATCTGACAAAACTGGCAAATCATGTTCTCCAGCTAAGTCCAATATTTGCTTCACAATTTTTTCATCATAAAGTGCGCCACACGGATTGTTAGGATTAATGATCGCAATTGCACGGGTCTTCTTTGAAATTTTCTTTTTTAAGTCATCAATGTTTGGTTGCCATTGTTCTTCTTCCACAGTTTCGTATGTAACTGGTTTTCCACCAAAGAATTTAGCATATGAAATGTAAGGTGGATATGTTGGTCCAGGAAGAAGAATTTCATCTCCAGCATCAATAAGTGCAGCCATGACCATTTGTATGCCTTCAGAAATTCCTTGGGTCACAATAACATTTTCTGCAGAAATGTCAACACCATTAACTCGCTTTTCTTTTTGACTTATTGCTTCTCGAAGTTCTGGTATGCCTTCTGAAGCTGAGTAAGCGTTTGCGCCTTCTTCTACAGCATTTATTAATGCTTGTTTAATATGTTTTGGCGTGTCAAAGTCAAATGCAACTGGGTCTCCTATGTTTAGATAGAAAATTTTCTTACCAGTTTTTGCAATTTGCTTTGCATAGGCGATGACGTCGCGGATGGCGTATTCAATGGTGCGTACTCTTTCAGTAGCCTTTACATTAGTCAAACTATTCATCCTTCCAGAATCAACGCTTCTGTTCTCTGCAAAAATAAAGCTTATGGGGCGAATTATGGAATGTGAAATGTTGTTGTGGCTTCTACTCCTTCTTTTGTGGCAACTATTATTACCACGTCGGTGTCTGGGTAAGCTTTCCAATCGAATTGGCATAGAAGAATGGCGATTTCGCTTGGCTTTATGATTGTCTGGTTTTCCGGGATGATGCCTTCCGCTAGAACTGTCTGGTTTTGCAGTTTTATCGTTACCTTTGACACCGTGAGATTCCATATGGAGTAGCTTAAGCTTTCAACTGTTATGTTTAAATATTTTGTATGAAAATCGCCGAACTCTGCAGTAGCAACTTCTGTTATGTTAAGCTCTGCCACTGGAAGAGCAAAAGTAAAATTGAACACATACTCTTCCCCAGTCTTGTTTGCCAGAACATAAACTGTTAAAGTTAAGTTTTCTCCAGCACGATTCGTCCAATCCGAAATATTACAGTAAAATGGTTGCACTGCACTTGAGTTTATTAATCCGTAAGGTAATTGCGGATCTGCCTTTGTGCCGTTGACTAATTCTCCAGTTTCTGCAACTACTATTTTTGTTATGTTAATGGCATCCAGCGAAGATGCATGGTTCTGTAATGTAACATTAAAATGAGTTCTATCTTGCAAGTTGAAAGTTTCATTTTCGTTGAGAATCTTGACAATAATTGGTGGTGGTGTTATCGCGGTAAAGTTTATCTCAATCTCTTGCAATGTATACGCTTTCACTTCGATTTTTTTCCCTCTTGTTTCCGTCCAGTTCCAATCAAATTTGAAAACAGACGATTGATTAGCTTCTAAACCCACGGAATAATTATTCGTGATAGCTGTTGCATTTTCCGGAGTGCATGTAATCATTGTAACATTAACATAGTTGTTTGTCTCTGCAAAATTGAATATTGTCACATTGAAATGGTCCATAGTGTCTACGTTGAAAGTAACGTTTTGAATTAGTGGATAAACTTGTTGTAGATCAAGTTCTTTTATGAACTGGTATCCTTCATTCGTTTCAATCATTACGTTCGCCTTTTTTAATCCGTGCCAGTTGCCTGTAAAATTAAAACTTACAGACGTTTTTGTGACTTCATATGGAAGCGTAGGCGATTTCAACGCAATATCATCAATTCCAGGAATGTCAATCCAATTGACTGTCACGTTGATTTCAGAGTTTGTAGCCATAGCTAATGATAAACTAAAGTTCTTGTATGAAATTCTTGGATAGAAATATGGAGTGACAGATAGTTTGACGAATGGTAATTGTTTTTCTTTATTTGCTGCTGAGGCATCTGAAGAAAAGATGCTTACGACAACCGTTTCTCCACCATGCTCTCCAGCGAATCTTCCCCAAGTCACGTTTTCGCCGTCTATTCTTATCTTGGAGCATATTATATTCATGAGTTGTCCCTTTTGAACACTTATTCCCTCTTGAATTGAAGGTTCTGCTTCAATCACGTCATAAAGTGTAGATTGCCCTTTTAAACTGACGGTGATTCTTGTTATTGTTGCATTAGATGGTGAATAGGACGGATTTAAAACTCCAACTTTGAACCATGCCGCATTATTTTTATCAAAATAAACATCTGTTATCGTTAGAGTTGTTCCTTCTGGGAGATCGGTGAATTGTGGAATTGTGAACATATAAGAGATTATGCCGCCTAAAATTGCAGACAAAATCAAGAGAAGTATAACAATAATAGTTGAAAGTGCTTTTGTGTTGCTTAATATGCGCATTTTACTCTCCCCCAAATTATGGATGTTGTTGTATCTCATATTCTTAGAGGTAAATAAGCATTCTCGTATGCTTGTTTTGCGTTATAATTTACAGTAAGCTTAAATCCATTTTGTTTTCAGTAGTTAATCCACAATCAGAGGGAGAATCGTGACAAGATGCGATGTGCTCGTGGTGGGCGCGGGAATTTTAGGTTTATCCACTGCGTACCACACAAAAAACAAGAATCCTAAACTGAACGTTTTAGTTGTCGATAAATTAGGCGCTGCGGGTCAAGGTAGCACTGCGAAAAGTGCGGCGGCTTTTCGTTGTCTTTTTTATTCTCGCACTAACTTTGCCTTGGCTGATTCTTCCGTTGAATTTTACAAGCATGCACAAAATGATTTGGGCTATGACTTAAAACTGCGTTGGGCAGGGTATCTTTGGCTTTTTGACGATAATGGTTATCAGAAAATGCTTCCAGTCTTGAAAGATCTAGCCCACAGAGGCTTTAAGTACAAAGAGTATGAAGGAAGCGATTTGGCTAAAAAATTATGCATGAACACCGACTTTACTAGGGACGAAGAAGCGCAAATGATGGGTTTAGGAAATGTTTACAAAGGAATATTCATTCCTAAGGCAGGTTTTATAGATGTTGATTCTCTTGTGAAATTTTACGAGTCTGAGTTTTTGAAACTTGGAGGGAAGATTCAATACAACACTGCGGTTACTGAACTTGTTGTGGAACCGCGCAAACCGTTGGGCATGCCTGGTGAGCCTTATTTCTGGCAAGATGCGATAGTTACTGGAGCAAAAACCAATAAGGGTTTCATACGAGCTGAAAAGACAATTGTTGCGGCTGGAGCTTGGGCTTCTCAGCTTTTAGATCGGCTCGGAATTGATTGTTTCATTAAGGCTAAAAAACGGCAAGTGTTTTCAGTCAAGGCGAATACCGAGGCTCTCAGAAAACTGCTTTTCACAAAAGAATTCTCAAATGCTGGATGTTTGCCTTTCACAATTTTCCCTAAGCCTTCTGCTTACATTCGACCTAATCCTGAAGAGGAAGCGTTTTGGCTGGCGTATGCTGACGAATTTCCAAGGGCTTTCAAAATTGAAGATAACCCTGAACCGGAAGAGAACTACTATCAATATGGGTTATATCAAGTTACAGCCAAATATTTCCCTCAATTTTCTGGTTGCCAACCTTTTTCGGCTTTTGCTGGTTTATACGAGATAAACACTATTGACGGGCAACCTTTGGTTTTTGAAGAAAATGGCGTGATGGTTGTAGGCGGCGCGAGTGGAAGTGGCATAATGAAAGCCGATGCTATAGGCAGAATTGCCGCTGCATTATACAATGGCGAGGAATACGCGTTGCTTTATGGTGACAGAAAATTCAAAGTCAGCGATTTAGGCTTGAAGCATAGAAACGTCGAACCAGAAAAACTGATTATTTAGCCTTTGAGTGATTAAATTTATCTACTTTCAAGTAGATACTCAGCAATATTCGTGGAGAAGATGAATATGTTCGGCTGGACTGGAACTTTTTTGCAAGTAAACCTCAGCAAGGGTAAGGCTATTGCCAACCGTTACGAAGCTAGTTTAGCCAAAAATTTCCTTGGCGGCAGAGGATTTGCTGTCAAAATTCTGTGGGATAAACTCAAGCCTGGAATTGACCCTCTTTCGCCTGAAAACTTGCTGGTTTTTGCGGCTGGTCCATTAACTGGTTTGTCTCTTCCTAGTAGTGGTAAACTGGTTGTAGCGGCAAAAAGCCCTTTAACTGGAGGCTACGGGGATGGAAATGTTGGGAGTCTTACTGCGGTTCAGATGCGTAAGGCTGGTTATGACGCTATAATAATTGAGGGCAAAGCTAACAAACCAATTGTTCTGCTTATTCGAGACGCAATAGCGGAGTTTCTTGATGCAAAAGACTTGTGGGGTTTAAGTTCATTTGAAACTGAGAAGAAATTGAGAGAGCTTTATGGACGCGCAGCTGGCATTCTCTGCATTGGTCAAGGTGGAGAAAACTTAGTCAAGTTTGCAAACATTGTCTGTCAAGAAGGACGCGCTGGTGGAAGACCTGGAATAGGCGCTGTCATGGGTTCTAAAAATTTGAAAGCTGTCGTTTTCATCGGTTCACATGAAATACCAGTAGCCCAACCTAAGGAAATGAAAGAGCTTGGCGCTGAAGGCTACAGAGAAGTTATGACTAAGCCGAGCTATGCTTTCTGGAAACGTCAAGGCACGATGATGACAATCGAGTGGAGCCAAGAAAACAGTGTTCTCCCAACATGCAATTACCGCGAAGGCGTCTTTGAAGAGGCTGACGAGATAGGTGGTTTTACAATGGAGAAGTTTAAGGTTTCTAATCGTGGGTGTCCGCAGTGTAACATGACTTGTGGAAATGTTGTTAAGAGTTCTGATAAGAAAGAGTCTGAACTTGATTACGAAAACGTTGCCATGTTAGGCTCAAACATTGGATTAGGCAACCTTAAGCAAGTTGCAGCGCTCAATAGGGCTGCTGACGAGTTTGGGTTAGACACCATTTCATTGGGTAACGTGATTGGTTTTGCTATGGAAGCATCAGAAAAAGGATTGTTAACAGATAAGATTTCGTGGGGTAAATTCAAGGATACAAAGGCTCTGATTGAAGACATAGCATATAGACGTGGGTTAGGCAGATTGCTGGCTGAAGGTGTTCGTTTTGCTGCTGAAGAAATTGGTAAAGATTCTAAACGTTGGGCTATGCATGTTAAAGGTTTGGAAATTTCCGCTTATAATTGCCATTCAACACCAGCTATGGCTCTGTCATACGCAACAAGCTCAATAGGAGCCCACCATAAGGATGCCTGGGTGATCTCTTGGGAAGTCAAAGTTGGACGCGAAAGTTATAGTGAAGAGAAAGTTGACAAAGTCATTGAGCTTCAACGTATCAGAGGCGGGGTTTTCGAGTCCTTAACCGTTTGTAGGCTTCCATGGGTTGAGGTCGGCTTCGAGCTTGAATGGTATCCAAGGTTCTTGTATGCGGCAACCGGGTTAGAGATGAATTGGGACAATCTAAACTTGATTGCTGACCGCATGTTCAACTTGACTCGTGCCTTCTGGGTTCGTGAATATGGCAAAAACTGGAGCAAAGAGATGGACGTCCCACCAGCAAGGTGGTTTGAAGAACCCTTAACTAAGGGCGCTTTGAAAGGTGCGAAGCTTGACAGAGCGAAGTATGATGTTATGTTGCAAAGATATTATAAGAAGCGCGGTTGGGATGAGCGTGGAATACCGACAAAAACAACACTGAACAAGTTAGGATTGAATGACGTTGCAAAACAATTGGGAAAACGCGTAAAACTGTACGAATAAAAACTGAAATTAGGATAAGAAATTGTTGGTTTAGTATGCTCTGGCGAAGTAGACTACTTCTTTTGCTTTTCCTCCACAATATACGCATCCCGCAAATGTCTTCTCTTTTTTAAACGGTACTATTCTGATTGTTGCACCCGTTTCTTCCTTTATCTTTTCTTCACATTCTGGACTCGCGCACCAACATGCTCTGAGAAATCCGCCTTTTTTCCTCAGTACTTTCTTGAATTCACTGTAAGTTTTCACTGTTGTAATATTTTCTTCTAGAGCCTTCCGGGCTTTGTTAAAGAGGTTTTTCTGGATTTCTTCCAGCAGTTCTGTTACCGCATCAATTATTTTTTCTTCTTTGGCTGTCATTTTTTCAAGCGTGTCTCTTCTGGCTAATGTTACTTGTTTTTGTTTCACATCTCTGGGGCCAATCTCTATTCTTACTGGCACGCCTTTTAGTTCCCATTCGTTGAATTTCCACCCCGGCGTGTATTCTGCTCTGTTGTCCAAAACAACTTGTATACCTTTCTTCTGCAATTTTTCATAGATTTGTTTTGCTTTGGTTAGAATTGCTTTGGGATCGGCATCCTTATAGGGTATGGGAACCACTACTACTTGTATTGGCGCAACTTTTGGAGGCAATACTAATCCTTTATCGTCACCGTGCACCATTACCAGCGCGCCTATCATTCGCGTTGAAAAGCCCCATGACGTTTGCCAGACATATTGTTCTTTTTCATCTTTGTCAAGGAATTTGATCTTGAAAACTTTCGAGAAGTTTTGGCCTAACTGATGCGAGGTTCCCATTTGCAAGGCTTTTCCATCCGGCATTATTGCTTCTAAAGCTGTTGTGTAGAGTGCTCCTGGAAATTTGTCGCTTTCAGACTTTTTTCCCGTGAGCACTGGGATCGCGAGGTAGTTTTCCATTACGTCCTTGTATTCGTTTAAGATTTGCATTACTTCTTGGTCTGCTTCTTCTTTTGTAGCGTGGGCAGTGTGTCCTTCTTGCCATAGGAATTCTCTTGTTCTAAGGAAAAGTTTGGTTCCTTTCGTGTCCCATCTTATTATGTTGCACCATTGATTAATTTTTATTGGTAAGTCTCTCCAACTTCTAATCCACTTGGCAAATGTTGCGTACATTATTGTTTCAGATGTAGGTCTCAAAGCGAGTTTCTCTTCTAATGGTGTGTCTCCGCCCATGGTTACCCATGCAACTTCTGGTGTGAAACCAACAAAATGTTCTGCTTCTTTTTTGAGAAAACTTTCTGGTATGAATAGCGGGAAGTACACGTTTCTATGTCCTGTTGCCTTTATTTTCTGGTCGAAGATTTGTTGGATTTTTTCCCAGATTGCGTATGAGTGTTCGCGGAATATCATGCAGCCTTTTACTGGAGCGTAATCTGCCATTCCTGATTTTACGATTACTTGAGTGTACCATTCAGAGAAATCTTCAGATTTTTTTACAGTAACGCCTACGTCTGACATTTTCATCTCTCTCCTTTTTCTTTGGTGGTTGAATATAATTCTAGTGTAGAACAGATTCTTATGTGGGCTAAGTTTCGAGAAAATTTAGCAATGTGGAACGCAATCGCCCATTTTAACCACGTTCCAAACATTACTGAATCAAACTATTAAACGTTTTCTTCTCATAACCTTAAGCACATGCTTCTTGTTTAGATGCATAAGTGTTTTAACCGTTCACATCTAAATTTGAATGTATTCCTTGCACAGACTGGAATGGCGTGAATTAAAGTTGAAGGCAATTCTGGTTATCGGAGACGGAATGGCTGATAGACCAGTGAAAGAGTTGGGTTGGAAAACTCCCTTAGAAGCCGCACATAAACCATCAATGAATAAAATTGCAAAGACTGGAATCTGCGGAATAATGGATGTAATTGCACCGGGCATACCACCTGGAAGCGACACGGCTACGTTAGCGTTGCTCGGTTATGATGCTATGAAAGTTTATTCAGGAAGAGGTGCCTTCGAGGCTATAGGTTCGGGAATAGACGTTTTGCCGGGTGATGTAGCTTTTCGATGTAACTTTGCAACGGTTGACGATGACTTTGTCGTTTTGGACAGGCGTGCTGGCAGAATCGCAAATGAGGATGCTTCCAAACTTGCTGAAAGTCTCCAAAAAATCAAGCCAATCGAGTCATCAGTCAAAATGGTATTCAAAAACACTGTTCAGCACCGTGCAACTCTTCTTCTTCGAGGACCCAAATTATCAACAGCCATAAGTGACTCTGACCCTGAGAAGGTTGGAGAAAAAGTTCTGGAAATCAAAGCTTTAGATGACACTTTAGAAGCGAAGCACACAGCTAAAATACTCAACGACCTCTTGCACAAATTCCATAACGCGCTAAGGGAGCATCCGGTCAACAAGAAAAGAGTAAAACATGGATTGTCTCCCGCCAATGTCATTTTATGTAGGGGCGCTGGTACTGTTCCGAACATTAAGCCTTTATCTGAAGTTTATGGTGTTAATGCGGCATGTGTATCTGCTGTTTCTTTGATTAAAGGCGTTTGCAAAGTCGCCGGAATGAAACTAGCAGACGTTAAAGGAGCCACGGGAACCCCTCAAACCGACTTCGTGGCCAAGGCTAAAGCAACGGTTCAAGCGTTAAAAACAGAGGATTTTGTGCTTTTACACGTGAAAGCACCAGACGTTCCTAGTCATGATGGAAACCTTAAACAGAAGATTGCAGTAATAGAAAAAATAGACAAGATGTTAGGCTATTTGCTTGAGAAGGTAAATTTGAACGAGACTTATTTAGCTGTGACCGCTGACCACACAACTTCTTCCGTCACACGGAACCATGAAGGAGACCCAGTTCCAGTAGCGATAACTGGACCATACGTTCGCTGCGACGATGTTGCCGAATTTGGCGAGAGAACTTGCGCAAAAGGCGGTTTAAACCGAATAAGAGGAACTGATTTAATGCCTATCTTGATGAATCTGATTGGTAAAACCAGAAAATTTGGAGCTTAATGATTATTGCACTGGCATTAATCGCCATTCTCGGTAATCTGTTACAACTTTTATGTATCCTTTAAGCATGTTATCCGTTTCTATGTCTCCAGTGTCAACTCTTAGAACATTTCCTTCAATGCTCTGAAGCTTGCCTTTGGTTGCTGCAACAATAATATGCTCTTTTCCAACATGCTTGATGATTTCAGGACTTATTTGCTGGTTTCCCCTTCCCAAAAGAACCCCTTGGTGCCCAATCGGAGAAAGAATAATCCATGTGTTCCGCCAATCTTTTACTTCTTTCAGAATTCTTTTCTCATCCACATCCAATAATACTTTTCCGTTCTTGTAGATGTCTACCCCAAGCACCGTTTTTGCTACGCCCAGTAACTCGGCTATGCGTTTTACTGTAGTTCCTGGACCCAGGATGTACGTCGCGTTTGGCTGCATCCCTTCAACTATGAACTGCGCTATGGCTGTCTGGTTTTCTTTCTCATCAACTGTTTCTGGACTTACTTGTTTTCTTCCTTGAATTCGCATTGGGACAAAGGGTCCTTTCAAAAAACCATATAGCTTAACGGCGAAAATGTCGCTTCGTATAACCTTCTCATCAGCGTCCATGATTTCGAACTCTGCAATTTCTGCTTGCTTATCAGCAAATATTAAGACCACATCTACAGCGTCTCGAGGGCTTACGGCAAAAACACCACTATACATTTTCACTCCTGAAGGCACGCCCAAAACTGGCACTTCACTGTTGCCTTGCATGGCATCTAAAATGTCTTTAGCTGTGCCGTCTCCGCCAACAAAGACTATTAAGTCTGCTTTTGCCCTAATCAAAAGTTTAACAGCGGCTTTTGTATCTTCAGCAGTAGTTTCTTTTCCTATCTTCATAGATAAAACTTGAACTGGAAACTTCGCTTTTTCCGCTTCTTCTTCACCCATTATTCCTGGGCAAGTCAAAATCTCTATTTGTCTATTTTCCATGCTTTCCCTTAGTTTTCGCAGAAATTCTATGGCTCTTTCCGGCGCTACTGGCTTTGCGCCTCGCGCAATCGCTTCTTTCAGAACACCGTTTGTACCTTTCAGTCCTACTTTGCCTCCCATGCCCGCAATTGGGTTAACGATAAAGCCTAGTTTCATTGCTTGTCAGTGACAAGATTTATTGCGTGAGCTTTAAACTATTTTGATGAATAAGGAGCATTCAATCAGATGAGGTTGTCGTCTGCTGGGACATTTTCAATTCTATCTATCTTGTCTAATCATGAGAAAATGGGCGTTGCCACTGCTACAGGCGTGGAATCGGTTGGCGATAGGGTTCCTCACGCAAAACCCGGAGTGGGTGTTGTGGCAACGCAAGCCTATACAAATGTGACTTATGGCATTAAAGGCTTAGAAATGTTGGCAATGGGTTTAACTCCAAAAGAAGCTTTGGAGAAGCTTTTGGCAGAGGATGCTGAAAATGAATTGCGGCAAGTTGCGATTATGAATTTTAGAGGAGAAAAAGCGGTTTTCACAGGCGCTAAAGCTCCGCAATGGCATGGAGAAATTATAGGTGAAGACTACGTTGTTATTGGAAATTTGCTTACAGGGAAAGAAGTCTTGGCAAGCATGGCTAGAAAATTTGAACATTCCAGCGGAAGTTTAGCTTGGAGAATGGCAAACGCGTTGAAAGCTGGAAGCGAAAGTGGCGGAGATAGACGAGGCGAAATTTCAGCCGCGCTAATTGTCGTTAGCGCAAAAAAGGTGGAAGTAAATTTGCGAGTTGATTTTCACAAGAATCCAATTGAGGAACTGCTTCGTAAGCTTGAGACTTTATAGTTAAAATTATGATGTATACATGTTTCTTTTCTGAAAATTCTTATATCTCGCAGATTCTAACATCCTTTTCTCTTCGAATAACTGGAGTCTTGCTAAATGTCTAAAAAGAACATGAAACGAATTCTTGTAACAGGCTCCACAGGACAAATCGGTTCTGAATTAACAATGGAACTGCGAAAAAGATATGGCGGAGATAACGTTGTAGCGGCTGGACACAAACGAAAACCAAGCGGCACACTTTTGGAGTCCGGTCCCTTCGAGTTTGTTGACACTTCTGACCGAGAAAACATCAAGAAAATCGTCGAAAAATATGATGTTGACACAATTTACCATTTAGCAGCAGTTCTCTCAGCCACAGGCGAAGAAAACCCGCAACTTGCGTGGCATGTTAATATGGACGGGCTTTACAACGTGCTTGAAGTTGCGAGAGAACAAGGCACGACCAAAGTCTTCTGGCCAAGCTCCATAGCTGTTTTCGGTCCAGAAGCTCCTCGCGTTAACACCCCCCAAAACACCGTGCTGATTCCCCGAACCATGTATGGCGTAACCAAAGTTGCTGGCGAGTTACTATGTAATTATTATTTTGCCAAGTTTGGCTTGGACGTACGAAGTGTTCGCTACCCAGGCATCATAAGCAGTGAAACCCTTCCAGGCGGAGGCACAACTGATTATGCCGTGGAAATATTTTACGAAGCGATTAAAAAGAAACGGTACACCTGTTTTGTGAGAGAAGACACAGTTTTGCCTATGATGTATATGCCCGACTGCCTAAAAGCAGCTATTGACCTCATGGAAGCAGATGCATCCAAGATTAAGTGTCGCACGAGCTACAACCTGAGTGCGATAAGTTTTTCCGCTGGAGAATTAGCCGCAGAAATACGAAAGTACATTCCAGACTTAAAAGTGGAGTATAAACCTGACTTCAGACAGAAAATTGCCGATTCTTGGCCTATGTCGATAGATGACAGTGCAGCACGCAAAGATTGGGGTTGGAAACCCGCATATGATTTGGCTTCCATGACGAAGGACATGATAGAAAAGCTGAAAAGACGATTTGCAAGCGGGGGTTTAGTCTAGAAAGAGTTAAGAGAATGCTTTGTGAGTAGGAAAAGTGGTGTTAATAAATGCGCAGCCCAACAGCGTTTTTACGCGAAGAGTATGAAGAGTTAGTGCGAAATGAACTTGACTGGAAAATCCGTGTTTTGCAAGGCCCAAGCACACCATGGTGCACTGTTGAAGGAAAAAAAGTCTTAATGTTTTGTTCAAACAATTATCTTGGATTAAGTAATCATCCAAAACTGAAGGAAGCAGCGATAAAAGCTGTTCAAACGCATGGTGCTGGCTCTGGTTCTGTTCGCCCAATTGCTGGAACAATGGACATACATGTGGAACTTGAGAAGCGCCTTGCTAAATTCAAACGTGCTGAAGCTTCGCTTGTTTATCAAACGGGCTTTGCAGCTAACGCGGGCTTGATTCCGCAGCTGGCTGGTAAAGGCGACTTGATAATAAGCGACGAACTGAACCACGGCAGCATAATAGACGGAGTCAGGCTTTCACACGCAGAAAGAGCCGTTTACAAACATGCAGACATGCAAGATTTGCAACGGGTTCTAGACGAAGCAGAGAAACACCAGCCACCATACAGGCGTATACTGATAATCACAGATGGCGTTTTCTCCATGGACGGCGATATAGCACCCTTAGACGGAATCGCAAAACTGGGCGCGGAACATGGCGCAATGGTTTATGTAGATGATGCTCACGGCGAAGGCGTACTAGGCGAAGGGGGAAGAGGCATTGTTAGCCACTTTAAGCTTAGCCGTGACAAAGTCCACGTTGAAATGGGCACATTCTCCAAAGCGTTTGGCGTCGTAGGCGGTCACGTTTCTGGTTCGCAAGACTTGATTAATTTTGCCTATAACAAATCACGAACTTGGCTTCTCAGCGGTTCACATCCACCAGCTGTTGCAGCTGCTTGCATAGCTGCCATCGACGTTCTGGAACAAGAACCACAGCATGTACAAAGACTTTGGGAGCATACGCGGTATTTCAAGAAAGCCATGAAAGATTTAGGCTTTGACATTGGCAACAGCCAAACCCCCATAACGCCAATCATAGTTGGAGAAAGTGGTGTGGCCAAAAAACTAAGTGCGCGTCTCTTTGAAGAAGGTGTTTTTGCTTTACCTATTGTCTATCCAATGGTTGCAAGAGACAAAGCCCGCATACGAACAATCATGAACGCTGCGTTAACTCGAGAAGACTTAGATTTCGCCATAAACGCATTTGAAAAAATCGGAAAAGAACTACACATAATCTAATTCTCTTTCCTTCTCTATTTCTGTCGTCCAATGTTTTTAAGTGGAAAAATGGACACTAAAACTGCCAAGAAACTTTTACGCGAAGAAATTTGGACCAAACTTGAAAGAAATGGCGTTGCAAGGTTTCCGCTTCCTTGTCGTGGACATATTCCAAACTTTGCTGGTTCTGAAAAGGCTGCAAAAAAGTTAGACAGTTAAAAGAATGGGCAGAAGCAAAAACCGTGTTTGCAAATCCAGATTATGCACAGCAAAAGATTCGAGAGCACGCACTTTTAGACGGCAAGATTCTAATTATGGCTTCGCCAAGACTGAAACTTGGCTATATTATTGTCAATCCAAAAGATGTTAAAGGAAGAGAAAATTTTGCATCTACAATAAAAGGCGCCTTTAAATATGGACATAATGTTAACGCAGAAGAAATTCCGAAACCAGATTTAATAGTTGAGGGGTCAGTGGCAGTTGATAAATACGGACATAGACTTGGTAAAGGAGGAGGATACGGCGATACGGAAATTAAAATGCTGAAAAGGAGGTTCGGCGAGGTTCCAATTGTAACAACAGTTCACGATATACAAATCGTTAATACTGTTCCACTCGAAGAGAGAGATGAAAAAGTCTCAATAATTGTGACACCAACGAAGGTCTTACGCGTCTCAAGCCAAAATTAATATCGACAAAACAAGATGAACTATTTTTATATTAAGGATTTGCTTGTTCTACGTTTTAAACAGACGCTATTGATTCAATTAGTCGGATTAACAAATGATGGATAAGAAAAAAGGTGTTCATCCGTTTGCAGGCAACTAAACTCTCTAATTTAAATGTACGATACTTTTCATGTTAAGTGATGTTAAAGTCAGGTCTAAGCTTCTTTAGTTTGCCATAGATTACAGTGGCCTTATCGAGGATTTGTATATGGCTTGATAAGCCTTTTCTTTTTTGCCTTCAGCTTCTACAATTTCTTTATGGAGTCTTTTTGCATCTAAGGGGCAGCTTTTTGCTACTTCTCGTACAAACTTTCTCAAATCATCTTCGTTAAAACCGCAGCTTGTGGTAAGTTCTTCTATGATTTGCTGAGCAATTTCTGTGTCGCCGTAACAGCTTGTGCTTAGTTCTTTTCGCATAGTTTCCAAAACATCTGGGTCTATGCTACATTGAGCGCTTAACTTTTCAGACCATTTCTTACTCAAACATTTTCACTTCCAACTATGAATTAAGGGTATTTTAAGAAAGTTCAGTCATTTAAATATTGACCTTTATCGGCGCAGTTTTTCTAATGTTTTGTTTACGTCTTCTAACCCAAGTTTATGAAGAACTTCAACTGTTGGTATGCCGTTCTTGTCCCAGCCAACCGCTTCATAATACCTATTTCTGTATTCTTCCACTGCTGTTTTGTCGGTGGTTTTTCCTTTGTAAGGTCCGGAAGGCAAGGGTTCATAGAATCTTGGTGGGTTGTCGTCGTGGATTTTTGGGTTCCATTTTAAGTCTGGACCGCCAAGAAGTAGCAGGGTTCTTTGTAGTTGCAGTATTTTCATTGCTTTGGTGTTGCACCATTCTTCGCGTGTTAACTTTAAACCTGTAACTGCCTCGTAAAAGTCAAATTTGAGGTTGCGTGGTATTCCGAAACTGTTAAAGTTGCAGTATACGCCTGAGTCATTGAATATTTCCATTAGTTCGCTTCCGCCGCTGTCTAGTGGTAGTCCAGTTGTGGATGTGTGGTCTCCGCCTTGCACTGAGCAAGCGTAAGAGATTATCTCTGGGTAGTCTTTGCCGCTGCGTATGCCGTGGGCGCCTATTCCTATACCTTTGGACTGTACAGCGTAGGGCAATACGTCCGCGTTTTTCATTTTTCCAATTTTTAATGCTGCCCGATAAGTTCCTTCAGCCAGTAAGTCGCCTACTCCTTCTCTGAAAGCGATTTTTCTAGCTAAAGTCGCAAAAGCTTCAGCGTCACCCCATTTAAGTTCTATTCCGTCCAAATCCTTTTTAGTTAATATTCCTCTCTGGAAAAGTTCGGCAGCAAAACCCATCACGTTTCCTGTTTGGATACCGCACAAACCCAAATCGTCAATGAGCGACGAGAGAAAAACGTTTTCTTCTGGTGTGAAAATTCCTAAGTTTGGACCTAAATAAGCTTGCATTTCATAGTCTGGGTTATCTGTTATAGCTCCTTTAAATTTGCCACTTTTTACAACAGCCACTTTTAAGCAGCATGTTGGACAGCCAAAATCGCTCCAGTACTGTTTGACCCAAACTCTGTTTTCAAATTGGTCAACCCCGAAACTTTTTGCGTCGTGCCATTCTTCTTGCCAATTTTTTACCGGTTCTGAGCTTGTTTTTGCGCCGACTTCGTAGCCGCCTGAGCCTGTTCCCCATCGTCTCCAGATGTCGTTATCATACGCATTATCGTTTATAACTTGGATTAGCCGCTTAACTCTTCTTATGTCAGCAACCTCTGGCAAAGGTCCGGTACCCTTAACCGCTACTGCTTTCAGTTTTTTGGAACCCATAACTGCTCCGTAACCACCGTAGCCCGCCGCATGAGACCATTTGGCTGCAACGACTGCTGTTCTTACTTTGTTCTCTCCTGCCGGACCGATGTAGAGCAGTGCTGGTTCTTTCCATTCGCCATAAAGTGGATAACGCCTTTTCAGAAGTTCTCTGCTCTCCTTTGTTAGTGTCGTGACTGTTTGTTTTGTGTCTTTGCTCCAAACGTGGTTTGCATCTCTAATTTCAACATCTGAGTCTTTAACGAACAAGTAAACTGGTTTTTCTGAGGCGCCGGTAATGATTATGCCGTCATAACCCGCACATCTTAGCTCAACGCTGAATTCTCCGCCAACAGTTGAGCCTACGACACCGTTGCTCTGTGGCGATTTGCCTGAAACGCAGATTCTTCCGCCGGGAAAATATCCAGTTAATGGTCCTGTTAAAAACAAGAGTATGTTTTCTGAACTTAACGGGTCTACTTTTTCCCATTTGTTGCCTAAGCGGTCCCAGAGAATTTTTGTTGCTAAGCCTCTGCCGCCAATGTAATCTTTTAGAATTTCATCTTCAAATCTTGTTTCTTTAATTTTGCCATTTGAAAGGTTCACTTCAAGAAATTTGCCAGCATAGCCTAGAATCATAGATATTCCTCAGCTTGTTCCCCGTACATTTTAAGGGCTAAATTTTTGGTTATTTCTTCTGGAGTGCGAGCATAAAGCTTGAAGGGATGGTCTCCTCTTGAAACTTTCTTTAACACATTCCATCCTCCTTCTTGGCATACTTTTACACATTGCGGGTCACCATTGCACAAGTCGCAAATCACCACACGCTTTTCTGTTGGGTGCATGTGTGGTATTCTTCCCGGACACGCGTCTATGCACTTGCCGCAGGCGATACACGCTTTGTTTTTTACTAAAACCGCGCCTGTCTTCTTGCTTATTAACAACGCTTTTACTGGACAAGCTTTTACACATGGATAATCTTCACATTGAGCGCAGAAATGTGGAAACTCTACACCGGGAACTAGCATGAATACTCTTACTCTTGAAGCTTCTGGCCATATGCGTTTTTCGTGGAAAAGTGAGCATGCAATTTCGCATTTTCGGCAGCCGCTGCATTTTGAGAGTTCTCTTGCTATCCAAATTGGCTCTTTTTTCGTTGTCATTTTGAATCCTTTCCGAAAAGCTTGTAGAAATTTTCTGTAACTCTGCAGTGATTTAAATGTGACGCTTTTTATCGATAACAACCTCTTTAAGTATATTGCTCTAATTCAGAGTTAAAAGGAGAGCTTTTACAGTTGCAGTTCGACGACATCGTTAAATGGATGACGAGTCTTTCAACGCAATATGGATATTTTGGAATTTTCTTAATCAGCTTAATTGGTGCGTTGTCGATTATTTTCCCCCTTCCATATACTGTCATTATCTTTACGTTAGGAGCGCAATTTGAGCCTATTTGGATTGCACTTGCGGCTGGAACTGGTGCGGCAATAGGTGAGTTTTCGGGTTATTTGCTTGGCATCGGCGGCAGGAAAGTCATAAGTGAAAAGTACAAGAAAAAAATGGCTTTTCTAGTGAAAGTCTTCAACAAGTATGGTCCAATCACTATTTTTGTATTTGCATTGACGCCTTTACCTGACGATTTATTGTTTATTCCTTTGGGTGTTATGCGTTATAGTGTTGTTAAAGCTTTGATTCCGGCGTTTGTTGGTAAAGTTTGTATGAATTTGATTGTTGCATATGCGGGGCGATTTTCAATCGGCATAATTAAGGACATATTCGGTGTGGAAAGCGGTTGGGTGTCTGTGTTGGTTGGTTTTGTTCTTGCAATAGTTTTGTTAATAATTGTATTTGTTATAATGTTTAAGGTGGACTGGGAGAAGCGTTTAGAGAAATACGTAACAGAAGCTAAGGATAGTGAAAAGAAGCTTGAGAGTGATAGCTGACCTTCATATTCATAGTCGTTATAGTCGTGCCACAAGCCAAAAAATGTCAGTTGAAGAAATCGCTCGTTTCGCAAAGATAAAAGGCTTAACATTGGTTGGCACGGGCGATTTTACACATCCGAAATGGCTTAAAGAACTGCAGGAAACGTTAGTTCAAGAATTAGATATTGGCTTGTATAGAATGGTTGGAAACTTTGAGTCTCAAATTTATTTTATGATAACAACAGAAGTGAGCACCGTTTTCACCTTTGAGAATGAGTTAAAAAAAGTACACCACGTTATTTTGACGCCTAACATAGACGTTGCCGCGCAAATCAACGACAGGCTATCAAAATATGGCGACTTAACGGTCGACGGTAGACCAACATTAAACATGGATGCACCGCATTTAGTAGAAGAGGTAATGGAAGTCTCAAGCGAAAACACGATTTTTCCAGCTCACGCTTGGACTCCATGGTTCAGCATCTTCGGCGCCTTCAGCGGCTTCAACAGCGTCGAAGAATGTTATCAAGACATGACAAAGCACATTTATGCATTAGAAACAGGGCTCTCATCCGACCCACCAATGAACTGGCGCCTAAGCAAACTCGACAAATTCACACTGGTTTCTAACAGCGACAGCCACAGCTTCTGGCCTTGGCGCATTGGACGTGAGGCGAACGTCTTCGAACTAGACAAGCCAAGTTATCATGAGATTTTAGATGTGCTTCGTTCTAAAGATAAAGAGCGGTTCAGGTTTACCATAGAAACAGACCCAGCATATGGAAAATATCATTGGACAGGCCATCGAAACTGTAATGTCGCGCTTTCTCCGCAAGAGGCAATCAAACTTGGTAATATTTGTCCTGTTTGTCGCAGAAAACTTACAAAAGGCGTGGAACAACGTGTTGAAGAATTGGCCGATCGACAACCCGACTTTAAACCTGACGGCACGATAGGTTTTATGCGGTTGCTTCCGCTTTCTGAAATTATCATGACTGTATTAGGTGTTGATTCTCCTTCTGCTCAGCAAGTGTGGAGCATTTACAATGCTCTTGTTGAAAAGTTTGGTGACGAGTACACGGTGCTGATTGATTCTTCAAAAGAGGCATTGTGTGATGTTGTTGATGAGAAGATTGCTGAGGCAATAATTAGAGTTAGGGAAGGGCGAATCAGAATAGTGCCTGGATACGATGGTGTGTACGGGCGTCTGGTGCTTTTTGAAGAAGGTTCTGCGGCGAAGCCTGTTTTGCAAAGAGTTCAACAGTTGAATATTACAGACTTCATGTAATCGTCTCTTTTACGTATTCTTAACTGTATATGTGTTTAGCGGATATACGGGAAGACTTATTAAGTCGTAATACATACGATGCTGTATGAGGGTTCACATTGCAACACATAATCCAACCCGCAAACAAGAAAGAAGACAAAATCTCGAAAATCATCGATAGAGTGTTAAGGCAAGTTTTCGGCGACGAAGCAACGCTTCTAATTTACAAGCATCTAGAAAACAATTACTCTCTTAAAAGAGATGAAATAGCTGAGAAAATCGAACTTTTTGCAAGAGGCCTCGAGGATTTTCTTAGGTCTGGCGCCTATGTTGTCGAACGTAAGATTCTAGATGACATCTACTCTAACTATGGCTTACTCCGCAGACTAGACCTGGAAAGAGTCCAAGAAGAATACGACTTTGCCAGCCAAGTAAAATTGCTCATGCGAAAGGCATAGCCAACTTTTCATTTTCCTAATTTTGCTGTTTCGTCCTATAATTTAAACTCTGCAATTTTTACATACTAACCATAAAAACCATAACCATTTATATAACTGTACTTCTGAATAAATCCCTTCTAACACTCACATTAGAAGGGCAGCACATTTGAAAGACATTCTCGTTAAAACTGTTGATGTAGCAGCTCAAAAGTTTGGAGCCGAATACGCTGAGGTTCGGGCGCAAAAACTTTTCAAGACCATGCTTACGCTTAAGGAAGGTCATGTTGAAGCGGCAAAACAAGGAATCGAAAACGGTGTGGCGCTGCGAGTGCTGGTTAATGGTGCTTGGGGTTTTGCATCAGTTGGTTCTGTAAACATTGAAACCTTAACGGAGGCTGTTTCAGACGCTTGCAAAATGGCAAAGGTTGCAAGTGCGAGACTTAAGAGCCCGATAAAACTTGCGGAAGCAAAAGCCATTGAAGATAAAGTTATTGCGAAACCACGGAAAGACCCCTCAGATGTTCCGATAGAAGACAAGATAAACACCACACTAGCAATTAACAACACCATACTGGGCTACAATAAACGTGTAAAAAGCTGTACAATAGATTATCTTGACTTGACTGGAACCAACTATTTCGTGAATAATGAGGGAACTGACATTGAGCAAAACAAGCTGTATGTGTGGTCAAGAATAACCGCCACGGCATCAGAGGCAGAAGTTTACACTTTCAGCCGAGAGGAGATAGGTTCCACATCAGGCTACGAGATATTTGATGTTGAAACTCCAGAAAAAATAGGTGAAAGTGTTGCGAAACGAGCAGTGGAACAGTTAAAAGCTAAATCTCCCAAAGGTGGCTCATTTCCTGTGGTTTTGGGACCCAATGTTGTTGGCGTTTTTGTTCATGAAGCTTTTGGTCATCTTGCAGAGGCTGATTTGACCTTGTCTGGTTCAGTGTTGTTAAACAAGTTTGGGAAGAAGATAGCGTCTAACATGGTCACTTTCTATGATGATGGAACTGTTAAAGACGCTTTCGGTTCTTTTAAGTATGATGATGAAGGGGTTCCAGCACAGAAGACGCTTCTCGTGAAAGACGGTGTTGTGGCTGGATTGATGCATAACCGCGAGACCGCGCACAAATTGAACATGGAACCAACCGGTAACGCCAGAGCTGAAGATTTTAGAGTTGAGCCTATAATACGGATGCGCAACACGTTCTTGGAGCCCAAGGATTATTCTTTCGAAGAACTAACCGAAGGCATAAAATTTGGCTACTACTTCAAGAGTTTTCGTGGTGGGCAAGCAAATTTGGACGGCACTTTCCAGGTTGGAATCCAAGAAGCATATGAGATAATAAAAGGAGAAGTACGCGAACCAGTGCGTAATGCTTCTATAAGCGGTAACACGCTTGAAACTTTGCTAAAAGTGGACGCGGTTGGAAAAGATTTTGTGTTATCGCCTGGGAGATGCGGAAAGGGACAGACCGCCTTCGTATGCGACGGCGGTCCCCATATTAGGGTAAAGGAGGTTTTGGTGGGTGGCAGTGCTTAAGCAGCAGGAAATGTTAAGTCTAGCTGAAGACGCAGTTAGTTTCGCCTTGAAGAAGGGCGCTGATGAAGCTGAGGCGTTTGTGTATCAAGGTTTCGCTAATAATGTTGTTATTGAACGTGGGCAGATTGCCAAAAGTTCCCGCATGATTGACAGGGGATTAGGCGTTAGAGCTGTAATAAAAAAGGCTGTGGGCTTTTCCTACACTAACATGCTGGAAAACAAGACAGCAACTGAGGAGACGGTTCTGAAAGCGATAAGTTTTGCAAAAGCAAGCAAACCGGACGAGGACTGGCATGGCTTTTCAAGCAAAAAGCCTCTTGCAACGGTAGAAAACACTTATGACAACAAAGTTGCGCATCTTAATTCAGAAGATTTAGTCAAAATTGCTTCTGCAATGTTAGATGCGGCTGAGAAAAAGGACAAGCGGGTTTTTCTCATAGAGGGAGGCGCCGGCGCTTCATACTTATCTTCTGCAGTGGCTAACTCCAACGGTGTTGCATGTTTCGACCAAGGCACAGTCATCGAATGCAGCTTAGCGGCAATTGCTCAAGAAGGTAGCGAGGTGACACCTGTGTGTTTTGAGTTTAACGCTGAAAGAAGCTATAGTATTGATCCGGAATGGGTTGGTGAAGAAGCCGCGCGATTGACAGTTTCTGCTTTGAAAGCGAAGAAAATAGAGACAAAGAGCACCAATGTTATATTTACGCAGTTCGCGTTGCAGCAACTTTTCTATTTCACTTTAATCAATGCTGTTAAGGCGGGTTTCGTGCAGAGAAACCAATCTGCGTTTAAAGGCAAGATAGGCGAAAAGGTTGCATCAGAAAATGTGACAATCTATGACGATGGCTTGTTTAAGGGTGGGCTTCAAACTTGGAGGTTTGACGGTGAAGGTGTTCCTCAGCAAAAAACAGCGATAATCGAGAAGGGCATTCTACGCAATTTTATCTACGACAATTACACTGCTAAGAAAGAAGAAAAAGAAAGCACTGGAAACGCCACCAGAGCCGGATATTTGTCGACGCCAAGCATTGAAGCCACAAACTTTCACATTTTGCCTGGGAAAAAGTCGCCGGAAGAACTCGTCAACGAAGTCACGGATGGTCTCATTGTATCCTTTTTACAAGGTGCCCATAGTAGCAACCCTGCTAGCGGAGAATTCTCTGTAGTTGCGACGCCCGCTTGGAAAATAAAAGACGGTAAAATCGCTCACGCCACTAGGGGAGTTATGATTGCTGGTAACATTTTTCAAGTATTAAAGAATGTTTCTATGCTGGCTAACAATGAGCGTAAGATTGGGCAGTTAGTTGCGCCGTGGGTTCTTGTGGAAAACGTTAAAGTAATCGGAAAATAAATAACAGAGACTTTCATTATTCGCATGGAAGAGGCGAGAAATTGGCTGGCAAACTCAAGAAAGCTTTGCTGAAGTATAACACGCCACGAAGGATAGTGCAGTTCTTGTCTTTCATATTTTTCAGCGCGATCGTTTTCAATTTGGGTTCTTTGCCCCTTTTGCTTCCTGTTATGTGGACTTGGAGGCTTCAGCCTAACACGGTAGGTGATGCGTATACTGCAATACAGCTTATGTTGTACAATGCTGTTTTTCCATGGGTTGCTGTTGCTTCTTTCCTAGTTGTTGGCATTTTAATTGGCAAATCATTGTGCGGTTGGGTTTGTCCGTTCGGTTTTGTTCAAGACTTAGTTGGCTTCATTAGCCGTAAGAAACGAGAAATTTCGCCGCGAACTCATGAAACTCTGATATACGTGAAATATAGCATCCTATTAATCACTTTGTTCATTAGTGGAACCTTCGCAGCCACAAAACTTGCTGGGACCTACAGAAGCTATGAAAGTGCTTTGGGCATTTTCACACAGGCGCCGTTCACTGCTTTGAGTCCTGCGGAAACTTTGTTTGGAACGTTGCCGGCATTTGTTCAGAGTGCAAGCGCCGCGTTTATAAGTCAAACTGTGGATGCTGGGTCTTTTATTGCAATTTTGCCTCTGCTTTTCTGGGCGCAACTGTTCATAATGAGCTGTGTTATCACTTTTGCTGTATTTGTTCCTCGAAGCTGGTGCAAATATTTCTGTCCTCACGGGGCGATTATGGCTGTTTTGAACAGGTTTAGTTTTCTCGGCTTACGTAGAGATTTAACCAAATGCACCAAAGGTGAATGTCGCCTCTGTGTTGAGGCTTGTCCGATGCGTGTCCAGATTTTGGATTTGCCTTGGGAGAAATTTAGCGACCCAGAATGCATCTACTGCATGAAATGTGTTGACGCATGCGAAAACAAAGCCATCAAACTGAAATATCCGTAGTAGTGCGCGTAAGCATTTCATTGCATGGGTCTCTTTTTCTGTTTCCGGATTAAACCAGACTTGAAATAGCATTTTTGTTTATTGGAAAAACTTGAATTATTGGGTGGTGAAAAACAAAATGAAGGAAAAGGCTAAATGTTCAAACCACAGTTAAATACTGTGGAGACGTGTCACCGCCTAGCCCTAAACGAAGGGCAGAAAGAGAACAAGGGGGGGCGATGATGAACGTGCGAGTTGCTGCTATCCTAATAGTTTTAGCTTTTCTAAGCCTAATAGTCGTAGCCTACAACTTCCAATTCCATAATATCCCATATTCAGTGTACCTGAACACTCACAAGTTGTCTGAGTGGGAAATTCCACCACCTACGTACACAGACCTCACTCAAAGCGATTTCTCCGGCAGTCCTTATGAATATACAATAGCGAGCGATGCTGTCCGTGATTTCATTGAACTTCCCAAATTGAGTAGTGCTCGTTACTGGTTTGAAGAATACTTCAACTATTCAAAAGGGCATGACATAATAAAATACTACAGTGACTACTACTACATCCAAATAGCCTATTTCCCAGAAGTAGAACGGACATTGGGAGAGCATGTACTTCTTTGGGTTATTAACGTAGGCACGGTTGTCGCATGGGCTATCTTTGCATATACTCTCTATCTAACCTACAAACAGACGACACCCCCTAGAAAAATAGAGGTTTCGAAAAATGAAGAAAGTATCCTTACTGTTCATCTTGCTATTGCTAGTACCTCTGCTTCAAACAAGCCATGTGTACGCTCTATCTTCAGGGTACGAAAGATACAAAGATGACAAATGCGAATTCTATGTTGAGTATTTCCCAATAATTCCCTACAACCCTACATATCCAACGGCTAATGAGGAATTTGCCTTCAAATTTTATATATGGCAATATTGCTGGCACGAATTCTTTAGTGACTTTATTCCTCATGGATGGGCTATATGGGTCTTTTATAAATGCGATTGTGGAAACTGTGATTACGCGGTATATAAAAGATGGTATCCTACCTCATCGTCTCAAAGTGGACAGCCCGTCTCATGGACACTTACAGTTGGAACCGAATTTCTATCTTTGGGAGCAACAATCAACGCCATAAGCGGTGACTTTTACACTAACTACACTAGATACGAGAAGGATGGATATACTCATCTACAACAGCTTGCAGAAATGTACGGTTACGACCCTTTTCGAGGTAGCGTTTACACTGAAGGAGCAGGAAGTATCGGAATTCAAAATGGTCTTGCACAAGCTCACCAAGGGCATCATGCTACCATATGGATTCATGTACGTGCAATGTGGTGGGAGTACTTGTATGGTTTGGTGCCAATAGGCATCGCTTTAATGGATACCAACTTTATAATAGGAGACGACATCCCATCTGAAACAGATTGCTGGTTGACAGTGGAGCAAGGCGATACGTCATTCACTGTAGAAGGAGGCGGTGGTGGCGGTGGTGGTTGTCCAACGTTGTTTGTTTGGAATGGCACAGACTACGCTGATGAAGGCGTGTTAAATATTCATGCAGAATCGGACATAACCGTTCAGCACACACTAGAGAACTCTTTAGCCTTAGAAAACGGTGTTTACAAGCTTCAATTAAGAGAGTTAGACAATTACACTAGCCATATTGACCAAGTGAAGCTTTATGCTGTGGATTATCAAGGAAAATGGAACCCGTGTCCGTTAATATACGCTTATCACAACGAACTTGGCTATGTAACAACCAAACTAATGTTAGACGATGAAAAGCGTGTGGACTTGACACCAACACAAACCATAGACCTAAAATTCCTACCTTCAATACCATACACTCAAACAGCCCACTTTGTATTCGAAATAAACGGATACAACATGAAAATACCTTAACCACCAAAGCCTAAAACTTTCCCTTTTTCTATCTTTTAAGAAATGTTCTAAACAAGTTTATGCCCAGAAGCTCTTTGAGTAGTCTTTTAAGACTGTTTGGTAAATCGCCTTTGTTTGTTGGGCTATGTTGTTCCAATCGTATTTTTCTTGAACTTTCTTGTACGCGTTTGTTCTTATCCAATCTGCGTATTTTTCGTCAAGTAACACTTTCGTTATCCCCCACGCCAACGAGTCTGGATTATTAACGTACGTTTTAACGCCCGTCACATCATGCTCGACTATTTCTGACAAACCACCCGTGTCCGAAACCACAACAGGACTCTTCGCCGCCATCGCTTCAAGAGCCACTATCCCGAAAGGTTCGAAAAGCGAGGGCACTACTGAAACATCTGCACATTTCTGCAATTTCTTCAATGTTTCGTCATCAACAAATCCAGTGAAAAGCACTTTATGTGATAATCCTAAACTTTTAATGATGCCTGAAAGCTGCTCTTTCATGTAACCATTGCCTACTATTACAAATTTCGCGTTAACTTTCTCCAAAACTTTTGGAACCGCATTGACAAGAACCTGAACTCCTTTTTCGTAAACAAGTCTGCCCACAAACAGCACAATTTTCTCTTCAGGCAAAGCAAACTTGCCTCTAAAACCGCGTAAATCCGAATTTTCCACTTTTGCGTAGGCTTCTGCGTCAACGCCGTTTGGAATCATAACCAGCTTGTCTGGTGGCAGCCCAAAAGCCCATTGAACATGCGAAACCATATAATTGCTGCAGCATATCACTTTCCACGCCTCATACGTGAGCCACGCCTCTGTCTCGTGAATCATCCGTTCATAGTCAAAATGAATTCCATTTCTCCGCCCAATCTCAGTCGAATGCATAGTAGTCAAAAGTGGCTTTCTAAAAACATGTTTTAATCCGATTCCCGCGTTTGCAACAAGCCAGTCGTGAGCGTGAAAAACATCAACTTTTCCACTTAAACTTTTGACAAGCGCTGCGGCTTCCTTCTGCATGTTCACATTCATCAAGTAAACCCATGTTGCAAAATCTGGTGAAGGATTCTTGTAAGAATCAATCCTGAAAACTTCTACACCATCAATAACTTCATGCTGAGGCGCACCTGGAAAATCACAGGTAACCACATAAACCTTTGTGCCATTCTTTGCTAAACTGCGAGACAAGTTATAGACATGCGGTGATATTCCTCCAATAATCCTGGGCGGAAACTCCCAAGTAAGCATCATAACAGATAATTCATCAGTCATTCGGAGAGAGCGCCTCCAGCAACACTCTTATAAATTTCTAGAACATTTCTCGCCCAATGCGTGGATTTCGGCGGAATAATTTTTACCTTTTCTAATGGGACCTTGTATAGTCGATAAACCTCGTCTCGCATCCACTCAGATTTAACAACAAGTTTTGCCGCTTCATACATGCCCAACCATTCAATGCTCTTAATAGCCATGTTAAACGGTGAATTTGCGCCATGAGAACGATGCTCTTCAAGGCTTTCCACAGAATAAACAAACGGCACACCAAGTGCTTTTTTCAGAGTAACCGCGGCTGGTATGAAATGCCAATCATGGACGTCGATGAGGTCAAGCCGCTTATCCACGTTGTAATAGATGTTTGCTGCTGCTCTTTCAACTTCTTGATTTAAAGTGAGAACCCACGTGAGAACACCAATATGCGTGCGAACAGGATTCGTTACTCTGTAGACTTTTACGCCTTCCGGCTCCTCATATTGCCCCGTCAAATAATCATGATAAGTAACCACGAAGGCTTTTACATTATTTTTGACAAGTTGTATAGCAAGCTCTCGAACATGGTCTGCAAGTTGTCCGACAATTCTCGGCGGATATTCCCACGAAAAAATGGTGACTTGCATTCGCTTTCACTACGTGAAAAATGCACAGACTTTTATTATTCCCCGTCCTGTCAAATAATACCTTTTCTTTCCCTCATTATCCGTGAAGCTTTCTGCAAAACCTTCAAGCTTGTAATTGTCTAGAGTTCTTTCCACTTCGTTTATGTCGATTTGTAAGACCTGTGCCAACTCTTCGCTTCTTCTCGCTAAGTCCGGGGCTGTTGCGCATAGGTTGTGTAATGTCTGTAATATTTTCTCCGGAAGTGGTAGTTCTTCTCTCAAAGAGTTCACCCTAACTAGCCTTAAACTTACTTTTTAATGCTGTTTCTTTTATAAAAGCATACAATACTGCTTTAGAAATATTTGGTTGCCATTTGTGTCTGCTTGCTAAGTTCTCTGAATCTTTCATTGACAACCTTAACGAGTGCTTTTCGAAGCGCTTCACTCTTCACTCTTGAAAGTCTAACTTTCTTCAACTGCGCCGTTAATGTCTTGTCTTGAAGCGATTTTTCCGCCCACTTTTCGAAGTCTCCACGAGAATTGTGAAATTCTATAGATTTTATGTTAATTTCTTGAAGAGCTTTTCCGAATCCTTTCAAACTCCACGCCATGATGCCGGTGAACTTGTCTTCTCCTACTCCGGCATAAAATAAGAACGGCTCGTCCGCAACTGCAGCTGCGAGTCTCACTCTGTTTTCAAAATCTAGTATTGCCGCTTGTTCTGTCACAAAAGCGTCTATTGGAGACCCGAAAGGACTAAAATAAGAGTGGACTTCGCCTGGTGCGCCGCCTGCTGTGAACATGTAATAGAGGTGGTCGCTTGTCTGGAAATACCGCCACATTTTCAAAAGCGCCTCATCTCCGGTTTCCTTTACAAGCGGTTCCAGTCTTCTCGTAGTCGAATAGTAAGCCCACTGCATCGTGTTTCCAAGCCAACAGCTTGCGTCTCTTTCTAAATCTGCCCAAGAAACTGTTCCGCCGAGCTCTGGAACATCAATTTCTCCAGATGGTTCATACTTTTCCACGACTTCTGAGGGCGTAGACATGTGTAGATGCCACCATTTTAGAATCTCCCGTGGCAGATGCTTTAGAAACTCGTGTATGCCTGTTTCTGGCCAGTGGTGTTCGCCGAAAGTTTCGTAGTCTGGGAATATGTTAATGCATTGTCCGGGTGTTGCTGCCAGCCAGCTTGCGTATTTGTCTGCGGTTAAGGGCCACTCGTTCCACCATCTTGCTGAGAATCTGAATCCTATATCGTCCGTTAGCTTGTAGTTTCGCAATAATACCTTGATTTTCCTGTCGCCTTTCGGCGTGTAAATATAGTTAGGCGATTTTCCGTGGAGTATTCTTTCTACGCCTTCCGTGAAAATTCCTTTGAAACCCAACTTTTCTACAGTGTTTGCTATCGCATTGTTGTAAAGTAGCTCTGTGTTTTCGAAAACTTTAGGCGTGTAACCAAGTAAATCTTTCATAATTTGCTGGTGCATTTTTACCTGTTCGATAAATTCGTCTCTTTCCGGGTATAGGCTTGCCAGCGAGTGATAATAGGTTTGGCTTAGGAATTCCACGCATCCAGTTTCTGAAAGCTGTTTGAACGATTCTGACAGGTCTTTGTTGAACATTTCGCACTGTTCTAAGAAAACGCCGGAGATGCTGAATGAAACTTTGACTTGCTTCTTCTCTCTTTTATATTTGTCTATTAAGTCTAGCAGTATCTGATTGGATGGGAAATAGCATTTTCTGCATGCTCTCAAGAAAACTTCCTTATTCACTGAATGGTCAAAATAATAGTCGAAAAGTTCTTCCTTTTTTATGCGTTTGAAGAGTTTGTTTTCCCAAAAGAAGTTTTTCTTAATCCTGTGTGGTTGATGGACTTCGAAAACGAACACTATGTCAACCAAAGCTTTAGCCTCTGTGTATTCATTATCAAACTGCATATTATTTCTAATTTGCTATGCTAAACATGCGTGAAGGAAGGCAACGTAAAAGTTTAGGTTTGATTCGAATTCTGAATTCATAACTTATTTATCCGCACTCGAACCTTCTTTGTTTTACAACAAAGGTGAAACCGCGTGTCAATAGAAAAAATTAGAGTGGATAATCCACAAGAACTGGGACAAATGATAACCAAAGAAATGAGCCAAATCGAAAAAGACTTGACAATGATCTGCAGTAACGTTCCAATAAATGACAGAACCACATTGGATGTTTTGTGCCACGACAACAATGGTCAACTTGTTATTATACAATTAAGCGTCAAAGAAGACGACATAATGCTGCTGCAAGGAATACAAAGCCTCGACTACGTTGACAAGTTCAAGTCATTCTTGAAAGCCACATACAACAAACACAAAATCGACGGCAAAGAAAGACCACGATTGATCTTGATCGCGCCAAGCTTTTCAGACGCGCTAAAACGTGCAGTTGAAAGCATGAAGGGAATGCGCATCGACCTCTACGAATGGGAATACCTAAAGCTTGGAGACCACAAAGGCCTCCGTCTCCAACCCATTTTTACCTGGGCTCCGCATGAGAAACCAAATGAAAGTGAGGAAAAACCACCAGAGAAGAAGCGCGAACCAAAACCAGTAAAGAAGAAGGAACCCGAGCCAGAACCTAAACCAGAAAAGAAGGAAGAACCTAGACCAGAACCGCCAAAGCCTAAACCAGAACCACCGAAAGAAGAGTTTCCGTTGTCTCCGCCACCACCAGTGCCTCCGAAAGAGGAAGAGCCGAAGAGGAAGCTAAAGCTATTCTAAATAAGACTGCGCCTAGTAGTTTCGTCCCGTCTTTAAGTTTCCTCTCAAAAACTTTTCTTGTGAAAAATGCTATCTGAGGTGCTTTCGCATGAGAATTGGGTTTTTTGTTTGGGAGTATCCGCCAGCACTTGTTGGCGGCTTAGGAACTTACGCTGAATATATCACTCGAGAATTTGTTTCTATGGGTAATGACGTGACAGTTTTCACTCTTAACCCAGGAAACTTAAAAACTAGAGAAATCATAAAAGGCGTGGAAGTTCACAGACCCTTAATCGCGGATGCAAGCAATGTTTTTCCAATGTTCGTCATTGACGACCTGAAAAAGTGGGGAACAAACATCCGCATGTTCAATGACATATTCATCTATAACATTCTGAGCGCGTCAAAATTCATAAACAGCATGTTGAAAAAGGAAGGCTGCAACTACGATGTTGTCTGCGTACACGACTGGTTAAGCAGCATAGCAGGGATTATAATAAAAAATGAAACCAAAGTTCCAGTGACATTTCACGTTCATAGCACGGAATGGGGAAGAGCGGGCGGAACGGGCTCTGAAGTTGTTTCCTATCTAGAGTGGGCAACCGCACAGAAAGCAGACAAAATAATCACAGTAAGCCACGCTATGCAAGAAGACTTAGTAAGACATGGATGGCCAAACTCAAAAATAAGCGTAGTCTGGAACGGTGTGGACCCAGAACGTTATAATCCACGCAATTGCAAACCTGAAGAAGTAGATGCAATCCGCAGTAGATACGGCATAAAGCCAGACGAAAAAATGCTTCTCTTTCTAGGAAGGCTCACTTGGGTGAAGGGTGTTGGAAACCTGGTTCAAGCAATGCCGACAGTTTTGGAGGAATATCCTAAAACTAAGCTTGTAATTTTAGGCAAGGGTGAACAGCAGAATGACATAATTGAAACTGCAAAGAGGCTGGGAATAAGCGATAAGGTTGCTTGTAAATTTGAGTTTGTGCCAGAAAAAGAACGAATACTACATTATGCTGCGTCTGACGTGTGCATTTTCCCATCCACCTACGAACCCTTCGGCATAGTCAGCCTAGAAGCCATGTCCATGGCAAAACCGCTAATCGTAGGTGCACAAGGCGTGGTTGGCTTCAGAGAACAAGTTGTCTCTTCTGGACCCGACCAAAACGGCGTTCACGTTAACGGCGGAAACGCTGCAGACATTGCATGGGGTATTAAGCAAGTGTTATGTGATACTGAAAGAGCGAAACGGTGGGGAGAAAACGGCAGAAAACGTGTGTTGCAGTATTTTACGTGGAGAAAAGCTGCTGAACAAACGCTTCACTTGTACCAGACGCTTCAGCATCCACAAGAGCATGGAGAATATCACGTAGTAGATTTAATTGAGAAAATGACTCGAACATAAAACTTTTTTATTATATAATAATTGTTTAGTTTTTGTTATAGAATTTTAAACGCGTTTTTTGTTGGTCTAAAAATAAAAAATAAGGGGTTATGGGTAGGTTTTTCCGAAGTTGTCGCATGCAACGATTACGTCGCCCATGTCTATTTTGTTGTCCCAGTATAAGTTGCATCCGGGAGAGTGGGGACAGCCGGGCGGGCATGGGTTCTGGTGCCAGAAGTTGCCGTCTGTGCCAAGTGTTGAGCCGAAGGCGTCACACACGCTTATTACGTCATCCATTTTAACTTTGCCATCGCAGTCAACATCTCCTACGAGCCTGCTTAGAAAAGTCGCTTGTCTTTTCCATAGTGGTGCTTTTTTAATTATATATGTTGTCAAGAGTGATGGATAATACTCATATATTATGAATTCGACGGGATTTTGTTTTTGTTGTGTGTGACCAATTACGGTGAAGTTTATTCTGCAGAGTAGTCCCCAACCTGTTACGTTAACTCCTTCAAAGGTTGACTCAAAGGTGCCGCACATTAAGGTTCCAATGTTAGAAATACCGTCGACTTCTAAATATTGAAGTGGTCCAGCAGGATCTTTGCCTTTGAAAATGTTTTCTTCTGATGGTATGATGCAGCCTGCGTAGTTTATTATGCTGTTGTTCCAAGAGATTCGTATTTGCCAAGCAATTATATCGGTAACGTTTACCACGTGAAACTCCATCACGAGCGTATCGCTTTCTGGGTTGCTAGCATAATTAACTGAAATGTCTTTATTACCTACAGATAAATCGCCATCTCTATATTTTGTGGACTTTTTGTTTTCAAGCAACACCGAGCCCATAATTGGAGGAATCCAGATTTGGCTGAATTTACCAAAATTTAAGAGTACACTTGCTATGTCTGAGGAGTCTATTTTTCGGTCGTGCCAACCGTAACGTGGTCCTGCTATGTCGCAGTGGAAATTCCACCTAGGACTGGAAATAGGCATTCCCACCTTCCCCGCGAATGAACCATACGCCATACGTATGATGAGTACGTCTAAAGTATCTACTATTCCGTCGTAATTAACATCTCCCGGCCAGTATCCTTCTGCACCTGGCGTGTCTGTCATTGGCCACTTCCACATGTCGTAGCTGTATATTCCTGGAGCCAGCGGGTTATAGTAGTGTCCTTGGACCCAGTCTCTCATGTATCCTCTTTCTATTGCTACATACAGTGGGATTGTTGGCGCTTCCTGGAAGAAGATGTTTTCCACTTGGTAGTATATGGCTTGTCTTACTGGACCGTCTGGCGTGTATAGTCCTTGTTCTATTAAAGCGTCTACTGTTGGGTTGCTGTAACGTTGTGCCGCGGCTAGGGCTCCTTGACTGTGGGCGTATGGATAGGCATAACTGTGGATGTCAACGTAGTCCGCCTGCCAGTCCATGACAAAAGCAGGCAGCATGTGAGCGTCCATGTCGGTTAGATAAGCGCTCCATGGTGGTCCAGCAGTGTATGCTGTGAATGGCCAGCCGTGGTCGCTGGCTACCTTGTTTATTGAGGTGGCTAATTGTGTGGCTATTGCTTGTCTGATGGTGTTTCCACTGTTAAAGCAGATGTAAACTGTGAAGCCTACGCTTGTTAGCGGTACTCCGTTGAAGCTTGCAGCAGCAAAGTAGCTTGCAGCCAAGCTTTCGTCATAGTAGTATTTGGGTATTGAAGCGTCTATGTATGGGAAGCCTCCTGGAGCGAAAGTGTTGGGCTGGTAGGCTTCGCCTAGCAGCTGATCTTGAAGTATCATTGTGAAGTTTATCAAGTGCGCAAAGGCTTTGCGCACGTTCACATTGCCAAAGAAGTTCCTAGGAATACCATTGGGATTAAGCACATCATAGTCATATATTTCTCCATAACGGTTGTCCGGCGTAGGCTCAACGTCAAAAGTCATATGGAACGAGTCAATGGATAAACTAGGTATTGGATAGTCCAATCTAATACCTTCTCTTGTGGGCCCATATTTGTCGCCGTTTACATGCAACTCGCCACATCTTGCACGCGGAACCGCTGCAAAATCCGCAACTCCAGCAAGAAACTCGGCAATGCCTGTACTAGTACTCACTTGCCTAACTGTTAACCTCTCAATCCACCCTGCTGGTCTTATGCTTGAAGAGATTTCCGGCGGATACGGTGGACTTGGCCAGTCTGCAGGCCAACCGCGCCAGTAGTTGTCGTATTTGACCAGGGACCAGCCATATGCCCATTGTAGCCGATCTAGTATGTATGGTCCTGTTCCGCATGTTACTCCTGGGTCTGCTGCAGCGCCTGGTACAATGTCCACGGCTGGGTTTTGTCCCACATCTGGGTTCCAATAGTTGAGCCACGTCGCCCAGTTTCCGTCCCATTCTCCTGGATGTGTTGGATCGGCAAGTTGAGCTTCTGGACCAACATAATCCAGCAGCCAACTCTTGCTCATTATTGAAGCCCAAAACTGGCTAACCACTTGGAAGAAGATTCTCAATGGATAACCAAGCGGCAACACTCCAACATCGTCCCAGAATGCTTGGCGTGTTCGACCATACCAGTAGCTGCTCGGGTTGTCGTCGAAGAGTTTGACTGGCGCGAATGATACTGGGCCTCCTGGTGTTAAGCCTTGGTTTGCTATGTTAAGCCAAACGTGAGTGCTGTTGCTTTGTACAGCCTGGTTTATTGGGTTAGACGGGTCTGAAGGCCATGTTGGGTCTGCACCGTAAGTGTTGAGCAGTGGCTCGTAAATCATCCACTGCGGACCACCAACATAGTCAAGAACCATCCAACGCTCAAAACTGTGCTCAACATCAGCCGTAGTCAAATAGTACTGTGTGAAAGTTATCGTGCCCAAGTCACTCCTGCACCAAGTATGGAATGGCACACCAACGCGAACTTCGAAGTACACAGTGAAGTTCGTGTAGGCAGGTGCCGCTGGATCTGGAGGAGCAACCACAACCTGCGTTGCCAAATGCGGAAGAAAACAATCATAACGTTCCCCATCAAAAGTTATCAACGTCTCATAAACATTAAACAACAACTCCGCACTAGCCATGTCATAACAGTTTGCCGGGTCAAAAGTCACCGGATGATAACCTAGAGGAACATCAACAATAAGCTCATACTGGTTATTCGGTGTTTGAGCGTACGATATATTTATTGGTTCGATTATAGAAACTAGCAAAAGAAAAGCTGCAGTTGCAAGTGCAGTAATCTTATGATTCATTTTTTCTTTCTCCTTTATATTGTGTCGAAAAAAGAGACCTCTCTCAAGTGTTGAAAACAGGTCTCTTCTTTCACTAAGATTATTTTGAAGGGGTTATTTAAAATAAGTTGAAACATTGTTTCAGTGAATCAACGCCTCGAAGTCCTTTAAGTTTGAAGCTATAAATACAACTTCTGGTTATACTTACGAAACATTTTATAGTATTCCATCTTGAAAGAATAAGTGACCAAAATGAACAAGTAGACCTCAAGTAATTATTCTAACTAGAGGTCTAACATAATATAAAAAGTAGGGAAGATTAGGCTTTTCTGGATGCAGCCTTCTCTAATGCAACAACGCCCGGCAATTTTTTGCCCATTAAGAATTCTATTAAAGCTCCGCCTGCAGTGCTGACGTAGGAAATTTTGTTTGACAGTTTAAGCTCTTGTAGGGCAGATATTGTGTGTCCGCCTCCTGCGAGAGAAAATGCTTTTGAATTTGCGATTTCTTCGAAGATTTTCTTTGTTCCGTAAACGAATTCTTTGTTTTCGTATACTCCCATTGGTCCGCTGATGACGATTGATTTTGCTTTTCGTATAATCTTAGCGTATTCATCTACAGTTTTTGGTCCAATGTCGAATATTGAATGGTCAGTGGGTAATTCGTTTATGGAAATTTCTTTTCGTTTGCCGTTTACTTCTACCGCTAAATCAGTAGGAGTTTTGATTTTATCAGGATATTTTTGAATAAGCTCTTTTATACCCGGCACTAAGCCCATGAGTTCTTTCTTTTCTAAGAATTCCATGTTTGCCTTGCCAAGGTTGGCGCCTTTCGCAACGAGAAACACGTGACCGACAACTCCGCCGGTGAGCACATAATCAGCGATTTTGTTAGTCAAAACATACTTTGAAATTTCTAAGGAGTCATCTGCCTTTGCGCCTCCAAGAATGAACACACATGGTTTTTCTGGGTTCTCTAGGACTTTGCTTAAAGATTTTAGTTCTCTTTCCATTATACGTCCAGCTGCACTTGGCAAAACAGCCGTGAAGCCTATTATTGAGACGTGTGCTCTATGAGCTGCAGCGAACGCGTCATTCACAAACAATTGTGCCAAAGGAGCAAGGTTTTGGACAAGCTCTGTTTTGGCGTGAGCTTCTGGTGTGCCTTCCTTTGTTTCAGCAGCAAAGTTTCTGACGTTGTCTAAAACTAAGATTTCGCCGCTTTTGAGATTTTTAATAGCATTTTTTGCTTTCTCGCCGAAAACGTCGTCTACATACTTGACTGGTTTTCCCAGAATCTTACCCAGAATTTCTGCGTGTTGCTTCAGTGGTATAAAGTCTGGGTCGCCTTTTCGTCCTTGATGTGCTAAAACCACGACTTTTGCGCCTTTTTCTGCAAGCTCCTTTATTGTTGTTTCACCATGTGCTCTGATTCTCACGTCTTCTAAGACTTTCTGAGTTTTTGGGTCTACTGGCGAGTTAAAGTCCACTCTTACGAGAGCGACTTTGTCCTTCACTTTTACGTCATCTATAGTTAGATATTTCACCATTTCACTTCACCTTTCTTGAACAGAAAAATAGGAAGGAGGTTTGTTTAAAAATTTAAGCCTTTAAAGTGCTAGAAACCTGCTTTCTTGCCTACTAGTTCGATTAGCTCGACCATGCGGCAAGAGAAGCCCCATTCGTTGTCGTACCATGCGAGCACTTTGGCGAGGTTTCCCCCTACGACCATTGTGGATTGGGCGTCGAAGACTGCTGAGTATGTGCTGTGGTTTACGTCTGTTGAGACTATTGGGTCTTCAGTGTATTCCAGTATGCCTTTTAATGGTCCTTCTGCTGCTTTCTTGAATGCAGCGTTAATCTCTTCTTTTGTAGCGTTTTTCTCAAGAACTGCTGTTAGGTCTACTATTGAAACGTTTGGAACGGGGACTCTTAGGGCTATGCCGTCTATTCTTCCTTTGAGTTCTGGCAGAACCAAACCGGCTGCTCTGGCGGCGCCTGTTGTTGTTGGTATAATGTTTATTGCTCCTGCTCTTGCTCTTCGTAGGTCTTTGTGTACGAGGTCTTGGATTCTTTGGTCGTTTGTGTAAGCGTGTGCGGTGGTCATGAGTCCTGCTTTTACTCCGAAGTTTTCCTGTAGGACTTTTGTTACTGGGGCTACACAGTTGGTGGTGCATGAGGCGTTAGAGAGTATGTGGTGGTTGTTGTGGTCGTATTTGTCGTGGTTCACGCCTAAGACTATTGTTATGTCTGGGTTTGTGGCTGGAGCTGATATGAGCACTTTTTTGGCTCCAGCTTGAAGGTGTTTTGCAGCACCATCTCTGTCTGTGAACAAGCCCGTGGATTCGACAGCTAAGTAGACACCTAAGTCTTTCCAAGGCAACATTGCCGGGTCTTTCTGTGATAATACTTTTAGCTCTTTTCCGTTGACTATTATGCTGTTGTCTTTGGTTTTGACATCAGCGTTGAATCTTCCATGCACAGAATCGTATTTTAGGAGATGTGCAAGTGTTTTTGCGTCAGCTAGGTCGTTTATAGCTACGAAGTCTATTTTGGCATTTCTTTCTATTGCTGCTCTGTAAAGTAATCTTCCTATCCTTCCGAATCCGTTTATTGCAACTTTTATTGCCATTTAAATCACCTTTAATTTACTCGTGGTTTACTCTCATTCAACTAATTAATTTTTTGCGGTTACTTCAGCTTCATTAGTACCATTTCAGCAGCCAAAACCAATGGTTCCCAAGTTTCGCATACTGGCGGTGCATAAGCGGTGTCTGCTTTGGCTAATTCGCGGACTGTCATTTGTTTCTGTATTGCGAAGGATATGGCGTTTATGCGTTGGGTTACTTCTTCTCCGCCGATTATTTGGGCTCCAATTATTCGCTGTGATTCTTTTTCGACGACAAGTTTCACTTTGATTGATCTTGCACCCGGGTAATAGTCTGCTTTCGTTTTCGAAGTGATTGTTCCAGTCACAACATCAATTCTTGCTCTTTGCGCTGCAGCTTCAGTCAATCCAGTAACGCCTGCTTCTGTGTCGTAAAGTCTCGTTACAGCCGAGCCTAAAACTCCAGTGAAAAGTGCATAGCCTCCGGCGGCGTTGATTCCTGCAACTTTTCCGTGTCTTACGGCGACTGTTCCAAGTTGTTGAACGGCTGGTTTTTGTGTGACTATGTGGGTGCTTTCTGCGCAGTCGCCTATTGCGTAAATGTCTTTGACGTTTGTTTCCATTCTCGCGTTTGTCTTTATTGTTTTGGTTTCTCCCAAAGCGATGCCAGCGTCAACTGCGAGTTGAGTGTTGGCTCTCACGCCGAATGCGCTGACGAACAAATCTGCGTTAATTTGTTGTCCACCCGCCATTATGCCTGTCACTTTTTCTGTTCCAAGAAATTCCTCAACGCCTTTTCCGGTGAGGATGTTTATTCCTTTTGTTTGGAGCATTTCTTGAATCATGCTTGCCATGCCTGCATCAAGCATCATTGGGAGAATCTGAGGCAACAGTTCGACAACCGTGACTTTTAAGCCTCTTTCTCGGAGAGCTACTGCCACTTCGAGACCGATTAGACCCGCTCCCATGACTACTGCGGTTTTGGCTCCGTTTCTGATTGCTTCTTCTATTCTTTCTCCGTCTTCTAATGTTCTTAGGGAATGTATGCCCTGTTTTTCTTTTCCTCTTATGGGCGGCGTGAAGGAGTTTGCGCCTGTGGCTAGGATTAGACTGTCATAAGGTAAAGCTTCAGTTTTGCCAGCTTTGTCTACTGTTTCGACGGTTTTGTTTCCAGCGTTAATTTTTGTGACTTTGGTTTCGGTTTTAAGGTTGAGTTTCATCATTTGGTAGAAGGATGGTGGGAAAACGATTAGGTTTTGGAAGCTTGGTATGTGCCCTGCGAGCACGAAGGGCAGTCCACAACGTGAGTAACCCGCGTGTTTTTCCTCGGTTATTAGCGTTATTTCTGCAGTGCGGTCGGTTTTTCTAGCTGCTGATGCTGCATCGACGCCTGCGGCATGTGCGCCAATTATTACTATGCGTCTCGGCATTTGCTTTTTCCTTCTATTTTGCTAAGCTTTTGTGCCATTCGACAGCTTTGTTGAAGTCCATTATGTTGGCTAATTCCGCTTTGAGGTTAGAGGGTTTAATCACTAGCAACCAGCCTTTTCCGTAGGGGTCCTCGTTTAGCAACTCTGGTTTCGATTGGACTTCCGCGTTTACTTCGAGGATTTCTCCGCTTATGGGTGCGACTAAATCTGAAACGGCTTTTACAGATTCCACTGTGCCGTAGGGTTCGTTTTGTTTGGTTGTTGACCCAGGGCTTGGCAGTTCTGCATAGACTATTTCTCTTAGTTGTTTTTGTGCGTAGTCTGTTATACCTACGCGAACTTTGTCTCCTTCAATTTTGGCCCATTCAAAATCTTTTGTGTAATACAGTCCTTCTGGCACTTCGTATCCGTTTACTTTTACCATGTTTTTCACCTTTTTTGTAGTTGTTATTCTGTCACATCTTAGCCTTTAAAATTAACTGTCTCTTGGTGGATTTTGTCGTTGAAGTATTATCTGTTTAAGAAAATTCCGTCAAGCTTAAGCGAAACACTTTATGAAAAAACGCTTAGAAGGGCTAGCGTTCTCTTTTTCCTTGTATGTATTCTTCCACCCACTCTTTGGCTATGGGGTCTGGCACTTGTATCGGCGGATGCTTAAAAGCGTATGAGGATATGCTTATGAGTGGACCGGCGATTTTGCGGTCTAATGCAAGTTTTGCTGCTCTTATAACGTCGATTACGACTCCAGCGCTGTTTGGCGAATCTTCTACTTCTAGCTTGACTGTTATTGTTAAGGGTCTGTCGCCGAATTTTCTGCCTTTAAGCCAAATGTAGCATATTTTCTTGTTTCCCAGAAAGGGCACATAGTCAGAAGGACCTATTCTTGTTGGCAACTCGTAGGGGACAAGGCTTGTTACTGCTTCGGTTTTGCTTATACGCTTAGTGTGTAAACGCTCTTCCACGGTCATGTTCTGGAAATCCGTGTCGCCGCCGAGATTAAGCTGATAAGTCTCGTCGACAATCACTCCCCTATCCACGCATAACCTAACCAAGTTACGGTGGAGAATGGTTGCACCCAACTGGCTTTTCACGTCGTCTCCAGCCACAGGTAATCCTTTCTCTTCAAATTTTTTGCTCCAAACCGGGTCTGAAGTTATAAACTCTGGTATGCAGTTTACAAAGGCGCATCCAGCATCCAAAGCTGCTTGAGCATAAAAGCGCGTGGCGTTTCGACTTCCAACGGGTAAGTAGTTGACAAGGATTTCTGCTTTGGCTTCTTTGAGGACGTTTACCACGTCTGTCTGTTTGAGTTTGCTGTCGTCGTGAATGTTGAATGTTTCTTTCATGTGTTCGGCTACGCCGTCTAGTATTGGGGCGGGCGAAACCTTAACGCCTAAATGGGGCACGTCTGCAAATTTGGCAACACAGTTCGGTTCGGTAAATATGGCTTCAGCTAAGTCCTTTCCAATTTTGTTTTTGTTCACTTCGAAAGCGGCAACAAACTTTACATCTCTAATGTGGTATCCGCCGAAGTTCACGTGCATGAGTCCCGGCACTGTTTCGTCTTCTTTTGCATTTTTGTAGTATTGAGCTCCTTGGATGAGTGCAGATGCACTGTTGCCGACGCCTACGAGCGCTACTCGAATTTCTGGCAAACATATTCCTCTTCGTTGCTTTTGGTCAAGCTTTAGGAACTGCCTACTCTATAACTTTTTCTAGAAACATGACAAGATTAAAAGGGAACATCCCAGCATTAATGAATAGTTGAGAATTTGGTGAAAAGGAATGAGCGAAGGCAACGTAGATGTGAAATTTGAACCCTTTAAAGAAATAGTCATAATGGAACGCAACTACTTCTCAAACCCAGACGACATAGCAAGATTCATTTCCGTCATCGCCGGAGGCAAACCTGCTGGACTTTACTGGGCAGACGGTGTCGTATTTCTTTATTTTCCGCTTCCCGCTTCAACAGAAATCGCCGCAAAGGCGTTAATTGAAGAAAAACGCGTTTATTGGACCTTTGTTGGATATTCACTGATGCCAAAATATCAATCCACGATTGAAACGAAAGAAAAGATAATAGTTCCCATCATAGACATGTCTTCTAACCCCATGTTCCGAAAAGTTGCGAGTTGGTTGAAAGAACAAAAATGAATCATGCGATAAAAAAACTGAAAACACTGAATGTTAAAGGGAAGGTTTTCTCTGGAAGCGGCGAAGGTTCACGATTCACTAGTTTGCCGTGGGTGAAAGAGCAAATAGAGGAGAAACTTGGCTTCACACCCTACGTTGGCACATTAAACATAAAATTACTCGACGGCTACGTTGGTTTTAAGAAACAGCTAAAAAAGGCATCGATAGAGATTCTGCCTGAAAAGGGTTTCTGCCGTGGAAGATGCTTACCCGCCTTTTTTATGGGTGAAACGAAATGTGCGATTGTTATTCCCGAAATCGCAAATTATCCAGATGATGTTGTTGAAGTTATTGCGCCGATAAATTTGAAAGAAAAATTTCAGCTTAAAGATGGCGACTTGGTCGAAGTTAATCTAATGCTTTGAAAGCTACTGTTTCTGTTTGTTTTTCAGAAAACTTTTCACATATTCCCGTAAGCATCCACTTTTCTTTAAGTAGAGTCCATATTTTACCAAGGCGTTCATAGCTCTTGCAGCGTCTTCCGGCGAAGGATAAGCGGGAATGCCTAGTTTGTCAAATCTGAAGCGCGTGTGTAAAGCCATTTCTGTCTCTCCGATGTCACATGCGACTATGGGTTTTTCGTATTTGTTTGCGACTTTTGCTACTCTGTCAATGTAGTCTTCCTGCAAGGCGGGAGTGTGATGTAAACCTAGCAGTATTATGCCATGGATTTCTGGGTCTTGAAAGAGAATTTCCGTTGCATATTCAAACATCTCCGAAGTTGCAGATCCTGTCACGTCCACCGGGTTTGAGTTGGTTGCAAACTTTGGAAGTTTCCCTTCTTCCTTTAAGCGTTCAAACTTTCGAATTGTGCTTTCAGAAAAACGTTTAACCGTTAATCCTCTCAATTCGCATTCGTCGACAGCCATTATGCCTGGACCGCCTGCGTCGGTGATTATCCCCACGTTTTCTCCATTTGCTGGCGGCTGCATAGCCAATGCTTTTCCCGCGTCAAAAAACTCTTCCATGTCCTTTGCTCTTAAGACTCCAGTCTGTGCAAAAACAGCATCATATATTTTGTCTGAACCAGCCATGGCGCCAGTGTGCGAGGCGGCGGCTCTTGCGCCAGCTTCTGTTCTTCCAGCTTTAAGCGCCACTATTGGCTTTTTCTTTGTTACATTTTTAGCTATTTTGATGAATTCTCTTCCAGATTTTATATCTTCAACATACAGCAGAACAACTTTGGTTTCGTCATCATACAAAAGGTAATGTAGCATTTCAGCTTCGTCTACGTCGCATTTGTTGCCGAAACTTACAAACTTGCTGACTCCGATTTGGCGTCCGGTTAAATAGTCAAGTGCTGAAACGCCGAAGGCGCCGCTTTGTGTGACGATTGCGATGTCTCCTTTTAACGGTCTTGGAGTTGCTACAACCTCGTCTCCGGTTGTGAGAATTTTTGTTTCTGGCAGAAACAGCATGTCCACGCCTGTTCTTGTGTCGTAAACTCCGAGGCAGTTTGGTCCTAGAACGCGTATTCCTGCTTTTTTGGCAGTTGCTACAATTTTGTTTTCAAGTTCGTAGTTTCCGATTTCGCTGAATCCTGAACTGATGATGACTGCAACTTTCACTTTTTTGGATGCTGCGTCTTCCATTATTTTTGGAACAATGTTTGCGGGAACAACAATCACGACCAAATCAAGTTTGCCGGGAATTTTCGTCAATGTGGGGTAGCATGTGAATCCTAAAATGGAGTCCTCGTTGGGGTTAACTGGAAAAACTTCTCCTTCGAAAACTCCTCTTCTCTTGTTTTCAACAAAATTTTTGAAAATCACGTGCCCAGCCTTGTTTATCCTTTTTGTTGCTCCGACAACTGCGACGGATTTTGGTTTAAAGAAGGCGTCTAATTGCTTAATTGTTGATTCCATGAAGTTTTTCACCTTTTGCTTCTAACAATGACTATGGGTTTATGCTTTACTGTCTCAAGCATCTCCCAGCTAACGTCAGTTAGTCCAGCTTTGAATTTTTCCGCCATGTCCCAAACAGTTCTTCCAGCGCCAAAACCTCTAGCGCGATTCGCAATTTCAGCTATTTCTAAAGCGTTTTCCGTAGGCAATCTGCATCCAGCCACAGCTATTGGTGTGGCTCTTCGCTTGAGCTTTAAAAATCGTCCAACAACATATGCGAGGAAACCGCCGAATGAATGGATGCTTTTGATTGGTTTTGGGCGTGGAGTAAAGTGAAAATTCATAATCGAGTAGGTCTTGTCAGTATCCACAATTATCACTGATACTTTCTTATGCAAGTTCAGCCAAATTTGCGAGTGTATTTTTTGTGCTATCTCTTGTGCGTTGTTTAATGGCAGGCTAACATACGAGTATGGTAAGTTGCTTCCGTCGATGCCGCCTTCCGAACCAAACATTAAAGCTTGCAAAAGCCCTGCATATTGTAGTGCAACTTGTTTGTGACGGCTTCCGCTGTCTAAAGGATAGTTTCTGAGATGCTGGATTAGTCTCCTACGAAGGCGACACAGCCGACCCAGAAAATAGCCCCAAACTATGCGCATCCAGAACTTGGCAATCAACTTGGCATTGGAGCTTGGCTCAGCAGTGCCTTCGTCAATAATATTATTTGATGCTGTTGAGATTGCCTTTTCCGAAACAACAACAAAATCTCCATCAGCAATCTTTCCCTTGACATTATGGATTATTTCTCTTAAGTAATCCTCTCCCGGACGCCAATATTTTGTTGTTACAACTCGCACTTTATACTTGACCATTTAAACCGCATCAGCATTTCAAAATACCGCGCTAAATTGTTAAAAGCTTCGGAATACACTTTGTCAAAAAAGATTTAGAACTGTTAAAAGGAAATAAATAACGTTTTAAACTATACTGACCGATTAACGCGTGCATGCAGAGGGCACTGTTCAGAGGGGGTTTCAAAATTAATGAAACACGTTAAAATTCAAGCGTTCGACTGTCCCGACGCTTGGTATAAAACGTTGAATGAGATATGGAAGAACGGCGACACGTTCGAGGTTAAGTACGGGTCTGAATGTTCTCTTACAAAGAAGCTTAACGTAAGCATAGAAATTCTCCACCCAGAAAACCGACCCTTAGTGGATGATAAGGCTCCATGCGACATGAAATACGTTCAATGGTACGCACTAAAATACCTGTGGTCGGGACTTATTGAAGACGAAACTTACACGTACGGCTCTAGGCTCAGAAAACCAGTTGACCAAGTCGAAGAAGCAATTAAAAGATATCTGGAGGAAAGAAACGATAGGCAAGTAACTCTTGTTATAAGAATGCCAGAGGACATTAAAAAGAAAATTGGAAACGAGAAACATGAGCCTCCATGTTTGAGTTTAATAGACACAGAAATACTTGATGAGCAATTGCACTTGACTTGCTATTTTAGGTCATGGGACGCCTATGCCGGTTTGCCAGCTAACATCGCGGGGATTCAGTTGTTTGCAGAAGCGCTTGTGTCAGAAATCAATGAACGAGGAAATTTAAACCTTCAAACAGGCAAACTAATCTTTCACAGCAAAAATTGCCACATATACGAAAGACAGTTCAAAATAGTTGAGGATTTGATTAACCCAAAGAAAACTCCGAGACGCGTTTTGTCCAGTCAAACAGCAACGGCTCAACCTTAACCCTGCTATATTTTGGCATATATGCGGTCGCTTGTGTATTTTCCGCTTTGCATTTCCCCTTCTATTTCACGCAAAAGCAATATTCGTTTAAATGTTGGCGGGTGGGTAGCAAACCACGTGTTTATTCTTGCCCATGCTGATTTGGCTTCTTTTTCCATTGCTAACTCCAGTTCTCTCTCGTCAAGCACTCCATCCTTGTCTAGGTCATACTCCTGCTTTTTCTCCATCACAATATCAACTTCCTCTCTAGCCATTGCGGGGTCGCCTATATAGAAAGCTCTGGCTCCAGACGGAGGTTTTGAAGAAAGCGACAAGCCATATGTGATTTTTGCCAGCGCGCTTTGTAGGCTTCTAGGTGAACCTGTTAGATAGGCAGAATAGGCGTCAGCGTAATGTTCGCGAAGTCTGCTGAGGCGCATCACGCATAAAAGCGAGATTATGTAGACGATGTATGATACTATTGCCGCTGCGATGAAAGCTGCTTTTATGCTGCCTTCTTCTTTCTTCTTTGACGATGAGCCGCTGAACCTCACTACTTCCCATGTTCCTCTCGCGATGAGATAAGCGAGAAGCGGTATTGCCGAAAGAACGGTCATTACAATGTAATCCTTATGTTTTATGTGACCCAACTCGTGCCCGATAACGCCTTTGATTTCTTCTTGGGTAAGTTTTGTTAGGAGTCCTTCGTGAACCGCGAGAGTGGCACCTTTTGCGGTTCTGCCAAACACGAAAGCGTTAGGCGTGTCTTCTGGCACTACAGCCAGCTTTGGCATTGGAATTCCGCTTTTTTCTGCAAGCTCTTTCACTGTTGATTCGAGCCATGGATTTTCTCCTGCTTCTAAGTAGCGTAGGCGGGTTGAGCTTGCAACGATGGCTGGTCCGATGAGATATTCAAGCAAAATAAACAGCACTGTGCCTATCACTGCGTAGATTAATGGAAAGTTGAGAATGAGCATTATGGCGGATAAGAACACGGCAAATATTAATGCCACTAGAAATATGGATGTTCCCATTGCAAACTTTAACTCGGCTAATCTGCCCAAGCTTTTCCCAGCAATATCGACATGACAACTGCGGAATTAAGTTTTTCTTAAAATAAACGCTTAAGTTTTCCATGCATTTGCATATTTACTTTTGTGAAGATGGATTCTGAATCTGACTTACAAATACGTAGAATTCATACTTCAACTTCACATCCATTATATACTCTGCAGTGGCATTTTTTAATAACGCGGCAGATGGAGGCGGAACTTATGAGTAAGAAATACGCATATGTAATTGAAGTGGAAGTTCCGAACGGTTCACGAGGCTGGCAAAAAGAAGTGAACAATAGAATGCGAAAGGCGATAGAAAAATTAAGGTTAACTGTTGAAGAGCTTGGCGGAAGAGTTTGCGTCAGATACTAACCAAGAACGTGCATTTTCTAGCGTTTTAGCTTCTTTATTATCTCTTCGTAAGATTTGTCCGATTTCTTCTTAGCACTAATTTGTATTTCTGTTGTCTCCTTACAAGTCTCAAAAACCATGCATGTAAGCGTCTTCTCTATACCCTTGATAAACCTCAGTCTATCAATGATAAATTTTCCAACGGCATCAACATCTTCAGCCTTAAGTTTTATCAGTAAATCCCAGTCACCAGTGATTATGTGAGTCTCTTGAACTTCGGGGAACTTCACTATTTCGTTCGCAATCTCCCTCTGCGAGATTAGTTCTCCATCATTTTTGGTTCTGTAGGAAACTGAGACAAGAATAAAAGCTGTTGTGGCATTACCAAGCTTCTTTGAATCTAGAATTGCCTTGTACGCTTTTATTACGCCTAACTTTTGCATACGCTTTATTTTTGCGAAAACCGTCGTTATCGGTGAATTAACCTTTCTAGCGATGTCTCTCGCGGTCAATCTGCAATTTTTCTGTAATAAAGCGAGAATTGCTAAATCTTTTTCATCAAGTTTGGGTTCCATGTTGGAATTATTACACTTTTTTTCTATAAAAATCTTGTTTTTTTGGAAAATGTGTAATTTTTCTTATAAAAAATTTATAATCAACAATGTGCATCAAATTTTGCAGCAACGACGTATAGAGGCTATTATATGAAGAGGACTCCCTCATTCGCAAGAAGTATAACCATAGCTCAGAATAAACTAGTTGAGATACCAAAGCCTCTAGAGTTGCTCTCTCAAAGCGAGATTCAAAGAAAACAAAACGTCAGCAAAATAACAACTTTCACCCTGGAATATCTCACCAGCGAATTTCTAAAAAGTGGATTCGAGTGGCTGCTACCAGTGATATTTTCCAAATCCACTGACCCTCTATGGCCAGATCCAGGAGCATCTATCGAGAAGCGTGTAGAAGTAGAGATTTACGGAAAAACTGTTAGAGCAACACAAAGCATGATAGTTCACAAAATTGTTGCATGCTCTCTTGTCCAGCCAAAACTATTTGTGCTTTCGCCCAACGTGAGAATCGAGAAAATAGAAAGAGCAAACAGTGGATTGCATGCCTACGAGTTTACACAGTTAGATTTTGAAATCAGAAATGCAAGTTCACGCGAAGTGAGAAGCCTTGTTGAAAGAATGATTTCTGGGCTGGTAAGAAATGTGAAAAGTAATTTGAGTTTTGAATTGTCTTTTCTCAACAGAAACCACAGTTTAAAGATTCCCGAAACACCATTCAAGGTTTATGATAGAGAGGAACTTGAAAACAAGTATGGAAGAAACTGGGAAACACAACTCACGCTTGAAATCGCCAACCCTGTATGGATAACTAACGTTCCCCGCGAATTCTACGATTTCGAAGACTTTGAGAACGGCAAGTGGGACAACTATGATTTGCTGTTGCCAAGGTATGGAGAAGTGCTTTCTGGCTCAAAAAGAGAATGGGAATACCACAAATTAATAAGAAAAATGGAAAGAGACAACGTCAAACAAGAAAATTTCGCATTACTACTGAATCTGGCTAAACAAGGAAAACTAAAACCTTCCGCAGGCGCCGGAATAGGAATAGAAAGACTAGTCAGCTGGATAGCAAGCGCTAGACACGTGGGAGAAACGCAAATGTTCCCAAAAATCCCAGGACTAGTATACGACCTATAAAAAACCTCAAGATAGAGTTTAGTGCTCCGGCCGGGATTTGAACCCGGGTCCGCGGCTCGAGAGGCCGCTATACTTGACCGGACTATACTACCGGAGCCCTGAACTATACTAGTCTACTTTCTTTTTCGATATATGGCCACGCCATCTTTCTCGCTATACCTTACATATTCGAAGCCAGCTTCTATTAATTTGCTTTCTTCTTCTAAGTTTCTGGCGTAAGCCACATGGTATTCGTCGCTTTCAAAGTTTATTAACTGTGTATAGAAATCTGTGTTTTCAAGTTTTTTATGCCCAAGAAGTTGCTGAACCCATTTGATGTTTTTAGTTTTATGATATTCCATGGTAGCCTTCCAATGTCTAAAAGTGTGGAGGCGAATCTGCAGTAGTCGTGGGTTCTGAAGTTTTCTTGCAATCTTTTTGCGTTGGTCGTAGAAATTTGCACGCAAAGTATACTGGTTTGTGTTGAATACGTATTCGCTTGTTTTTGGTAACGCATTAATCATGGCGATTGTTTCTGCTGATACCTTGATAGCTCTAGCCAAACTTCCCTTAACTGGGTTGTTAATTCTGATAACACATGATTTTTCATCGATGTCGATCCACTTCAATTTTAATGCCTCAGCAGTTCTAGCGCCCGTTTCCTTCAGCACTTGAAGAAAAGTTGCTGTTTTCTTGCCGCAACCAGCGATTAACTGATCCAGTTCTTCCTCAGTCGGGATGAAAGGCAGTTTCCTTTCAACCCTTGTTTTTGGCGGTTCAAATGCTATATTAAATGTCTTAGCGAAGCTTTTGTAGGCTACTATAAATACACGTTTGTTTGAGTCGGTCCAGTTGTTCGTAGCTAAAACCGTCAACACACTGTCTGGATCTAAGAGATTAGCGCCTCTTTTGACCAACTGCTTGAGTCTGCATACACGTTGCTTTATAGTTTGTTCAGCAAGACCGCGCTTTTTAGCGTTCCAAGCGTAATCTAAGATGTGCGCTGCAATTGTATTTGTCTCTGTGGCTCCCGCAGCCTGCTTTTCACTCTCTTTTTCTACTGTGGCCAAGGTTTGCACCGCCTCAAGGGCGGAGGGCCCTCGCCCGTCTGGGTCATTGTTCCCTTGGCAGGAATAGAATAAGCTAGAACGCGAATTTAAGCCGGATGGAAGAATCCTCCATCCGGTTTTGGCTTTTTGGTTGGGGTCTGTGAAGCGGTAGCCGCAGTTTCTACAAAGCCAACGCTGAACACTTGAGCCATCGCTGAGGTATCTTAGCCCATCTCTATAAAGTTTCGTAGAACCACATTCTGGGCAACTTATTGGCTGAGGAGATTTAGGAGACTGCGTCGAAGAGCCTGAAGCCTCAAGACATTCGTGCGGAAAAGAATCGCGCTCCTCAGCCTCAGTCACGTTTAAACCACCTTCCAGAAACCGTTGCCCGTTGAAACAGCCTTGCCCTCGCGTTGTAGCTGCTCAAGTATCGCCATGACGGCTTCAAATGGTAATTCCGTAGCCGCCACTAGTTCGCTTTCATGAGCTAAACTCTTCAAATGAGTTAACTCAGCAAGGGCATTGAAAATCCGCTCTACATTTTCTCTAGTTAAAAATGGGCTGCGCGTGTAAAGTTGACTTGCACATTTCGCGCATAATAGCCCCCACGACCCGTCCGGATAATTCACTTGAAAAGCGACAGGCTTTGCACCACATTTAAAACATCTCTCAGTAGGAAACATCTCTGGATCCTTTAACTTGTAAAGAGTTGGCACCTGCCCAGAATGCGATAGTTCATCATTAGAAGGAAATGAAATTGGGGCAACTGAGGCAAGTGGGTCGGGTTCCTCTTTACTCTTAAAATTTATGCTTTCCTTGTTATTCTCTTGTTTTGCTTCAACTTTTTTCGGGGAGAGAAAAACTTGCCTCACTTGCCCCACCTGCCCCGTTTCTTCTTTTACGCTTATTCCAATCCATACTCGCTGGTTTTCGCCGCCGATACGTTTCTTAACTAACATAACTCGGGGTTTTTTCCTAACTTCTCGAGAGAACACTTCTTCGCTTACGATTGGTAAGCCTTCTTCTTCGCATACCAGCTTGAATCCTTCATATAGCGCCTTTTTTGTGACCCATAGGTTAGATCCATAAGCGCAATATTTGTCCAAGAAATATTGTGCTGGTTGGCTCCAACGTTTGTATTGTTCCACAACATTGAGCATTGTTTCGCTTCGTGTAAACCGCTTATTTTCCAGAAGTCTTTTCAAGCCTTCTAAAGCCCAGTTAATTATTCCGCTTCGCTCTTCAGGGCTATTAAGCCATTTCTCCTCTATGTTTGGTATCCGCTTGTCCTCTGGAATTGCTATTGGAAACTCTACTACGATTACACGTTCCCACCAAGCGAGGCTTGAATCATTAATAGGTGGAAGCCTGTTTGCAACCACAATAAGCTTGGCATAATTGGTAAACTGAACAGTTTTCTGTTTATTTTTAAACTCTGCCGTTATCAAATCTTCGCCTGTAAGCATTTTAATGGTTTCCGTTGTAACCAAAGTGGTTTTAGGTTCACTTACAACGTTAGCCAATTTTCCAATCAAGTTGGTTGCTTGAAACCGTTCAGGTAACCTCTCAAGGGGAATGCTTACACAGTTTTCTTTTCCTAACAAGCTTATCAAAGTACGCACGAGTGTTCCTTTTCCGTTTCTCCCAGGACCCACCAAAAAGAATATAAAATGAAAAGGAAAGCCTCGAAGCAAGCAATACCCAAACATTTCTTGAACGCATTTTTGCGCGTCCTCTTCAGGTAAAACTTCTTTAAGCCAATTCAAAAATTCCTCAGCCCGAGCAGCTAAGTTGTATTCAGCATGGATGATATTACGGAAAAATAGTTTAGAACTATGTGGCTTAAGCTCCATAGTGGCTAAGTCTAAGACGCCATTTTCAAAACATATCAGATTATGCGGTGGCTCCTCTAATCCGTTCTGGAACGTTAACGCTTGAATGATTTGTGTTAAAGTTGTCAAGTGATAGGGCTTGTAATTTTCGCCTTCCTCCTCAACTAGGCGTTTATGTATAACGCCTTCAGCATCATCAACCCAATATTTACCGTTCCAACGGAACATCAAATATGTGCGGATGTCTGTGGCTATCGGCGTTTCCTCTAAGAGTCGATTGGCTAACATGTAAAGGTTAATCTTCTCTTCTTCATATTCAACCCCTTCAAAATTTTTTGCTCCTTGAAGCGTTACACCTAAAGCTTCGGCCAACTCCTTTATGCTGTAAACTTTTCCATCATGGTAATCGATTGCGTAAAATTTGGTTTTATGAATTGCGAAACTTGGGTTATTGTCTGGCTTGTGAAATGGGCAATGTGTGTAGAAGTATTGATTTCCTTCGCCTGCCATTTTTAGGTGCTGTTTGAGCTGTTCAAGCCATTTCTGCAAAACTTTTGTCGCAACACCCTTGTTTGTATCTTCACGTTTGTCGGTTACTTCTAAAGCTTTATAGAAAAGAGCTTCAGCGTCCTCGATTACTGTAGGCATGTTGTCGTTAAGTCTAACGTAGCCTTCACTTGGAGCCATAATGCAAATTTTTGGTCCTGCGATAAGCTCCAATGCGTGGCTGTCATGATATTCGCTTATTGGCGACGGTTTAACCCTGCTCAAGTAAACATAGTGCAGTCCTTCTGAAACTGTTTGCTCAATTTGTGTGACAGGAAAATTCCTTAAAAGTGCCATTCCTTTCTTCTTAGCCTCTTCACTTATCTTCTTTACGTCGTAATCAACAACTGCCAAAAACAAACCATCTTTGTTTGGCCAACTGCAAACTACGCCAAATCCATCCGCATTTTGCCATGGTTGAGTTTCAAACTCCTCAATGGTTTGCCTCTGCTTTTGCCACCTGCTCCATTCAACAAGAGGCTTCTTAATCACTTTACCATCAATGCTCTGCTCTAAAAACACGGCAACAACATTAAAACCATGTTCAAAATATTGGAAAGCCTCAGCCTTCACGGTCAGCGTATTTCTCTTTTGGGCTCCCTCCTCCCCCATTTTTCTAGACCTCCTTGGCAAGCAGCTTTTCAAGTTCATTTTGGATGTTCAGAAGCGCTATCAGCTCGTCCTTTGAAACGATGTTTGCTGGAAAAGCTATGAGAACACCATCGTAAATCACATAAAGGCTTGTTACCTTCTTTGCCTTTAGAGACTCAACAAATTTCTTAGGTAACGTCAAAGAATATTGAGCATAGCCATTTTTCCATGAGCATATAATTCGCCTCTCTTCAACTTTCGGAACGTGCACGCTTACTGCTCACCCACTAGATAAATACGCAAGAATTAGAGTGGGCTCTAAGACGACAAACCAAACTTAAAATAATGTGTAACGAAGAAAACAGAGCAAGCAAAAGTTTGCATTAACACAAGCTAGACGTTATTAATAGGCAAGAAGAGCTGTCGTTGAGTTTCATGCCCCGGGGTAAAATACAATAAGAGCTAATTGTATCGTGACGCGAGTCATGATACAACAAGTGCTAAATGTATGCCATTTTTAAAAGCAGTATTCAGGTGGTGAGCGTTTGCGACTTAGTGTTCAGATGAAAAAGATTCTTTTGACATTACTTAAGGCGGAGTTGAACCCGGAATTTTTTGAGGGAAAAGTGGAAATTTGGCATAAAAAAGACCTGAAAATGCTTGCGAAAATCATGAGAGGTGAAATAGGTTCTGGTGAAATGGTTAAGAAAACCGTACCACAAATGACTAAGGACAGCCTACTAATGGTCATAAAACCGTCAGCTATTACCGTCCGCCAGCTTCCGAACAAAAAACATGTTTACATCCATGGCTCTGTGGACTTTTCGTTTAGCCGTAGCTTAAGGCGTCTAGTAAAACTAGGGTTAGTAGACGTATTGAAAGAGGTTTCTCCTGGGCGTCATGGTCACCTTTACAGCTTATCAGAAAAGGGAAGAATGGAAGCCCATAAAATTCGAAACGAAATCCTCAACATACTCAACGAGTTTCAACACCTCTTATAATATCGCGTGCTATAAGTTCGTGATCCAGCTTCAAGCATTTTTTGCCCCGGGGCAAATTTTTCATAGTCTAAGATGCGGTACTGCTGTTGTTTGTCTTGGTTTTTGCGACATAGCCATTCTGGCTTCTGTGAGTTCGCGTTCTAGTTCTCTTTTCTTTTTGGTTTTTTCCATTAGGTTTATGAAGAGGTGGGCTTGTCCTCGGTCTTCCCAGCTTTGCATAAGTTTTGGCACAATATCCCACATGTTGTGCAAGTCGCCGAAGTCTAAGCCCAATTCATGGACCAAGCTCATCAGCTCATCGTAACATCCAACCTTCTTAAGCGCAGCTTTAAGACGCTCAACCTCATCAAACAGTTTGACATATTCACGCTTCAGAGCCTCATAATCAACAGCCTCATAAGCAGGCGGCTGAATGCCCTCCAACTCAGCCAAACGCCTCCTCAAGAACTCATTAACCTCTTCGCTTACGGATTTACCAAACCTCTCAGATAATACCTGCTTAAGCCTAGCATAAACCTGTCCGTCAACATGAAAACAATGCGGTTCCGCATCAACATACTTTTTTGGACGAGGCATACGTGTTTCCCATTAGAAAAATAGAAAACTCAAACACCCCCTCCCCTCCACACTAGTAATAATAATATACTATTATAGAGAATAAAGCCTCAACAATACTTATACTCTCATTGCGTTTTCACTTTGGCAATTTTTCTGTTTTTCCTGTTAGAAAACCCCTCCACCCTCCTAGAAACCCATGATAATGGATGTTCTGTTAATTCACGTTAACAGACAACGCCCAAAAAATAACTATTAGAAAATTTTTCAAAACCTTAAACCGCGCCTTATATACAGCCTTTCTGTGGCAACCCTGTCAAGGGCTACTGGCATTAAATTAAAGCCAAGATTTTTTACTTGTTCTCGATTAACGCACGCATGTCGAGACATTACGAACTGTTGGCATTAGGCCTTTGCGATATTAAAAGCGATGTGGTTTATAGCCCTAAAAACTGCTATGTTTTCTATTTTTCGTGAAGGTTCTTTGAAATTTGCGGACACTTAAATTACCAAGCGCATTTTACGCAACCTAACCACATTAAGGCGTTTTAGAACCTTTCATAATTCCTTGAACTTGTCTATTCCCTCCAACAGCCATTCATAAGAGAATCATGATCAGCTAGTATCAATCGAAGTGTTTTCACAAAACATAAGAATTAAAGTTAATTGTATTAATAAGAGAGGATGCAAGATGAAGGTTGAGCCTACAATATTTGTTTTAGCATTTGTCCTATTATTCTTTCCGTTTAATCAGAGTTTACACCTATTCAGTTCGCCAAAGATAATGAGTGGCTCTGCGCAGACAGGCCCAATTCAGCCCATACCTGGTCAATATGCTAATTTCTCTTTGTCAGTATTCAGCTATAATGGAACGTTTGTTTCGTCTGGATACTATAACATAACTTATCAGCAGCCCGATCCTAGTTGGGAGAATTGTATTAACGCAACTCGTGATCTGTTTCTTCCTATTTGGGGTCTTATTTCTGGTTGGCAGCTTGTGAATGTATCCAATCGCCAAATAGTTGATCAATCAGCTTCCTTTTGGTCTGGAGCGACATACTACGAGTTCTGGATGCAATTGCCGCTTCAAATAGGGGAGAATGTGACATGGTGGACGACTCCTTGGGCAAACGCAACGGTTCTGGCTTCCGAAATATTAAACTTGATGGGACGGGAAATTAATTGTTGGAAAACTTGTTGCAATGTATCGGGAATTTCGCCTGATCCAAAAGATCTTAATCAAACTGCATGGTTTGATAAGTCAACTGGGCATTTAGTTAGAATGATTGAATATGAAAATGATCGGTATTTGGATATTTCAGTTTTTCAGACAAACATCGTGGTTCAGACAGTCCATAACCTTAATACAGGATTAAACTACACAGCGATTCAAGAGGCTATAGATGCTCCAGAGACCCTTAACGGTCACACTATTTTTGTTAAAAATGGAGTTTATTATGAACACTTAATTGTATATAAATCTGTATCGTTAATTGGCGAAAATAGGGACATGACGATAATTGACGGGAATGGAACGGGAACTGTAATTCAAATAACAGCCAATAATGTCAGCGTCATCAATTTTACGATTAGAAATGCTGGAAAAACATGGAGCGGAATTGGTTATCCACCAAGCTGCATCAGCGGCAATAACGTCGCATATGTTAATATCACAAATAACGTTTTAACTAACGCTGCTGTTTGCACATGGTTTTATTCCTCAACATTCATAAACATCAGTAATAACAGTGTTACTAACGCGATAGCGGCTGGCATAATTGGATATGCCTCATCCAACATTGTAATAAATCAAAACCTTGTAGATAATTGTGGATTAATGGGGCTTCACCTTGATGGAAGTAGCACTGGCTGCGACATTATAAACAACACTGTCATGAACACTTTAGAGGGAATAGAAGTAGAGACATCTGCTGGAAATTATGTTGTAGGAAACCTACTGGAAGGCAACAATGTGAGCATAGTGCTTAATCAGTGTAATGGTTTGAATACCTTCAGAGAAAACAACATGACAAGTGATTGGTATAACCTAATAATTTGGGGTTGGACTCTTGACGCCTTTATGCAAGATTTTGACACAACAAACATTGTAAATGGTAAGACAGTTTTTTACTTCACCAGCGCCCATAATCTACTCATAAATCCATCTAACTGCCCAAACATTGGCTATTTAGCAATTGTAAACTGCACTAATACAACGATAAAGGACATTGATCTTTCCTTGAACAAAGATGGCTTAATACTGGCTCAATCGTCCAATTGCAGTTTAATAAACATAACCCTAGACGGAAATAGAGGTCCACTAATTTACGGAGGTTTAACTCTCTTCAACTCAACCAACAACAAAATAGTTAACAGTCTAATCAGCAACAACAGCGTGGGCATATGCACCTACCAGTCGAATGGAAATATTTTTTACCATAATGCTTTCATCAACAACACAATACATTTAATTTCTAACTTCTACTCACCATTCCAGTCTCCACCGCAATCTGCACCATATTCAAACAACATTTGGGATGATGGCTATCCCAACGGTGGAAATTACTGGAGCAACTATGCTGGAGTAGATTTTCATAATGGACCTTACCAGAATGAGACTGGCAGTGATGGAATAGGAGATTCAAAGTTCAGGATAAACAGCGGTCCTGGAACACCTCCTGAATTAGTGCAGTTTGACAATTATCCTTTAATGGGAATGTTCTACGATTTTGAAGTGGCTGGACCAGGCAACGAAATATACCACGTTCAAGTGATAAGCAACTCTACCGTGTCTGAGCTTAATTTGGCTGTTTGGCTTAGCTCCCCAAACGAATATCTACAGCCTGGACAAGAATTCCTACAATTTTATGTAGAAGGCGAAAACGATACTAGCGGATTTTGCAGGATAACCATTTCAAGAGCTTTACTAAACGATTCATATATAGTGTTAGTTGACTGGACAATAGTGCCATCGTATCAACTTGATGTTTCAAACAGCACCCACACCTACCTATACTTCACTTACAACCACACAAAACATGAGGTAATAATAATCCCAGAATTCACCTTCACCTCGATACTATTGCTATTCCTAACAGCAACACTGATCGAAATCATATTATTAAGAACAAAAGCCAAAACATCAAAAACAAACTTGGATATCTCATTAAAACCGCGACGAACCCCAACACAAATATTTTCTGTAAGTGTTTACTAAATTAATTTGCTTACGATAAAATAATGTTTAAACGTAGCAGACATCAGAGAAATTGAGTTTTAAGTTCTGGCATCATGTCCTCTTCATCTATATACACAGCAAGAGAATTGATTTTCTGTTAGACGTTATTAATGAAAGGACGGGACCTTACACAAAATAAAAGTATTGAGAATGATCGTTAGGAGTTTGGGTAAAAAGGCTATTTACCTTATCTTATGGTTTGTTTTCTTCATCTTTCTTGAGTATATAATGTTAAGAAAGTTTTAAATTTAAGAAGAGGACTGAAGTTGTTCAGTTTATAGTGTTGAGGATTTAGAAGAAGATGGAGAATGTTATTTTAAGTGTTGGAAATTTAAATGTTGAATTGAATGGGGAAGAGATTCTCGCAGGTTTGTCTTTTAATGTTTATGAAGGTGAAGTTTTGGCTATTTTGGGTCCGAATGGGGCTGGGAAAACAACTTTGTTGAAAGCGTTGCTTGGGATTATTCCGTATGAAGGTGTGGTGGAATGGAAGAAAGGAGTTAAGATTGGTTATGTTCCACAGAGGTTGCCTTTCATTAAGGATGTGCCTTTGAGTGTTAAGGAATTTTTTCAGTTGGAAAATGTTTCAGAAAGCGAAATGAAGGAGATTTTGACATCAATTGGTTTAGGAGAAGAATTTTTGTGGAGGAAAATTGGAGATTTGTCTTCTGGTCAGTTTCAGAGAATTTTGGTTGGTTGGGCTTTAGCTTCTGATCCTAATGTTCTGCTTTTTGATGAACCTTTAGCGGGCATCGATATCGGCGGTCAAGAGTCGGTTTATAATCTTCTTGAAAGGTTGAAAAGTGAAAGAAATTTAACAATTTTATTTGTTACTCACGAGTTGTCAATAGTTTACAGATTAGCTGACAAGGTTCTTTGCTTGAACAAGAGGATGTTATGTTGTGGTGCGCCGAAAGAAAAGTTAACTCCGGAGGCTATTTCAAATCTTTACGCAAGTCCGGTAAAGTTTTACCAGCATAAACACGAAGAAGGCGGAACGACATGAGTCAGTTTCTTCTAAGTTTACTTTCCGGAATTTTTATTGGAGGAGCTGCTGGTTTCTTAGGTTCGTTGATGTTGCCGAAACGGATGTCTTTGGTGGCTGGTCCTCTAGGTCATTTAGCCTTGCCTGGAATCGCTTTAGCTTTGATTTATGGCTTTGATATTTCTTTAGGAGCTTTTCCACTTGTTATTTTAGGAATAGTTTTGATTTGGCTTTTTGAGAGAAGAACAAAACTGCCAGCTGAGGCTTTAACAGCTGTTGTTTTCGCCACAGGTGTTGCAGTTGCCTTTTTCTTTTTGCCAATTGAACAGGCAGAAGCTGCTTTGGTTGGAGACATTTCAAACATTCAATTTAATGATGCAGTTTTTTCCATCGCCTTGTGTGTGCTCGTCTTTTTTGTTGTTGAAAAAATCTATTCTAAAATGACTCTGATAAATATCTCTGAAGATTTGGCGAAGTCTCAAAAGATTAATGTTGGAAAATACAATTTGGTCTATCTTCTGTTGATTGCTTTGATTGTTGCTTTGGGAGTAAAGGTTGTTGGCGGACTACTAACTGCCGCTATTGTTGCAATACCTGCCGTCACATCAAAAAACTTGGCTAAAAACCTTGCCCAATACAAACTTTTGGCTTTAAGTTTTGGCATTTTAAGTTCAGCTGTCGGAATTTTCCTCTCACAACTAACCTTGTTGCCAGCTGGTCCATTAATCATTGTTTCTAGCGCTTTTCTGTTTGTAATCTCTATGATTTTTAAAAGATAAAAATAGGATTACTGTTGAGAATTGCTCTCGGAACCATGTGGAACGATGTATAGGGGTCTTCCTTCGCTTAGGGCTTGGGCTGTTTTTCTTCTTGCTCTTTGGACGAGGCGCCAGACTGTTCCTCTTGAAACCCCCATTTTTTGTCCCGCTTCTTCTTGGGATAGCCCCTCTAAATCGACCAGCCTAAAAGCTTCAAGTTCCGCTGGTTCCAGAAATATGGGTTCTAAGCCGCGTGGTGGGTTTGGTGTAAAACCGTTTATCGGCGGCATAATTCCTAACATAACAGGTTTGGGAAATCTTCCTCTCCTGCCGTATCTACGTCTTTGTCGCCACATGATTTTCGATCCATTTTTATTGTATTTTATGTTAAGCGGAACATTTATATATTTCTGTGCGTTTTCACATAATTGAAAATGTGCATAAGCACAAAATAGAGTTTAAGAGGTGAAAAGAACATGGCATGGGGTTGGAGAGGTAGAGGTGGCGGCTGGACTGGACCTTATCCTGGAAGAGGGCCATTCAGCTATTTACCGCCTTGGCAGAGACTTGGATGGTTATTTGGTTTTGGCAGGGGATTCGGACGAGGGTTCGGCAGATGGTGGTGTGGCTACCCGTATAATCCATGGGTTTGCGCTAGGTTTCCTTGGCTTCCACGATGGTGGTGGGCTTATCCACAATATGGATATATGTTACCATACATGACTTTTGGCGGGGGATATTGGTATCCCTTTAGCACCTATGCAATGCCTGGTTATGCCTATCATCCTAGAGCGTATGCCTATGCATATCCTCCAGCACCATACATGACATATTGGTGAAGGAGTGAATTGAAAATGGCTTGGCCGAGAAGAGGTAGAAGATATCGATGTTGGTGGGGTTACCCGCCTCAATACCCATACGCATATCCACCGCCTGGACAAATTCCGCCGCAGCAATATCCTTACACGCCTTATGCTTATCCACCGCCAATGTATCCGCAATATCCGCCAACTGCACAGCCAGTGCCGCAGTCTCCAGAAGATGAATTGGCAGCCTTGGAAGACTATAAGAAGGAGCTTGAAGATGAGAAAGCCAGCATAGAACAGGAAATCAACGATGTGGAAGCAAGAATAAAAGAGTTAAAAGCGATGCTTGAAAAAGGCGGAGGACAACCGTCAGGACCGTGAAAACGTTGAGTTTACCAATGAAGCATTTTCAATGCAGCAACTGCGGACAAATAATAGAAGTTCCTCAAGGAGCCCCAAAACCAGCTAATTGTCCAAGATGCGGAGCGCCAGCAATGATGATTCACAGGCTGGATAAGGGTCCGCCTGGAGGAAGGGGAGGCGGTAGAGGCGGAGGGCCTCCGTGGCTGCGAACTCCACCATAATCTCCCTTTTTTAGTTTTAGAGTTTTCAAATAAGCACGCTAGGAGTTGATTAGGATATGGGAAAGAAGATAGCTGTTCCAACAAAAAGTTATGACGGTTTAGAAGATGTTGTATCGGAAGTTTTTGGCAAAGCTAAAACTTTCACTATAGTGGAAGTTGAAAATGGTCAAATTAGAAATGTGCAAGTAATCGATAATCCTGGTGCAACTTACGAGTATGGTTCTGGACCAGTTGCCGTGAAAACGCTTGCAGACCTAAAGGTAGATTTTGTATTAGCCGTAGAGCTTGGTCCAGGCGCTTCTGGATTGCTTGAGCACTATCATATAAGGAAGGTTGCAGTAAAACCCAACATAAAAGTTGCAGATGCTATAAAAGATTTTACGAGATATCTTTTAAATGTAGAAATTAGGTAACCATACACAAATTGTGATATTAAAATGTTAGATAAAGAAGCTGAGAAGACGATATTGACTGCTCAAAAGAATGAAATCACAGAGCATCACATCTATGAAAAGTTGGCGCAGTCGACAAAAGACTCGCATAACAGGGAAGTTTTAAAACATATTTCAAACGATGAACTAAAACACTATGGTTTTTGGAAAGGATATGCCCATAAAGACGTGAATTCTGATAAGTTGAAAGTTTGGAAGTATTTTTTGATTTCAAAAATTTTCGGAATAACTTTTGGAATAAAGCTTATGGAAAAGGGCGAAGAGAAAGCTCAAGCAACTTATGAAAAAATATCTGAGTTTGTGCCCGATGCCAAAGGCATTGTAAAAGATGAGGATGAGCATGAAAAGCGACTCATGGAATTAATTGATGAAGAAAGGCTGAGATATGTGGGTTCTATAGTTTTAGGTTTGAATGATGCCCTTGTCGAGCTTACAGGAGCCCTTGCGGGATTCACACTTGCTCTTCAAAACACTCGTTTGGTCGCTATGACGGGTTTGATTACCGGGGTGGCAGCGTCGCTGTCGATGGCTACATCAGAATACCTATCCACAAAATCGGAAGGAAATGCCAAAAATCCTCTTAAGGCGGCAACATATACGGGCATTGCTTATGTTTTAACGGTTCTGTTTTTAATATCGCCTTATCTGCTTTTCACAGACGCATATGCTTGCCTAGGCTTGACAATACTGGCTGCAATTATCGTTATTTTCTTGTTCACCTTCTATATTTCGGTTGCAAAAGGTCTTCCATTCAAGAGGAGGTTTCTGGAAATGACGCTGATCAGCCTTGGGATAGCCAGCATAACCTTCATTATAGGATTTTTCATAAAAGCATCATTGAACATAGAAGTGTAGTGATGGTGATGAATGAAGAATTAATCAAAGTGTTTTTGGATAAGCGAAACGTTTTTGCTGTAGTTGGTGCAAGCCGTGATCCTCGAAAGTATGGTTATCAAGTATATAAAGATCTTAAGAGTGCTGGTTATAAAGTGTATGCCGTAAATCCTAACGCAGAGGAAATTCTAGGTGACAAGTGTTATCCAAGTTTGGAAAAGTTGCTAGTAAAACCTGATGTTGTTGATGTGGTGGTTCCTCCGAAAGTAACAGAGTATACTGTTGAAACTTGCAATAAACTTAGAATTACAAAAGTGTGGATGCAACCAGGCTCAGAATCAGATAAAGCAATCAAATTCTGTGAAGACAACGGTATTGATGTAGTGTATGGCGTTTGCGTAATGATTGAACGAGCAAAACATGTCGCAACCAGTTAAAAATTTAGCGAAACTGGAAGGTGAGGAAAATGCGAAATCTTAGGGCAGAGATGTTTAACAAAAAGGCAGCTGATCCAAAAAATAAACCTAATGAGATAATAGAGGCCTTAGGGTTACAGCAAGGACAAAAGGTTGCTGATATTGGGGCTGGTGGTGGTTATTTTGCTCTGCGGTTTGCTGAGGCTGTTGGAAAAGATGGGCGAGTTTTTGCTGTGGATACAAATCCGAAATTTTTGGAATACATTAGGCATTGTGCGAAGAGAAATGGATTTGAGAATATTGAAACTATTTTTGCCGCTGAAGATGCTCCAAATTTACCTGATAAAAGCATAGATTTGATTTTTATGCGAAACGTATGCCATCATTTAACAAACAGGATGGAATACTTCAAGAAACTAAAAAATGCGCTTAAATCTAACGGAAGAATTGCCATAATCGAGTATAGTTCTAGCGGTGGACGTTTTAGCTTTCACAGAAAGTTTGGGCATTACGTCCCTAAAGAAATTATAATGGCTGAAATGGAAGAAGCTGGATATAAACTGATGAACGACTTGGATTTCTTGCTAGAACAATCCTTCATGATTTTTTCCTTAGCCGATAAATAGTATTTACACGGGCAAACTGTGAAGTTTTCGCATGTAATATTTCTTTCCTTCGTATTCAAGCTCTATGAGTTTATTTTCCTTCAGGAGTTTCTCAACAACTTTCCAGTCGGCGTTTGCTTTCTTCAAAAATTCTGCTATCGCTTCTTTCCGCATGGGATGAACAGCTGTTATGCTCAGCAAATCTGCTTTAACATCTCCCGTGAAGGCGAAAGCGTCTCCCTCATATCCTATTAAGTATTCCACCTTGTCGCTTCCAAGCTTTCCAACAAATTTTTGAAAAGCTACATTTACAATTTCCTCCCTCGCTGGTTTAACCCACTTTTCCGTAGGCGGTCGCGTTGGTATAGCGACGTAAGCCTTGTCCAGTTTAGCCAGATCTCCTAAGAACTCTGCTATCTTTTCCAATTCGCTTTCGTAACTTACAGCATCAATAAGCATTGTCTCGCTCACAAGGATTCCTTTGAAAGTTTTTGCAAACTCCTTTATGCCATCTAAAAGCGTGTCCAATTTTAAGTCTTTATGCGGCCTGTTTATGCGCTTCCATAAGTCTTGGCTGACTGCGTCGACTTTTAATGAAACAAGATCTGCAGCTAGCAAATCTTCTCTTACTTTTTCTTGCCAAAGCAGAGAAGCGTTCGTTATAACAGCTACAGGAATCTCCAAATGCTTTAAGAGTGAGATTTCTTTGCCTATGTTAACATCAAGCGTAGGCTCTCCGTCCGGCACAAAAGTTAGATAATCGATTCTTTCGTTTCTCAAGACAGATTCGTTCACTTTCCTTTTAACTCTCATCAAAATGTGTTCCGGTTTATAGAAGACTTGCCTATTAACAAGCATATGGCTGGTTTTCCCTAATTGACAGTAGACGCATGAGTAAGAACATGTTTTTTGTGGAATATTGTTTATCCCCAAACTTCTTCCTAGACGCCTTGATGGAACTGGTCCGAAAGCTATGTTCTCTTCATCAAGAAACTTCATGGCTTTTAATACCTTTCTATCTCTTTAACTCTTCAACTTCTTTTTTGCCTTCTTCTAACTCCTTTTCTTGTTCTTTGTCTTTTATCAACAGCAAAGCTTGAGACTCGCCTACATGCGTTTTCTCTTCCTTCGCTATGTCCAAGAGAATTCTTTTGATCTCTGCATTTTCGGTCATGGCTGCCATCTGTTCATAGAGATTTATGGCATCCAGTTCAGCAATAATTCCGGCTCTCAGTATTTCTTTGTCTAAGGTTTCCTTGCTTATTCTTTCAAGGTTTATCGGAATTTTTGACAACAATCTTATCACCTCCTTTTGTCAATCAATAACTTTCATGTTAAGGGCTTCTCCAATATTAATGTGGAAAGCTTTTCCCAAATACCTTCAATTTCTTTAGCAACATCGCTTCTCGGAGAATATTCCATGATTGGCTTTCCGTTTACCATGGCTTCCGTAACTATGGAGTTGAAGGGAACCTTGCCAATAACCTCTATGCTGTTTTCTTTACAAAAACGCTCAATTTTCCCAGTGTTATCCATGTTTATGTCATACATGTTCACGCAAACAAAGGGCAGAACACCAAAATGCGCCAACAACTTCAATGCCCTTTTAAGATCGTGAAACCCGGACGTTGTAGGCTCAGTAACAACCAAACCAACATCCACGCCTGTGACTGAAGCTATAACTGGGCAACCGATTCCAGGCGGACCATCTATTATTATGAGGTTGATTTTATCTTTTTCAGCTAACACTTTGGCATTCTGTCTAACCAAAGTTACAAGTTTCCCCGAATTTGCTTCACCTGGGCTAAGCATGGCATGTGCCATAAACCCATGTTTTATCTTTGAGATGTAAGCATGCCCAGAAATTCGATTCGTCAATGTTACGGCGTTAACTGGACAAACAAGGGAACAGACGCCGCATCCTTCGCATGAAAATGGGTCCACGGTGAAGTTTTGCGTTACAGCGTCAAATCTGCATTTTTCTCGGCACAGACCGCATTTTACGCATTTTGCCTCATCAATAACTGCCAATTTGGAGCCCTTGAATTCCTGTGTTTCAATGATTTCTGGATGCAAAAGCATGTGCAGGTCTGGAGCATCCACATCACAATCAGCCACAACAGCCCTTTTTGCCAAAACCGCAAATGAGGCAGTTATGGTCGTTTTGCCTGTTCCACCCTTGCCACTTAGAACTGTGATTTGTTTCATTTGCCAACAAGCCTTCTTGCTTCATTAAACAACATTCTAAATTTTTCTTTCCATTCTGGTATTTCTTGGCTGAAGGGAATTCCTTCCGAATAAAGTTCAGCAATTCTCCTCTGATAAGGAATTTCAAGTAGAATTGGTATGTTCTCCTCTTTGCAATATTCGTAAACTTTCTCGTCGCCTATGCCAGCCCTGTTAACAACAACGCCCAATGGAATTTTCATATCCTTTAAAACTTGAACTGCTATTTTCAAGTCATGTAGACCGAAAGGTGTGGGTTCAGTTACGAGAATACAGAAGTCGCTGTCTTTAACAGTTTCGATTACTGGACATGATGTCCCAGGGGGCGCATCTAGAATAACATCTCTGCTCTTGTTAATGCATTTTTTAACTTCTCTAATTAGTGGAACAGCCATGGGCTCGCCAACTTCAAGCTCGCCGTAAACAAGCTCTAAATTGTTGGCAAAACCTCGTTTTAATGTCCCAACTTTGTGTTTTCCTTCGGTTAAAGCCTTTTTAGGGCAGACAAGAATGCATCCGCCACATCCGTGGCAAAGCTCTGGAAAAATTAGAACTTTTTCGGAGCTGGCGAAAATGGCGTTGTATTGGCAGAAATTTGCACATTTTCCACAGTGATCGCATAATTCTTCGTTTAAATTGGGGATTACTGTGTAAACTGGTTTTTCATGGCTTATTTTGGGATGCAAGAGCAGATGAGCGTTTGGTTCTTCCACATCGCAGTCTAAAAGCTGAACGTTCCGTATAGAAACTGCAAGGTTTACGGCTACCGATGTTTTCCCTGTTCCACCTTTTCCGCTGGCAATGGAAACAATCATAATAATCTGCTTTCTTTAATCTCTCAATTTTCAAGTTCTTTTTTGCGATTCTATTATGTCCTTATGGTAGTCGCTATAAAGCGCTATGACTGGGTTGTGGCCTAAAAGTCTATCTTTGACAATTAGGGTTGTCACTGGAGCTTTCGAGTTCGTGGTGAAAAGCATGTCGTGTCCCACGCATAAGCCAACGATGATGTTGATGTCTGTTCCTGCTGTATTCAGAAGTTTGGCTTGGACTATTGGGTTGCAAGCAGCCTCAAATTTTAATGGATCGCCAATTTTGTATTCTTTAGCCACGTTAAGTTTTGTCTTATCAGTTGCGCCGCATTTACACCTAACAGACGCAACGGCAAATCCTGCCTTTTCCAGAATGGTGACTATTCTAGCGGCTTCGTCTTGCAATCCAGCGCAGAAGGCTACTCCCAACTTTTTGGCGTGAACAAGCTTGCTAAACTCTATGATCTCCTTGATTCTGGGGCGCACAGCCATCAACGCGCCTCTAACAAATTCATAAGCCTCCTTTTCTGTGATGGTGGCGGGAACATAAATTTTCTTTACGTCGTCTTCTGCATACTTCTCAATTGCTGACTTAATTATTTTCTCGCTTGTTTTCATTGGGCAGAAATTTGGAAGCAAATTTTTGTCGATTTCCTCGAAGGGCATGCGGCTGCAGTAAGCTTGTGGACACTTTGCACATTGAGGGTGAATAGCCAATTTATACGCTCCTCCTCAAATTTCTGAACGACCCCTTATTTTTTCATATTCCGCTATTGCCTTTCGAAGTGTTGTCATAGCTAGCTTTGCACAGTCAAGCTTTTCGGTCGGTAATCCTCCAAGCGCATTTATTATATCCTGCTCTGTTATTTTCTTTGCCTCATCAACAGTCTTGCCCTTTGCGAGTTCAATCATGGCAGATACAGACATGGCTGAGCCGGGACAACCTACATAACAAAACTTGCCATTTTTTATGATGCTTGCTTTACCAATCTTCAAATGTAATTCTATAAAATCTCCACATGGACCAAGATATGTTGTGACTATATCCGGTTTCTTTAGCGCTCCTAAATTCACTTTGTCTGCATACAATTGGATAGCTTTCTTGGGATAGCCTAGTTCTGCCATCAACCGCAGCTCTTCTTCCTTTAGTTTCTTGGTCAATTATAAACCTCCCATTTGTTGCGTCTACGGCAACCCTTATCGATGGCGAGCGTGACGACAGCCTTCTGTAAGTTCCTCTAGTCTGTCTTGCCTATACGCCTCAACAACTTCTTTAACAGTGTCCGCGTTAGCCTTTAACACAGCCACTCTAGCCTCTTGGAAAATGCTCAGTGCTCGTGGTCCCATTCCATAAGTGATTACGGCGTTAGGTTTGAATTGTAGTAGGCGATCTGGTGGACGTCCTGTCCCGCCGAAATGTTCACTTTCGTTGGACACTGCTTGGACGTTTGAAATGCTGCCGTCTTCGTTTAACTCTATGACAATGAAGTATGACGCTCTCCCAAAATGCTCCGAAAGCCTTGCGTTAAGCCCATTTCCATCTTCAGCTGGAATAACTATTCTTTCCTTCACCTTTTCACCTCCCTCTTTTCTAGATGCTTATAACAATTTTTCAAGCTTTTTCCGCCTCAACCTCTCAAGCTCTTTGTCATCTGCGTTTTCTATGGCTCCCACCGCCTTTGCCTCCAGCCGCGCCCTCTACCCGCCACCATTCCGAAATGCCCTCCAACAGTTGGAGCACTTGTCCCTTCTAGTTCTCCTCTCTTGTATTTTTCAACAACTTCCCTCACAGTCCCAGCGGCACCTGTAACAATTTTTATCCCTGCAGCCGACAAAGCCTGAAAAGCGTTGGGCCCAACGTTTCCAGTTATAAGCACTTTGGCTCCTTTGCTCGCTATGGTTTGGGCTGCCTGTATCCCAGCACCGCCCATAGTGCCAGAAGCCACATTTGGAATAGCCTCAAACTGCATAGTCTCTGAATCAACTATGACAAAGTATGGGCATCTGCCAAACCTAGGATCTATAGGCGCATCTAGGCTATTTGCAGATGCAGACACACAAATCTTCATTTAACATCCTCTCATTGATTATTCCTTCTTTTTTCTTATCAGTCTTGGAAGAAGTGTGGGATCGGGGATTGTTTGCTCTTTCCATTTTTTCTCCTCCAAAATTTTGATTATTTCATCCTTCATGGTTACAGGAACATCTGCCACTGTGCGAACAAAAAGGTGAATATCACTTGGCACGACGCCATACAAGCGTTTGTGTAAATCAATGTAATGGGTGAGCTTTATTGCTCTTCCTTTAGTGGTGTCGTTGGGGCGCATACAAAGCTTAGCTATCATAACCATGGCTTCCTCTTTGGTTTCAGCTGCAACAAACAAATGCTCTGGAACTGGACCGGCGTAAACGCGTTCTCCAGTGCGGGCGTCATAGACATACCAGTCTTCTTCGCAGTCTTTTCTTCCTAGAAGCATGCGTCTATACTTTGTGCCGTGTGGACCAACAGGCTCCTCCCATGTTTCTTCAAAAATTCTTCCAATCGATATTTCAAGGTTCTTCACGGTGGCGACATCGGATTTTAACTCGCCTATTTTTATATGGGCAGCTTTTTTGGACATTTACTCACCTTTCAAGGGTTTTTAACAGTTTTCCTTCATGATTGTAAATGTTTATTTGAAGGGGCATCTGCCCTATGGCATAGTGGGTTGCACATGCAAGGCAGGGATCGTAAGCTCTGAAAGCCATCTCCACCCTGTTTAATAGTCCATCGCTTACTTTCCCGCCTTTTATTAAGGCCTTGGCGGCATCTCTTATGGAAATGCATATTGCTGGGCTATTGTTTGTTGTGGCTACTATCAAATTAACATCCTTAACTAAGGCCTCTTCATCTAAAACATAATGGTGGATGAGGGTGCCTCTTGCAGCCTCGATAATTCCAACGCCTTCTCCAGGTTTTCCAGGCTTGTTTCGGACATCTTTGCTTGTAATTTCCTTGTCTCTGCTCAGCTCCAAACATCTTTCAGCCGCGTATAACAGTTCTATCAACCTAGCCCGGTGAAACCCAAGGGTTGAATGGACAGGTTTTTCACCAAGCGTCTCAAACATTCTCTTATATTCTTCTTGAGCTAGGGATGTTGCCATGCCGTCAGCCACATTAAGCCTTCCAAGCGGTCCAACACGGTAAATGCCGCTGTCTGATCCTCCAACAAACCCCTTCCAGCCCACCTTCTTTAAGTATGGAAACTTGACGTAGCTCCAAGGCTCAACGTGTTCCTCAATCACATTCAAATATTCGTGTGGAGCAAACCTTACAAATTCTCTACCTTCTGGATCAACAACCCGCACTTTGCCATCATAAAAGTTGAGCTTATTATTTTCGTCAACTAATCCCATATAATAAGTCTTTAAAGTGTAGGCATCGCTCAAAATCATATCCACGTAATCCTTATTCTTTAGAACAACTTCATTAAACAGTTTCAAACTAAGTTTTGCGAATTCAACGCATGACTCAGCCATTTTCTCTATTTGTTGGCGCTCCTCCTCTGAAATGGGTTTAGAAACTCCTCCTGGAAGCCCGCAAACAGGGTGTGTTGCCTTACCTCCAATCATTTCCGTTATTTTCTGCCCGTAAGCCCTATGTTTAATAACCTCCCTTCCAACATCTAAGCCTACTTTCTTTATAACTCCGAAAATGTTCCTTTCGGCTGGCGAAGCGTCTGGACCAACAACAAAATCTGGCGCTCCTAAAAAGTAGAAGTGAAGTGTATGGTCATAAATCATGTAGCCACAATACATGAGCTCCCTAAGCTTTTTAGCCGCTGATGGCGGCTCAACATTGAATGCGGCGTCTAAAGCCTTTGTAGATGCGAGGTGATGCGCAACAGGACAGACACCACAAATTCTACTGGTCAGAATAGGCATATCTTCAGCCTTTCTTCCCTCACAAAACTTCTCAAAACCCCTCAGCTCTGGAACTTGGAAATATGCGTTCTCCACATTTCCCGTCTCATCAAGGAAAATGGATATTTTGCCATGCCCTTCAAGGCGTGTGATGGGGCTTATTGTTATCTCTTTCATTTCTCAGCCTCCTCACGCTTCACCTGTTTAAGCGGGGTTGCCAGCTGCTTTCTCTGCTCCAGATAATGTTCAATTTTCTTAACAATATCTGTAAATGCTTTTGAGGCTGGCGAGTCCGGATGCCCAACTATGAAGGGTTTGCCTTCGTCTGAGTCTGTGCAGATCTCTGGATCTATTGGTATGCTTCCCAAAAATGGAACCGCCAGGTCCTCGGCTATTTTTCTTCCCCCTCCTGTTTTGAAGATGTTTATTTCTGCTCCGCATTTTGGGCAGGTGAAACCGCTCATGTTTTCAATTATGCCAATCACTGGAGCACCCAACTGCCTAGCGAATGTCACAGCCTTCTTCACGACGATCTGGGAAACTTCTGATGGTATAGTGACTATGACCACGCCGTCCATGTCCGGGATAAGTTGCACAACGCTTAACGGCTCGTCACCTGTTCCTGGCGGCAGATCCACAAGAAGGAAGTCAAGCTCTCCCCAAGTAATGTCCGACAAAAACTGTTGAATAGCCCTCATTTTTAAGGGTCCACGCCAAATCACTGGCGACTCGTCACTCGGAAGCAGAAAGTCCATGGAAACAACCTTTATTCCCAAAGGCCCAACAACTGGGAAAATTACTCCAGCAGCAAGGGCTTGAAGCCTCTGCCCCCTTAAGCCAAGCATTTTTGGGATGCTTGGACCATGAATGTCAGCGTCTAGAATGCCTACACGGTTTGCATAGCCGTGCATTGCAAAAGCCATGGCAAGATTAACAGTTACTGTGCTTTTTCCAACTCCGCCTTTGCCGCTTATAACCGCTATTTTATGCTTAATCCTGCTTATTCTCTGCTTTAGCCTCTGCTGCTCCTCCCACCTTTCCTTTCGCGGGTCTGTGCATTCACCCTTCTTTGAACAAGATTCACATTTGCCGTCACACTCTGCGCTCATGGTAATTCCTCTTCGCTTTTTTGCTATTTACCCATTGATTATCTCGATCTGTTTGTGAATAATAGTTTGATGCGCAAACTATATTAATACTTTATGTTTAGAAAATAAACAGAGGAACAAGCCTTGGACGATGTTGACAGAAAGATAATTTCGCAGCTTCAAATGGACGGAAGAACCACCTTGGAAGACATCGCTAAAAATGTTGGATTCACAAGCATGGGAGTAAAGAAAAGGCTGCAACGGCTTGTTCAACAAGGCGCCATAAAAGTTTCCGCTTCAATAAACCCATTCTTTTTCAAACTTTTTCCGGCTGTGGTTCTATTGGAAATGGAAAGCGCTGAGGCGATGCAAAAGCTGCTTGAACGTTTCAAAGATTGCCCAAGAGTAATTCACATTTTTAAGACTATAGGCGGCTACAACCTAATCGCCCTAGTTGTTGCGGAAAACCAGGACACCCTCGAAAGCATATCCATAGAAAAATGCTCATTAAGAAGCAGCGCTGGCATACGGAGATCAGAATTTTATCCCATAGGCGAGGTTCACTTTTCGCCGTTCCTTCCAGTAAGAGAACACTTAACCCACAAAGAAATGGAAACCGCGCCATGCAACGTAGACTGTAGACCATGCATAAGATATGCGGACGGAAAATGTGTCGGATGCCCCGCAACAATCCATTACAGGGGAACCCTTTAAGGAGGTTAAACCGTATGACCGAAGGCAATGACAAACCAGATTTGAAGCTCAAAGAAGCAGAAGGCGCGGAAATAATCAGTTTAATGGATAATTCGGTGGATATTCTTTCAACGATCCAGAGAAGTGAAGTTAAAAGCGTCAGGGAGTGGACTAAGAAACACTTTCGCCTTCCAATAGCCGAACATGGATTTTCAATGCTTGTCCGAGTCTTTGATGAAGGCAGGGTTCACAGCATATTGTTCGACACGGGTTGCAGTCCCAATGGCGTTGTAACAAACGCTAAAAGGATGGGAATAGACCTGTCGGAAATAGAATGTATAGTTCTCTCCCATGGACATTACGACCATTTCGGCGGGTTACCCGCCGCAGTCAAAGCTATTAAGAAGAATAAATTGCCAATAATAGTGCATGAAGACATGTTCAAAAAGCGAGGCGTAGCCAACCCAAACGGAACCATAAGAGAATATCCCGCGTTCCCGGAAGAAGAAAGGGTGAAGCCAGCCAAATACATCAAAACCAAACAACCATACCTAATAGCAGACAACCTCATACTCGTCACAGGCGAAATCCCAAGAACAACAAGCTTCGAAAAGGGATACCCTCAACACAGAGCCTTCATAGATGGCAAATGGCAGTCTGACCCGTGGATATGGGATGACCGCGCCCTAGTAATCAGCGTTAAGAATAAAGGCTTAGTCATCGTATCTGGATGTGCCCATGCAGGCATAATAAACACTATACTTTACGCACAAAAACTCACAAGGGTAAAAACCATCCACGCCATATTAGGCGGATTCCACCTAGCGGGAAAAGAATATGAACCACGCATTGGCCAAACAGTGAAAGAGCTGAAAAGAATAAAACCCAATTTAGTAGCGTCTTCACACTGCACGGGCTGGCGCGGAAACCACGCCATTGCTGAGGCAATGCCAGAATCCTACGTCTGGAACAGCATTGGGAACCTCTACAAGTTCTAACCATACTATTTTAAGATATTCGCCATTTACCACAAACCACCGAATCTTGTCGCATAAACTGTTTTCTATTAGTGTCTCTTAACAGAAAAAGTGACAGAAATAGATAGATATTTTAGTTTAGTGCAAATAAAGGCTCATCTTTTCTCGATTGAATGAAAGTAGCGCAAATTTAGAGAATTTGGAGTGTTAGTGGATACGCCAAGTAACGAAATCTTACGCTTCTCAGATTCATATATAGCCAATCAGTTACCTCTGTAGAAAAGTCTGAAGTGTAAGCTGCCGAAGCGTAGAGATAGGTTATTTTTGTATTGTCTGATGGGTTTATGTCTTCAGTTATTTCATTTGTGTAGGCCTTTATTTCATAGCGACCTGTAGCATTCGGCGTCCACGTGAAATTTAATGTTACGAGTCCTCCGGGTTCTAAGGTTACTGTTTTTGTTCCGATTAATGGGTCAAAGAGTAAAGTATAGTTGAGGCTTACATCAAAGGTTTCTGTGAAGTTGCCTCGGTTTTCCACTGTTACATAAACGAAGATCGTTTCGTTGACAGAGGGGTTTTGCTTTGAAAATGTAATGTTTGATATAGCGATGTCATGTATTACGTCTATTTCTTCTATCGTGACTGTTCCATCTACATAGATGTTGTCTCCGGCATCAGTTTCGTCTTGAATTGGGGTGGCATAAGCACTGATGATGTAGTTGCTTGTGGTAAAGCCTGCTGTATTCCATGTGAAAGAGAATGTTGCTGAGGTTCTGATGGGCAAATCTGTTATCGTTTCTGTTCCGATAACTGTTGTGTTGGCATAAACTGTTAGATTAAAGGTCTCAACAAAATCTCCTTGATTAATAACCGTCACATTAATGGTTAAATAGTCTCCTCGTTTCACACTTAAAGAAGAAGGAACAACATTGATTATTGCGAGATCATGTGTAGGCCAAGTGTTCATGAGCGGGTATCTGTCCGCATTACTTGGATCAATGAAGTATTGGTTGTCCCCAATGGCATCCATGCCCGTTTCGTTTTGATATGCACCACTATAGTAATCAACTCCACCATAATCACTCCAATAGTTTCCGCCAGAAGGATAACCATAATCCCAAATGTTGTAAGAATTCACGTATAAACGCACATGTGCGAAGTTATCTACAAAATTATTGTGGTAAAACAAATTGTCCGAGGAATTATACAACAATACTCCATCACCATTATCTTTTATAGTGTTTTCTGAAACCGTATTTTGTTTTGAATTAAATAGTGCGCAGCCTACCAAGTAATTTGCTATATTGTTTTTCGAAACTATGTTATTATAAGAAGCTTCGAATTGAACGCCAATGTTGTTGTTTGTTATGATGTTATTGGCTATTATTGTATCATTTGTCATTGAAAGCTGTATTCCTATGTCTGTGTTTGATAAGTTGAGATTTTCCACTATTATGTGATTGCAGTTAACAAGTATAACTTGCCCAGCGTCGATAACAGTCATGTTTGAAGCACCCTCAAGATAAACTAAAGGCTTTCCGTTAACAAGGTTATCTGCTACAATGTTTCCATAGGAATTATAAATGACCAAACCATCTTCAACGAAGATGTTTCCTGAAAAAGTGTTGTTAGAGGATGCTTCCAGGTCGATACCAAACCAGTCATTGCCAGCTATGTTATTCTCTGAAACAATACTGTTATAGGAATTATAAATAAAGATCCCAAAGTTGTTGTTCGCTGTTATATAGTTTCTGGTAATGCTACAATTATCTACGTTATCTAAGCAAATTCCAGCATCAAGAACTCCCTCGCCACCGTTTCGTATCGTGAAACCTGTTATGCTTACATTGGATGTTGTTATATTTATAACAGTTCCGAAACCTCCTCCGTCAATAATTGTAGTTGCCGGATTTTCTCCGACAAGTGACACGGCTTTGTTTACTGTAACGTGCTCATAGTAGGTTCCAGCTCCGACCATGATGGTGTGTCCATCCAAGGTTTCTGATGCATCTATTGCCTCCTGTATACTCATGTAGCCCAAGAGTGTGTTGCTATTTCTAACCTTTGAAGCTTCAACTATTGCTCTGTTTGCCAAGTATGTAAAAACTGGTAGCCATCGTTCAATTACCGCCATTATTTGAGTTGGTTCTGGGTTGAAGACTTGTGTTATACCTTTCTCCCAATATGTGTCAGGTTCGGGGCCAGGCTCATATTGCCAAGCACTTTCATTACCGTAAATTTCGCATGTAAATGGGAATTTGCTTATGTTGGGATATATCCAGTCATCCCAGAAGCCTGTTGGAAACCCCAATTGACCTGCAAAATACCATGGCACTCCTACAAGATCTGAAAGATTTGCTGCAATTTCAATAAATTTTCTACTCTCTTCTTCAGTATATCCTTCCGGGCAACCTATCGAAGCAGCACCAGAATGAAAACTTATGGCATATTGAAAATAATGTTGGAGCGTGAAATCGCGTATTGCTTGTGTTTCAGGTTCTGAGAAGGGTTCTGGTCCTCTGTATGTTTCGTCCCAGGGATTTGGGCTTCCAAGAGCATAGAACTCATCCCAGTTGTAGTTTCTGTTTAGGTCGACTCCTCCAATCCAGTCTTCGTTATATAAGCCGTCGCCATCATCGTCGAATCCTTCCACTCTAATGAACCAAGAGTGGGTTTCATTTCGGAAGAAAAGGTTTTCTATGTAGCCGTCTCCGTCTTCGTCATCTGGTGGATCTTCGTCAAGTAGACCATCTCCATCTTCGTCGTATGGGTGGACGTTTTTACGTTGCCATTCATTTAATTTAACGGCATCGAAGCCATCCACATTTAATGCTGGGATTATGTAAATTTCGCTGTAGTTTAGCATGCGAGTTATAGTTTCATTTATGCCGAAATTTGTAGCAGCGTCTACTGCAAAGTATAATGGTAATTCTGCACTTATGGGTTCTCGGGCATGGTGATAACCTATGAATAGTAACTTGGGCTTCGGATTTGTTATTCTTTCGTTAGTTAGTTTGATGCAGTAAATGCTTCGGCCCTGCCAACTCTTTCCAATTGGAAAGGCATCTACAATTTCTGGATAAGTCATATATAAGTGGAAAATGGTGCTGACAAGTTCATTGTAACTGTGGTAATGTGTCCAATCACGCCATGGTAAAGACAAAGTAATAGGGTTCATAAGTGGATAGCGATCTTGGTTGTTCTCGTCAATTACGTATGGTTCATCGCCTATTCCGTCGCTTCCAGTTTCATTCTGATATGGGCCACTATATAAGTCAACGCCATTATAGTTGCTCCAGTAGTTTCCGCCACTTGGATAGCCATCATCCCACCTATTCACTGCACCACTATACATTTGACAAGTGTTATTTACAAAGTTGTTATGATAAATGGTGTTGCTGGCACAATCGCTTGAAATCGAAAGCCCATATTGAACATTGTCCTCGATGTGATTCATATATAAGGCGTTGTTGGAGGAATAATGGAAAAGGATTATACCGCGCGCGTTAGCCGTGATATTGTTACCCCAGATATTGTTGAATGAAGAATACCAAAGCCAAATGCCCCAACGGTTTTCGTTTATTTCATTGTAGAAAATCTGATTATAGTTTTCAGATATCTGCAAGAGTAAGCCAACATCGCTATTGTTTGTTATGTTGTTACCAAAAATGAGGTTGTAGTTTGAAGAATAGCAAAGTCTAACGCCAACATTGTTGTTTGTTATGTTGTTGCCCGAAATGGTATTGTTGCTAGAGTTCTCAAGATTGATGCCGTAAGAGAATTGTTTGATTGTCAAGTTCTTGAGTGTAACGTTGTTTCTTCCAGTTAGGTCTACTCCTCTCGAATCAGACGCTCCTGTTCCCTCGAGGGCATAGCCTGCTCCATCAACCACAATGTTATTCCGTTCAATAACAATTCCATTGGCATTGCCGATGATGTCATCTTTTAGAGTATAAGTTTCATTGTCAACGGTTGACATAGGAGCGTCTGCTGGATCTATTCTCCCATCAGCCCTAACATAAACAGTTCCAGTCCAACCCTCAGTCAGTTCAATTTTGAATGCGAACATCAACATGTTTGCCAAAAGAAGGAATAACAATATTTCTGCAGCAGTTTTCCTAAACAATCCATCATTCTCCTACTCTGCTTAATACGTTCTAAAAAATAAGACTTGTGAAGAAATCCTCTATTACTATTATCTAACAACTATTTTCTGTTAGTCATCGTTAACAGAAAACCTAACCCTTGATGGTGTTTGTTGCCGCTGTCTTTTACGAAAATTTTTAGCTTTCCTTCGTTTTACCTATTTCATTCTGCAGGTTTTTCTCCTGTAGTTAATAGGGTTGTTTTTCCGTAGTATGTGGGGGTTGTTTTGATGTTTTTGAAGCCTGTTTTGGACATGAGGTTTTCGATGTATTCTTTTTTGTAGTGGATTATGTTTGTTTTTAGTTTCATGGGGAGGTTCATTAGGGCTACAGCCAAGTAGAATGGTGTTGAAGTTATTGCTTGGAGCGGTTTCTGTTTTATAAGCAGCTTGTAGTCGCTTACTCCTTTTGTGTAGGCGACCGTTTGCACGTATACGAGGCTTAGCCTACCGCCCTTCTTTAAAACCCTTTTCGCCTCTGAAATCAGGTTTTGCACGGAAGATGGTTCTATGTAATTGATGAAGTTTACAGCGGAAATCCCATCTAAAGATTCGTCTTTGAGGGGTAGCTTGTCCACGAACTTAAAAAGGTGAATTCTGGCAGAACCACTTGTTTTTTGCTTTTTTATTTTTGCATAAGCCACTTTTAATGCTGAAAATGAGGAATCTAAACCGTATACGGTTGCGCCCTTTGATATGAGCAGTTGTATTAGGTTGCCTGTTCCACACCCCAAATCAAGGTATACGCTATTCTTTTTGGGAGACAAGCTTTCAGCAACTTTCTCCATCATCTCTCTGTATGAGGGGAGAATGCGCATCCTATCATAGAAAAAGGGATAAAGCGTCCACAGCCAATCATTTAAAACGGTTCTAAAGCGCATTGATTTCTTCCTCAAGCTGCCGTGAAGGCTCGAGGATGATGTTGTGGGGTTTATGGTGAATGTTCGAGTAGACTATTCTCCTTAATTTGTCCTCTTTAACCCTTTTCACTCTTACAAAATCGTAAATTGGCGGATATGCGATGTATCTAATTTTTTGGCATATTTCATCAAAGTCGCTTTTTTTAATGCTTTCTGGAACGAGTATTATGAGTTCATCTTTTAATTGAGGCTTAAAGATCGCATAGTCATAGCTGCAGTGTGTTGCGAGAATTTCATTCAAAATTGGCAGGGACATGGGATACTCCCTTATTTTAACATAAGAGCTTTCATGGCTCCTTTTAATATCGTATGAAAGCAACGCATACGGCAGGTTTATTCTCCACCCTTTAAATTCAACAGCGCTATTGTAGCTTAATAGTTTTGTAACATCTCCAGGAGCATAATCGATTAGGGTTGTTCCTTCAAACGGGGAAGTTATCCTTATTTCGCCTTCCTCGCCTTCCTCAACGTTTTCACCATTCCTGTCCACCACCCTAACATGGCAGAGATTTCCCATAACCATCAAACCTTCAGTAGGCTCCCAGCTCTTATCTAGGCTTGAAATGGTTCCAGAGGCTATGCAGCCTAAAGGCATACATTCTTGCACGCTATATGCGTTTATAATTAGTTGTGCACCTATTTCATGTCCTAACTCCACAGCCTCTTTTGTAACCTTAAAACCACCGGTTCCTATATACCTTAAATTTGGATATTTGAGGTTATTCTCTACCATAAAATCGCCTACATCGCAAAGAGTAGATGGGGGAATGATTATACCATTTGTGTCGTTTTCGATTGAATCAAGAACATAGTCGCAAAGCTGTTCTTTACTTGAAGGTTCACTATACGGAAAAACTATGACATGACGCTTACAGGATATTCTTAAAAGGCTTGCGAACGGATAGGTTCCAGACCCCCCGTAAACATAAAACCTCGAGAAAATTGCAATTCTTGGTATAATGTTGTTTGGAAATAGTCTTTCTAAGCCACGACTATAGGCTTCATTTATTACAAGCTTTAAATCGTTCTCTGTAAAAGCCACCTTTTTCCTTCTAAACTTTCTTGCAGCCTCCAGAAACTTTTCACCTTTTCTTAAACGCTCAACTAACGTATAGCCAGACGAATATTGAACCCAAGTTCTTTCGCTTTTAGGTGTAAGGCTTAAGTGGGAGGAAAAATCTCCGTCAATAAGGTCTTCGCTTTTCACCCATTCTATCTTGTGTTTTTGAAGGAAAACGTCAAGCTTCTCAATGGTGTTAATCCCCTTAACCTCATGAAGCCCAATAGAGTTTTTCTTCAGCTTCTCTCTATAGAAGGGAATAGAAAGCAAAGCCCTCCTAACCTTCTTGGCAACCAAATCCCTACGCCTCTTAACAAACCAAGAAGAAACCTTACCCGCAAACCATCCAAGCCACAAACCAACATCCCCATTCATAAAACATTAAAACTAAAATGCAATCACTAAAGCTATAATTTTTTTGGAAATATCCTCTATAACATTCACCCTTAACGAAATGACATATATTTCTGTTAGTCGCTGTTAACGGAATCTCGTGGCAAATGTGGTTTTTTGAAGTACAAGCAAGCAGTGTGTTCTTTGGCGTTTTTATTCGACGGTATTATTATTCTTATAGTGGCTGTTCCAGAGAATGTTGTTCCATCTTTGAATTCGCCAGTTATTGTTAGCGATACTTCCATGGACTTCTTCTTGCAAATGATCTCTTTAGAGATGAGTTCAATGACGGCCTTTCTGTCAAATCTAACTATTAAATAGCGACTTCTTTCAGCTTTGTTGATAACTTCGCCTTTGATGGTGCCGTTTAGCATAATTGTTGACTTGTCGACATCTTTCACGGTATAGCCTTTAGGAAGTTTTACAATACAGATTATCCATTTGCCTCTGCTCTTCAAATTTAACGTGCGTGGACAGAAACTAACTTTGACGTTTATTATGCTTGGTTTGATCCAAATGCTTGTTTCTGTTATGACCATCTGGAGAAACATGCTGGTTTCGTAGCCCTTCTCTATGTTGGTGTAACTGGCGTTCATTTTTTGTTCGCATAATATGCCGCTTATCCTATCCCAGTGAATTTCGAAGTCCATAACGGTTCTATAATAGCCTGGAATGGTTGTATCTGTTTTTATTAATAGAGAATTGACCACCCTTTGCAAACCTGCGTAGAACGCTACGGATGTTAAGTTTATTGTTGGGGCGTAATCATTGAAATATACTTTATCGCCCGCTGTTAGGTTTGCTGCAATGATTGGTCCATACGACATTGTGGCTCCATAGCAGGTTAGTCCTGTAGTTATGTCCAGCCACGAAACTTCTTTTTGTTCAGTTCCATTTTTGTAGCGCACAATAGACTCATAGGTGACATTAGTTCTCACAACTGAAACGATTCTTATTAATAAATAATCTATGTCCGCGAGGGGAGGAACTGGCATAGTAGGATCATTTGTTGAATAGTTGAAGATCACGTTATATTTTGCCCAGTCGCCTTCTTTTACTCCGACGCTTCGTTGAGCAAATTCCAGCACTATGAACATCACGTTGTCAGAGGTGTTTGATGCGACATCCAATGCCAGAATCGTGTAGTTTCCAGGGCTAACGTCCGGTACGATAAAAGTTGTTGACCACCCTCCGTCGTCATAAGCTATTGTGTTTGCGGCATTTAAATGGTCAAAGTAGATTTTGACTTCACCTTTTGGGGTTGCTCCATGTCCTGCTATGAAAACTAGAGTATCTGGGTATCCTTCAACTGGACTAATATTTTCTATTCGTATTTTGGTAGGAGTTGGCGGTAATACGTAAAATTTGGTTACATCGCTTGTTTGGGTGAAGTTATCTAAAACAAAAATTTCGTATTCTCCTGGAGACGCTTCAGGCACAGTGAAGGGTATAGACCAGAATCCATCGGAGTCTGCTACAGTCCACCCTAAAGTCATGTTGATTATAATTGTTACGTTTTCTTGGATTTTTGTGGATTGTGAATCTATAATAACAATTGTCTGATTTATTGGGCCGCTCAGCAAGGCAACAACCGTCCCGTTCGGAGTGGCTCCCCCTCCGAAAATGAAGGCTTCTGTTCCCGGGGTGCCTTTAATTGGTTTGATGGCGTCGATGTAGATGTGCGAGGCAACTTCCGCATTTACAAAGCTCGAGCTGTATCCTCCAATCCTATCCTCATATTGATAACTTGGGCCAACACCAGCTTTTTCTCCAACAATTCCTGTAATCTTCCCTTCTGCCTCAACTGTTATTGAATAGTTTCCTGGACGCTCAGCTTTAACCCTCCAAGAAGTTTGAGCACTGCCACCAGCGTAAATTTCTCCGAGGGTTTTAGTTGGTGATTCACCATCAGCGGGGGCTAATCCTTCTGGTAAGGTTATTGTCGCATTGCATGAAGAGGCTTCATAAACATAAATGGGAGTTTGAAGGGGACAAACATAGAAAACTGTTGCCGTAACAGTAAAAGTTTGGCCCACGTAAATATTGCTTGGTGTTTCAATTTTAACGTTCCATGGAGAAACAAATAATCCCCAGTGGCCAGAGTAGTCCCACATCTCATTAAAGAATGTGTAATTCATAGGTAGGTTTGGACCGCCATAGTCTCCGCCCCAAAGGACATTATTCCACGGATCATGCAAGAAAACATGCGTCGCATTATAGCCCACAGCAACCCTATAATGGCCATAAGATTCGCCCGGAATCCACCTCATGAGCAAGATTACTGGAAAATCCCTATCAATAAGAGCCTTCAAATCATCCAATGTCATACTGAACATTTCAAAAGCTGCATATCCAAGTTTTCTGGCTGAGTATCCAGTTATGTTTTCTGGCATTTCGCTTCCCATAGAAGTGCTCATATCACTAAAATGGACCGCCCTCCTAAGCTCATCAGTATAAGTCACATAAGGCACTGTTCGCGCAACATCAGCAATCTCAAACTGAGAAACATTCTCACCAAAATAATCAAAAACCATTTGCAAAGCAGCTGGGCCGCAATAGTAAGTTTTCACTTGATAATAAAATGGAACATCGATAAAATGGCCTTCCGCAATAATAATAGCCTCTGCAACGTTAGGCAAACCCGCTGGAGCGTCTGAAACACTTACAGTGAACGCAGGCAAAATAGATACGCAAATCAAAATCAGAATAAACCATTGATTCAATCTAAACTTTAACAATAACCCTCCTCCAAAAGAAATTCGGAATAGCCGATATAAAAAGATACTCTTTAGAAAACTTCACACCAAACTTTTATTTCCAACCTCTGTTAGTTGCAGTTAACGGAAAGTTGTTTACTTATGGGGTGTAAGTGCTTACGGGGGTAACAAATTAACGGCACCTTAACAATAGAATAGAAAAAGGGGGAAGGTGCGGGAGAAATCGACAACTTCTAATAGATTTGACCGGACTATACTACCGGAGCTTCCGCTAATAGAATATGGTTTTGTTGTTTAAATTTTTGGTGTATTAAAACGTGGGGTTTTGGGAGTGAGAAAAAATTAGAAAGGGGGGCTATTCTTCGCTTTCGGTTTCTCCGCCTTTTGGTGGTTTTTCTTCTTTTGGTTTTGTTGCGGCGATGACGTCGTCTATGCGGAGTATCATTGATGCGGATTCTGCGGCGGATTTGACTGCTTGTTCCTTAACCACTAGTGGTTCGACTACGCCGTTGTTGTAGGTGTTTTCTGTTTTGCCTGTGAAAACATTCACGCCCATGTGCTTCCCGTCTGTCTTCTCGTGTGCAGCGCGTAGTTCAACGATTATGTCTATAGGTTCTAACCCAGCGTTTTCGGCTAGTGTGCGCGGTATTACTTCTATGGCGTCTGCGAAGGCTTCTATTGCAAGTTGTTCGCGTCCGCCGACTTTTGTTGCGTAGTCTCGCAGTTCTTTGGCTATTTCAACTTCTACTGCGCCTCCGCCTGCGACGATTTTGTTGTTTTCTATCACGTCTGACACGACTGATAACGCGTCTGTCATTGCACGTTCGGCTTCGTCAACCATTCTTTCCAGTCCTGCGCGGATTAGCACGGCTACAGAACGCGGGTCTTTACATTTTTCGACGAAAATCATTTTGTCTTCGCCGATTTTGCGTTCTTCAACTACGCCTGCGTCGCCAAAGTCCTGTTTTGTTAAGTCGGCTAAGTCTGTGATTATGCGTCCGCCTGTTGCGCGTGAAAGTTTTTCCATGTCTGATTGCTTTACGCGTCTGGCGGCGAGTATTCCTTCTTTTGCTAGGAAATGCTGTGCCATGTCATCTATGCCTTTTTGGCAGAACACCACGTTTGCGCCTGAGGCTTTGATTTTGTCAACCATTTCTTTGAGCATTTTGGTTTCTTGGTCTAGGAAGGCTTTCATTTGGTTGGGGTCTCGTATGCGTATTTCGGCGCTGAATTCTGTTTTTTCAATTTCTAATGGGCAGTCTAGTAAGGCGATCTTGGCTTTTTCGATTTTTTTGGGCATGCCTGGGTGGACGACTTCTTTGTCGATTATTAAGCCTTGGACTAGTTGTGATTCGAGTAGGCTTTTGCCTGTTTTTTTGATTATTTGGATGTTGTCTATGTCGGCTATCATGCGGTCTCCGCGTTTTTCTGCTATTTGTTTGACTGCGTCTATGGCTATTTCTGCTAGGTGTTCGCGTGCTGTGCCTACTGCTTTGCTTGCCATTGAGGTTAATGCTACTTTTTTGAGGGTTTGGCGGTCTTCGATGTTTACTGGTGTGGCGATTTTATTTATGATTTCTACGGCTTTGTTTGCTGCTTTGCGGTAGCCGCTTACGATTATTGTTGGGTGGATGTTTTGGTCTAGGAGTTCTTCTGCTTTTTTGAGTAGTTCGCCGGCTAGTACTACGGCGGTTGTTGTTCCGTCGCCTACCATGTCGTCTTGTGTTTTTGCGATTTCAACCATCATTTTTGCTGCTGGGTGTTCGACTTCTATTTCGTTGAGTATGGCTGCGCCGTCGTTGGTTATTGTTATGTCGCCGAGGCTGTCGATTAACATTTTATCCATGCCTCGTGGTCCCAGCGTGGTTTTGAGTACTTCGCCGATTACGCGGGCTGCCATTATGTTGTTTCTTTGGGCTTCGCGTCCGCGGGTTCTTGATGTGCCTTCTTTTAGTATGAGTACGGGTTGTCCAGATGCTGTTGTTGTTAAGTATGCCATTTTTAACTCACCTTTCACCTTTATTGTTAAAATGTTAGTTTTTTGCCAATTCGGAATAAGCAAAAGGCACAAAAATATAAACTTTTACTTTGGTTTGTTGCGATTGTATAATTGAATGCATAAGGGTTAAAATTGTGGCTTTGCTCTTGTGTTTTTGGTGAGTGTTGCAGTGCGTGTTTCGGTGCGGTTCTTTACTAGCCTGCGAGAGTTGACTGGCAAGCGAGAGGAGACGTTGGAGTTTTCAGGTAAGGAGAAGATTACCATTGGTTTGGTTTTGGAGAGGCTTTCGAAGCGTTATGGGCGGGAGTTTGTTGATTACGTTTTTGACCGGAAGACGGGTGAAGTGAAGGGTTTCTTGCAGTTTCTTGTTAATGGAAGAAGTGCGTCAACGCTTAATGGTTTGGACACGCCTCTTAGAGATGGGGATGTTTTGGCGATTGTTCCGCCTGTGGGCGGCGGTTAACGGTTATGGGTAAATGTCTTGTTTGTGGTTATAGTGCCGAGACGGTTTCGGATGGTTTAGGCGTTTGTTTAAGGTGTATTAGGGATAAACCGGAGAAGGCGCTTGAGATAACGCGTAGTGTTCATGCAAAGAGTTGCGGTGTGTTTGGTTTACCTGCTGAGCCGCCGCGTGATGCGGGTGGTTTGGCTTGTGGCGTATGTGCGAACGAGTGTGTGATTGGCGATGGTAAGCGTGGGTTTTGTGGGCTTGTAGGGAATGTTGGTGGACGTTTGGAGCGTTACGGTGGCACTGCTGAGCGGGGTGTTTTGGAGTGGTATTATGATGGTTTGCCGACGAACTGCGTGAGTTGGTGGTTTTGTCCAGGCTGCACGGGCGCTGGTTATCCGCGTTACGCGCTTAAGCCTACTGCGGAGTTTGGGTATGCGAATTTGGCGGTTTTTTACGGCGCTTGCAGCTACGATTGTTTGTTTTGTCAGAACTGGCATTATCGGCGTTTGTCTGTTAAGCATGAGCCTGTTTTGAATGCAGCGGATTTGGCGGCGAAAGTGGATGCGCATGTTTCTTGTATTTGCTATTTTGGTGGTGACCCGTCGCCTCAAATGCCGCATAGTCTTGAGACCTCGCGTATAGCGTTGGAAAAGGCAAAAACGGAGAAGCGTATTTTGCGGGTTTGTTGGGAAACGAATGGTTACATGAATCCTCGGTTGGCGGAGAAAGCAGCAGAAATCGCCTTGGAGAGTGGTGGTAACATTAAGTTTGATTTGAAGTGTTGGAGTGAACCGTTAAGCCTTGCGTTGTGTGGAGTTTCGAACAAGCCTACGATTGAGAATTTCCGGATGATTGGAGAGAAGTTTTATGCGAAGCGTAGGGAGTTGCCGGTGCTTGGTGCGAGTACGCTTCTTGTTCCGGGCTACGTGGATGTGAAAGAAATTGAGGGTATTGCCAAGTTCATAAGCGAAATAGACGCGAGTATTCCTTACACGCTTTTGGCGTTTTACCCTTGCTATGTGATGGATGATTTGCCGACTACTAGTAGAAAGCAAGCCTTGGAGTGTCAAGAGGCGGCTGAGAAACATTTAAAGAATGTGCGTGTGGGAAATGTTCATTTGCTTTCGTGAGTTAAGCCTTTTATATCAAGTTGACCATTTAATTCCCGTGGTACTATGGGTTATGTGCGAATTCGTGGAGTTATTGCTAATCCTTTAGACCGTAATTTGAAGGAAGAGTTGGAGTTTATTGTTGATACGGGCGCGATTTATACGGTAATCCCTCAAGGCGTTGCTGAAAGATTACAGTTGAAAGTTGTGGATATGAGGAAGTTCAAGATTGCCAGCGGAGAGGTTGTTGAATATCCCGTTTCTGAAGCATACATAATGATTGAAGGGAAAGGGGTTACGTCGCTGGTTGCTATAGCGCCAGAGAAAACACCTATACTGTTAGGAGTTACAACTCTGGAATTGTTAGGCATGCAGGTTGACCCAGTTACTGGAAAATTGACGCCATTAGAACTTATGATTCTTTAGGAACACGCTTTTACTTACATAACCAAGTTGCATAGGGGCTTTCAGTTTGGTTAAAAAGGAGAAAATTGGCGTTAAGATTCTTTTTCTTTGTGAAATGTGCGGTTTGGGCTACTTGGATGAAGAGACTGCTCGCGAATGCGAAGAATGGTGTAAGAAAACCGGAACATGCTCTGTTGAAATTACCAAAAAAGCAGTATACTTCCCAAGCCCCTTCAAGAAACAAAAATGAACGTTTAATCGTGTGTCATTCATGTGGACAAATAAAAATAGTACCCCATAATCTCGTAGATGTTAAAAATATAAGCTTCTTGTTAATCAAGTTCTTCTGGGTGGGAACATGCCTCCGCCAGTGGTTAGGAGCGTTAGGGATTTGATTTTTTGGCAGTATGCTAAGATTATTGCTGAGTCTGCGGGTTTTGGGAAGAAGAATTATGGTTTTGTTATGAAGAAGTTTTGGCAGCTTAAGGAGGGCGAAATTTTCTGGAATGAAATTAGAGAGTATGTGAAGGAAAGAGAGAGAAAAGATGAGTGCATATTCTGCGGAGCTAAAACAAACTTGACGATAGACCATATGTTGCCTCGATGTTTTAATGGACCAGATGATGAGAAAAATGTAATTTGGGTTTGTCAAGAATGCATTTCATCTAAAGGTTCAAAGAGGCTTTACGAGTTTTGGACCATTAAGAAAGGTTTAGAGGGAGCTAAATATGAAGTGCCTAGAATAGCAGAAGGCAAATATCTCAAACTAGTTTACGAAGTTCTAAAAGAAAAAAATCTGTTAAATTTAGGTGCCAACAAAATCAGAGAAGATGTTTGCCCAAAATGCGACATAAAGAAACTGTGTGTAAGGGAGAAGTCTGAAGGAAAATTTTCTCCACTTTGTCTGGATGGAATTTTGACTTTATGTTTTCAATAAAACGATGCAGTTATGCCTTTCAGGGTGACGAATTAAAGTGAAAACCTCGATTAAGTACGTTTCAACATACTTAACTAAATGCATCAAAAAACACCCATCTCCCTTGTTGTATCTCGGAGTCTATTTTATCTTTTCCCTAGTTTTCTCTCTTGCTATTTTTCTAAGACTGGTTTATACTGTTAATGTTGGTTTGATTCATATTGTGTTTTTTGATATTTACTATGGCTTTATGCCCTCAATCGGAATCAGTATCCTTATACTTATGTTGATCAGTCGGCAGTCTCAGAAAACCAATAAAATGAAGAGTCTCAGAGTCTTAGGGTGTGCAATCTTATTCTCGGTCTTCATGATGCTACTGATCCGTGTCTACTATGTTATGCTAACCATCGGTTATGACTTTGCTACGTCTTTACCTTACGTATACCTTCCATTGGTCTCCATTCCGGTCGCTTGCTTGTATTTCTATTTCAGAAAGCCTGATGATTTTTCGCTATCAAAAAAGAAAGCCTCAATGATTTCAGCTCTCATGCTAATTGTTACTCTTTTGGCGCCTTATGTGATGACATATATAGGCATCAGCGTGACTCTTTCAAATGCTAGAGGCATACGGAGCGACATAGAGAGGGTGAAATTTGTTTCGTCTTATGTTCTTAATTCCACGATTTGGGCTGGAGGACCTGATGGGATTGAAGGCTGGTATGTGTATCTTCATCGATGTTCAAGCAACTTTTTGCAATTTCTAATGCTTGGTGTGGGAAACTGTGGAGAGATGGCTTATGCAGCAAAAACTTTGCTTGACAATCTAGGCATAGAATCACGTATAGTGCACCTGTCTGGGGAAGACCATATGTTCGTAGAAATCAAATTTAATGGCACTTGGATGGTTGTCGATCCAGGCTATAGCTATAATTTGGTAACAAGAGAGGAGAGAGCGTCTAAAAGACTTGCAGAGATGGGCGGCTTATCTTATGTTGTTGCAGAGACGGGTCAAGGGTTGATAGAGTTGACCACATACTATGTGACAACAGATAAGATAACAATAAGAGTAACTGAACATGGCGAGCCCGTGATTAATGCCCGAATCATTTTTAAACATATGTTCCATGGCACTGAATTTTCTTTACCAGAATTTCATTCTGGTCCTGATGGTATGCTTACATTGAATTTAGGCCCCTCAACTTATAATAACACTGGCATAGAACCAGCCGAGCCCTACTACAGAGTTTATGTCAACGACAGAGACAGTAATTTTATTGTAAACAGCACAGGAACCGGCAGATCTTTTTTCATAGAAATAGATTTAGCGAATATTCCTTAAGAACGCTTATTTTCTATGCAAAGGAGCGAGTCAAGGTGGCAGTGTATATCTGTTATTTGAAGTTGATGTTTTTCTTGATTTTTTTGATGGTGGCTGTTAGGAGTTTTACGGCGTTGACGACATCGTTAACGTCCAGAACCTCATATGAATGCGCATATCTTGTTGGTATTGATATTACGCCGCTTGGGACTCCTTCTCTTGTCAAATGGATTGTCGCTGCGTCGGTAGAACCTCTGGGCAAGACTTCCATTTGATACGGAATCTTCTCTTCCTCAGCCGTCGCAACCAGAAGCTCCCTCACTTTCGGGTGAGAAATCAAACCCAAACCGCCACCAGCCTCATCCATAACCTTAATCGCTGGACCCGCACCAAGCTTCGTGACTTGATCCTTCTCGGCTACGCCTGGAATGTCTCCCGCAAGCGTTATATCAACGGCTATAGCCATGTTTGGCGCTATCCTATAGGCTGCAACTTGTGCTCCACGGCAGCCGACCTCTTCCTGCACGTCCGCTACGCCATAAACATTCGCTTCAACCTTCTCTTTCGCTAGTCGCTTCATAGTCTCAATAATCACGCAAACGCCCACACGGTCGTCAAACGCCTTACTCGCAAGAATATTCCCAGAACCTAAAACCCTGAACGGGCGCTCAAAAGTAACCGAATCGCCTATTCGCACGCCCAACTTTTCAGCCTCAGCTCTACTCTTTGCACCTACATCAATGAAAAACGTCTTCAAATCAGGCACTTTATTGGCTTCTTCGGGCGTTTCTGGTGATTTACAGTTTATTAAGCCATAGACTGGGCCTTTCTTGCCGTGGACTATTGCGGGATGAGCAAACAAAGTTCTCGGAAAAACCCCGCCGACTTTTTCAAAGTACAGAAAACCTTTATCATCAATATGTTTAACAATTAGCCCAATCTCGTCCATGTGTCCCGCAAGCATAACTTTCGGAGCATTCTTCACAGAAGCCTTCTTAAGCGATATCACATTCCCAAAATTATCCATCTCAATGGAATCCGCGCATTTCTCAAGCTCCTGATAGACAACTTTTCCAACATTCATCTCGTACCCAGCAACTCCCGGAGCCTGAGTCAAACGTTCCAGAAGACTCTTAATTTCCTTCTCCAAACCAGTTCCACCTTACATGTCAAGAACTTTGCACTATACAGTCAACAAATAAAAGACTTTCCCACGTTCCAAACAAGTTTACACCAAATCTACCCAAAAATTTTCCACAAAAACAAAACAGAAACGTGCAAACCAAACCCTAACCACAACTTCAACCTATATATAAGGGGGGCTAACAGCTACAGAGAGCCTAAAAAATAAGGCTATCACCTAGTTTGCTATCACTTCAAACAATCGTTAAGGTGTCAACCTAAACTTATCCCGAGGATAAAGCGTCACTTCTCTAATATTCTTCTTCCCAGTCAACATCATAGTCAACCTCTCCAGCCCAATAGCCCAACCAGCATGCGGAGGCATCCCATAGTCAAACGCTTGTAAATGATACCTAAAAGATTCCGGATTCAAGCCCTTCTCCTTCAACCGCTCTATCAAAAGCTCTTTAGAAGCAATTCTCGTTCCACCAGAAACAAGCTCTATCCACCGCCACATCAAATCAAAACCTTCACATAATTCAGGATCATCATCACGTGGCTTTATGTAAAAAGCCTTAGAATGCGTCGGCCACTCAGTTATGAAATAAAGATGTGGATGAATCTTGCCCAATTTTCTAAGCGCTGGTGTAGGTATGTCTTCTCCCCATGGAATCTCTATGCCTTCACGTTTTAATTCACGCAATGCTTCATCATACTTTAAGCGTTTCAGAGGTAACTCCGGCACTTCCACAGAATATTTCAGCACTGCTAACTCTCTCTTACATTTCTCACGGACGGTTATGCAAACATACCGCATCAACTGCTCAAGTAACTGCATTACATCTTCAGCATCGGCAAAAGCCTGCTCAATATCCACAGAAATAAACTCGCTCGAATGAAGACGCGTATGTGACTCCTCAGCTCTGAAAAAAGGACCAACCTCAAAAACCTTCTCCAAACTCATCACCAACTGCTCCTTATACAACTGCGGACTCTGCGCAAGAAACGCCTTTCGCTCAAAATAATCAACCTGAAAAAGAGCTGCACCGCCTTCAGTTGCGGACGCAATTATCCGTGGTGTATGCACCTCCAAAAAGCCCTTCTCGAATAAGAAATCCCGTATTGCCTCTACGGCTACATGCTGCACTTTGAAAACTGCAGTGTTTTCTTCTTGGCAAAGGTCCAACGCACGCGCATCCAATCGAACCTCAAGATTTGCAGGCGTTTTTCCAGTTGTATCAATAGGCAATTGAGAAGCAGCAGTGCTGAAAATCTTAATCTCCTTCGGTATTACTTCGATGCCTCTCGGCGTCATATCTGTCTTTTTCACAACACCCTTCACGCCTATACTATACCTTCTCTGCAACACATCAGACTTCGACAAAACTTCGCTAGACACCTTTTTCTTTGGAACAGTAACTTGAACAGTGCCCTCTCGGTCCTGCAATATAATAAACCGAATACCACCTAAATCCCGAACATCTTGAACCCAACCAAAAACAGTAACTTCCTCCCCATCCATTTCAGGCTTAATCTCAACAGTATAGTGCGTTCTACGCCACCCACCAAGAGAATCCAACTTCACAATTCCACCGCCAAACCTTAATCCGCAAACTCCACACGCAAGACCATGTTCCGAACCTTACGCGCAATCTCCTTTAAAGCCTTTACATCAAAAGGCGGCTGCGCGCCACGCCGCTTCTTCAAAATCACCCTCGTCTCAGTAGTTCCATCAGGCAACCAAATCGTATTAATAGTCATTATGCTCAAAGGCGCAAACAAATCTTCCAAAAACTTACGATCATCAACTCCATACTCCAAAACACGAACCTTCCTACCAGTTTCCTCACTCAACGCCCTCATAATTTTACCACCATAACCCAAAAGTCGAGGAACATCACCATGCCCAACAACCAAAGCCAAAGTTCCGTCCACTTCAACCGCGCCGTGAAAATAAACATTCTGAAGAGAAGGATACTTCTCCTCCAAAGACAACAACAAACGGGCAATCCTCAAATCAAGCTCACTAATTTCTCCAGACTTTAATTTAGCCGAACACTTCTGACACAGTATCCCACTCTTTAAACAGAAACTACATAATACTGTTTTCACCTGAAACAGTGCCCTCCACAAATAAAGGAGGGGGGCGGAGCTCTGAACATTTACGCGAACGCTGTTTAGCGTTCTAGGGTTATCTCGATTGTGCTTACGTTTGTGGGCGTGCTACCCTCTTCTCTGGGTGCCATTTGTTCCGTTCCAATGCCGACTTTCTTGATCTTTACGTCTGGCAGGAATCGGCGTCTAACGACTTCGACGACATCTACGGCACGACTTATGGATCGCCCTCTTGCTTTAACATTTACTTCTTTTGCTCCGCCGTGAAAGAGGGTTATGCAAGCCAGTACATAGTTCATTACTGGCTTATTTCCGATCAATACCGAGTTGCTTTCTGACATACTGACCGCCTCACTCCTAGTTTTTCCATTTTTTATGGCTTCATAACCATTTTTGTCGACAAATAAATACATTACGGTTTATACTTCTAGTTAACGGCTGAAAACTGCTCATGCCTTGTGCTTTTTTGTTTGCTAAACTTTTAAATAATCCCTACTATTGTAAAATTTCACTTTAACAAAACGTTACAAAGAGGAAGAAATATTGGAGGCATTAACAAGACGGTCATTGAAAATTCTGCGGATGCTGTATGAAAAAGGCAAGTCCACAAGCACATACACGTTACATGTGAAACAGGACGAGTTGGCAAGGCAGTTGGGCATAAGTAGGCAAGCATTGAATGTTCACTTGAGGAAACTTAGAGATTTAAATTACATACGCACTGGCAGAGGGTTCATAGACGTAACCGAAAAAGGGCTGGATGCGCTTGGGATAACGTCGGCTCCCGCGTTTGTTTTTCTTAAGGTGTCTCCTCACAAGAGAATGTATGCTTATGAAAAGGTTAAGGAGCTTACTCTTCAAAGGGCTTTCAGAATAGCCGGTGATGTTGACGCATTATTGATAGTTGACCGTGAAAAACTTGACGAAGTTCTGAAAAGGTTATCTGCGATTGAGGGAATACAAGACACAAAATCTTACGTTACTATAGAAAGCATAAAGTGAGGAGCGAATTAGTGTGAAACTGTTCGAGTATGAAGCTAAAAACATACTTGCAAAGTATGGAATTCCAACGCCTCAAGGTGGATTGGCAACAGACAAAACTCAAGCACATGAGATATTATCTAAACTGAAACCGCCATTCGTCGTCAAAGCACAAGTATTGGTTGCTGGGAGAGGGAAGGCTGGCGGAATACTTTTCGCTGATTCCATCTCTGAAGCGGAGAAGTCCGTTGAAAAACTGTTAGGCATGCAGATAAAGGGTATTCCCGTCAGAAGTGTTTGGATTGAAGAGAAAATACAAGTTAAGAAGGAGCTTTACTTCGGCATAACCACAGACAGATTCAACCAAAGTTACGTAGTGATTGCCTCTGCAGTTGGCGGAATGGAAATAGAAGAAGTAGCCGCTCAAGCTCCAGAAAAAATCATTAAATTATTGATAAATCCTCGGCATGGTTTTAGTTCTTTTCATGCTCGGCAAGTGGCTAGAAAACTTGGCTACGCCAGCGGTCAACTTTCTGAGCTTGGAAAAATTTTTGAAAGACTTTACCAAGTAGGCATGGACTATGATGCTGAACTGATTGAAATGAACCCTATCGTAGAAACAGTTGAAGGAAAATTTGTTGCAGCAGACGCCCGTATAATAATAGATGATAACGCGCTTTTCCGACATCCAGAGTACAAAAAGAGACTTTTAAGCGAAGAAAGTGAGCTTTCTCCGCAAGAGATAGAGGCTCTGAAAAACGATTTGGCTTACGTTAAACTGGACGGAAATATAGGCGTTATTGGCAATGGAGCGGGGCTTGTGATGGCGACGCTTGACACAATCCAATATTATGGCGGAAAACCAGCGAACTTCTTAGATGTAGGCGGCGGAGCTCCATCGGACAAAATTGCCACAGCATTAAAAATCGTGCTTTCAGACCCAAACGTCAACGCCTTATTCATCAACATTCTAGGTGGAATCACCAGATGCGACGAAGTTGCACGTGGAATTCTCGAAGCAAAGACGAGAGTTGGAGTAACAAAACCCATGGTTATAAGACTTGTTGGAACAAATGAAGAAGAAGGAAAACGAATACTAACAGAAGCTGGCATACACGTATTAGAAAGCATGGAAGAAGCAGCGCAGCGTGTTGTCGAAATCGCTAAAAGCGGAGGAAAATAACGTTGGGAATAATAATTGACAAGAACACTCGAGCAATCGTTTGGGGCATCACTGGAACCCAAGGAAGCTTTCACACAAAGCTAATGTTGGAATACGGCACAAAAATCGTCGCTGGCGTAACTCCCGGAAAAGGCGGAACCCAAGTCCTCAACGTTCCAGTTTATGACACTGGAGAGGAAGCCCAAGAAAAACACTCAGCAAACGCAGCAATAATTTTTGTTCCAGCACCCTTTGCTGCAGACGCGACTCTGGAAGCCTTAGAAAACGGAATAAAAACCGTTGTAATAATAACTGAACACATTCCCATAAAAGACGCAATCAACATAATGGCGCGTGCAAAAGAAGCAGACGCAACAATAATTGGCCCAAACACTCCCGGCATAATAACTCCTGGAGAAAGCAAACTTGGAATAATGCCGGCACATATTTTTAAGCCCGGCAAAGTTGGCATGGTTTCTAGAAGTGGAACCCTCACATACGAAGTAGCTGCAAGCCTAACAAGAAAAAATCTTGGACAATCAACATGCCTTGGACTGGGCGGAGACCCAATAACGGGCTTGAACTTCATAGATGCACTAAAAATGTTTGAAAGAGACAAGCACACAGAAGCGGTGGTTTTGATAGGCGAAATCGGCGGCAACCTCGAAGAATTGGCAGCCAAATACATCTCCGAAACTAAATATCCAAAACCAGTTGTAGCATTTATTGCTGGGCGTTCCGCGCCACCGGGGAAACGTATGGGTCATGCAGGGGCAATAGTGATGGGCAAGGCAGGAACTGCAGAGAGCAAAATCGACGCTCTCAGAAAAGCGGGTGTAAGAGTCGCCGAAAAGCCGGGCGATGTAGCTGAACTCATAAACGTCTGATGCAGACAAAAAGTATATGTGCAAGCAAATAGTCTGTGTTCTAGTCAAAAAGAGATGTTGACAAATGCCAATCTTAGACCCGCTCAAAAAGACCATAGCTCAGAAACATAGGCTATACATGAAAATCTGCAGAGAATGCGGTGCGCGAAACGCAGAGACTGCAGTAAAGTGTAGAAAGTGCCGAAGCAAGAATCTTCGTTGGAAGAAACGAGAAATTGTGAAATAGCTTCTTTTAAAGAGTTTTAATCAGAGTTTCAATGTTGAAAATTGTATTTGCGCAACCGTTCTTTATTAGCGGAACAGCTTGGCTGGCAACGTCCATATGTTGCGTTATTTCTCCGCCAAGCCTTATTTCTTCACCGCAAGCTATCCCGACAACGCCCTCATAGCGTTTACTGCTCAAGATTTTTGGTACACATGAACCTCCTGGTAAAATGTAAACGTCATAGCCCTTTTTCTTTGCAAGCGTTGTTGCTTTATTAATTAGGCAATCTGGAGAACAGTGAGCGCAGACGTAGGATGGAATGTTAGGGTCGAAGGTTGCGTTACAACGGTTATCCATGTATTTCCTTGAGCAGTGGGGCAGAAAAAGTGCTCTTTTCTTTGTCTGCATGAATTTTTCTCTTTCTTTTATGTTCCTCGCTTGCATGTCTATTAGGTCTTGTATAACAATCACTGCGTCAGATAAGTTGAGACCCGTTGCCTCGTCAATTTTGAATTTTTTTATTATTTCCTGAGCGGTTTTGCCAACTTTTTTGTGCACGCTTGCTTGATAGCCCACTATAGCGATTTCTTTAAAGAAGAAACGTGGAATCCTTGAAAGGTCAAAGGCAAATTTGTATGGCATATTCACATAATAGACAGACAAACCTTTAAAATTAACTGATGTTTATATCTAATGCTAAATATAAAAACGCTCAATAATCGAGGAGGATTAACCGTGGGCATACTTAGCAAATTTAGAAAAGGAAAAGAAAAGGAAAAGAAGGCAACCGTTCAACCCGTACAACAAAAAACTGCTCTTGAAAGACTTTGTGGAGATGATAGAGAAACTTATGAAGCATTGCTTAACACAATGTTTCTTGATCCGAGAAAAACTGGGACGACGATGAAAGAAGCTGCTGAAAATGCCAAGAAATTTGAAAAAGCTAAAGACATTGTGAGAGCCAAAGTATGGTATGAAATTGCTGGGGGTTTGGCGATTTATGAAGGAGACGTCAAAAGAGTTGAGGAATTTTTTAGTGCTGCTGAAAAACTTTCGCCGAATACAAGGTACACGATACTGAAAAATCCGGAGAAGGCCGTTGCTAAAGCGCAAGAATATTACAAGAAATATTTGGTGCAAGCGGCAGAGAGCTCTTGATCTTCTCATTAAGCGCAAGAAACTGCTAGCGTTATTTTTCTGGGTTCTCGCTGTAGCCTAGCAGTTCTCTTAAAGATTTTACTTCCTCTCTTAACATGCTGACTTCGCTCTCGAGAGCTGTGACTTTTGATTCCGCTACCTTCCTCAATTTTTCAATTTCAATCATTAAGTTTGCCCGTTCTGTTTCTAAGGTTTTTATTTTTTCGCGTAGATTTTTCAGTGTCTGCATTAGTTCTCCCCTTATACCTTTTATTCTTTCAACTATATTTTTAATGCTTACTGTCTCTTCGACTTTGGTTTCAAATTCAACAGCGGCTCTGAACCTAGCTTTACAGTTTGGACATTCGAAAATTCCCATTGCCATTTTGGTTTCTTCGCCTTTTTTTAATGGTTTTCGGATAGAAATTGGCCAGGTTTTGATGGGTGTTGCTACTTCGCTCCCGCATTTGGGACAATTAACCAAACTATGAGCCCCTTCCTATAATTATCGTGTTACAGTCTAAAATGTGTTTTGTAAGCAACATAGGGTGTGACGGACAAGATAAAATATTAATGCTGATTATGTAGAATAGATGTTGAGAGGGTGGAGAGCGTATGCAAGTTATAGGCATGAAGACTAAGCTGGAAGAAAGGATTAAGGCGTTAGAAAATGAGAAAAACATGCTTTTGGAAGAGATAGAGCAGCTTAGAGAGGTTGTTGAGTTAAGCGAAAAGGCGAAGGTTTTAGAGAATGAAGTTGATAAACTGAAAAAAGAAGCTAAAACTCTGAAAGAGAGAATTCCACACGAGCTTCTTCAAGAACTCGGTGAGGCGACCTCTCAATTCTTGGAAGAAGAGGAAGAACAATGCTCAAGTTGTGATGAAGAAGAGCTTCTCTAAAAAGGTTGAAAATAAAAAAAGGAAGGAGCTAAAGAGCCATCTGAAACATTAAGCGGTCAACAAGCTCCTTGTAACGGTTCCGAATAGTAACCTCCGTTACCTGCGCTATCTCAGCTATTTCTCTTTGCGTTTTTCTTTCTCCTGTTAATACTGAGGCAATGTAACTTGCTGCTGCCGCGATGCCCGTTGGGCCTCGGCCTGAGGTAAGTTTTAGCTCTTTTGCTGCACCCAAAATTTTGTGAGCTATTTCTTCAACTTTTCCTTGCATTGTTAACTGATTTGAAAACTTTGTTATGTATTGTCCTGGTTTAAGCGGAGGAATGGAATAGTCAAGTTCTTTTATTAGGAAGCGGTAGCTGCGTCCAACTTCTTTTTTGTTTACGCTCGATGCTTGTGCTATTTCTTCTAATGTTCTAGCTAATCCGCATTGTCGGCAAGCCAGATAAATCGCTGCCGCGGTTACGCCTTGAATTGATCTTCCGCGTATTAGTCGTTCTTTTACGGCTTTTCGGTATATGACTGACGCTGTCTCCAGAATGTTTTTGGGAAGGTTTAAGTTGTTTGCGATTTTTGTGATTTCTGACAATGCGAAAGCTAGGTTGCGTTCTGTTGCGTCGGAGACTCTTATTCGCCGTTGCCATTTTCTGAGGCGATAAACTTGTGCTTTCTGTCCAGGGGATAGGCTTTTTCCATAGATGTCGCGGTCATGCCAATCAATCATTGTTGATAAGCCTTTATCATGAATTGTGTAAGTTAATGGCGCTCCAACTCTAGTTCGTTTTGTTCTTTGTTCATCATCGAAAGCTCTCCATTCTGGTCCTCTATCAGCTATTTTTGCAGCTACTACGAAGCCGCATTCCATGCATACTATTTCTGCGCATTCATAATCACGCATGAGCCTTGTGCTGCCGCATTCCGGGCAACATTGAACCTTTGTTGGTTCAGCATGTGGTGCAGATGATTGAGAATTAGCAGTTTCATGTCCTTCTTCGTTACTACTCATTTACGCCTTCTCCTCTCTCCTTTTGAGGGGACTACATACAATGTTTTGTTAGCTAATTTTTCAAGTTCTCGTGATGTCGGTTTTACTGCTGCGTATGGCGAGGATACTGGGCCGAATATGTCAAAGATTTTTCCAATAGGCTTTAAATTTTCATCAACAACTGTTTCGCCGATTTTTGGAAGTTTATCAATTTGGATGATTATGCTTCGGCTTGGACTTATATGAAGGACCCGACCCAGTCTCTGCAAAATGTTGATTTCCCCTCGCGAAAAACGAATGGTTCAAAAACGAAGCATTTTATTTAAACCTTTCTACTTTAATTTGTAACTGAAACTTCTTCTGCACACAATTTTACTCGAAACCTTCACAAAAATGCATACATAAAACAGAAGACTTCTCCCGCAAACTCTTCCTTCTCTTTACTCTATACCATATAACAACCAGAACTGCAATATCAACAACCAATAAGATACTCGGTATTCTCTGCAAACCTCCCAAAGCAAACAACCAAAAATTCAACCTATATATAAGGGGGGTATAAAGCCTCTTCACACCCACAAACACCTAATATCCCCCGCAAAGATACAAATTACGCCATTACAAGAGTCGAAACATTCATAAATAAGAAAAGTTGATAAGACTGTGCATTTAAAGGGTGAGGCTCATGTCCAAACCATTCTATGTAAAATTTGAAGTCCCGAAAGAAATCGCAGATGCGGCCTATGAAGCCCTGCAAATAGCCTGCAAAACAGGCGCTGTCAGAAAAGGCACCAACGAAACAACAAAAGCAATCGAAAGAGCCCAAGCAAAACTCGTAGTAATAGCTGAAGATGTAGAACCACCAGAAGTCGTAGCGCACCTGCCACTTCTATGCGAAGAAAGAAAAATCCCATACGTGTTCGTGCCACATAAAGAAAAAATAGGCACCGCAATAGGAATCGACGTGCCAGCCGCTTCTGCATGCATAATCAAAGAAGGAGACGCAACCGGACTAGTCAAAGAAATAGTATCAAGAATCGAGCAGATGAAAAGAGGAACAAAGTGATGAGTAAAGAAGAGAAAACCGCAGAAGCAGTAGAGGAAGAATTAACACCCGCTGAAGTGATTCAAATAATCGGACGCACAGGCGTGACTGGCGAAATTACACAAGTAAGAGTGCGTATTCTAGAAGGAAAAGACAAGGGACGCATAATAACACGTAACGTTAAAGGACCAATCCGCGTACAAGACATTCTCATGCTGAGAGAAACCGAAAGAGAAGCAAAGAAAATCACACGCTAAACTAAACCTAACACACTCTGGAGGAACCATAGTTGCCTAGACCAAAAAAATGTTCATTCTGCGGCAATGAATTCCCAATAGGCACCGGAATGATGTACGTCAAAAATGATGGGTCTATCCTATGGTTCTGCTCAAGCAAGTGCAGAAAAAGCTCATTGAACCTCAGAAGAGATGCGCGCAAGCTCAAGTGGACAGCATACTTTGGCAAAGAAGAAAAAGGAAAAGCCTAAACCTCAAAGTAGACCATGCCTGAAGATTTAAGTCAAACCACTATTTTATTTTTAACAACTCTTTCCCACAAAACTCTGTTGCAGATGCACCCTATATCTGGTTTGTTTATATCCCCATCAAAGTACCCGTAAGACCTTGCGCGACAACCTCCACATATGTACTTATCTGGGCAACTTCCACACCCAACTATTTTTCCATCTACCATGAAATCTTGCAGGTTTTCTCTCACGCGCAGATTCCACAAAAATGAATTATTATCCCATATTTCTTCAAAATTATCTGTTAAGATGTTGCCAAGAACCGTATCTTTGTTGGTGGGGAAAAACACACATGGCTTTATGTCTCCATTAGGCTCAAGACAACAGTATAACCGTCCTGCCCCACAACCGCCTAAAAAGTGTGCAACATTTTCTACACCCTTTTTTGCCGCATAATGTGCTTCTACAAGGAAATTTTGTCCATGCCTTTGTGAAATTTCTTTGGTCACACTTGCATATTGTGGACAAGTACTAAAAAACTTGTCAACTTTTTTGTGAGATTTTCCATATTTCATTTCCTCTTCTTTTGCTTGTAAGTATAACTCGATTATTTCTTTTCCAATAGTCTCAAGCACTTCATATCTCTCTTCTGGGGTTAAATCCAATTCAACATGTGCCTTTGCTCTTCCAGTAGGGATGTAATTGAAATGTATGAATCTAACATTCAATTGCTTTGCAAACTCAATTAGCTTGTCAAGTTCGAATATGTTATTCTTGTGCAAAACTGTTGCTATACACGTATCTAATCCTTCTTCGATACAATTTTTTACGCCTTCCATAGTTTTTTCGAAGGCTCCATGTATCCCTCTAAACGTGTCATGCACTTGAGGAGTTGCCCCATCAATGCTTATTTCTACATAATCCACCCCCGCATCTTTAATTCGCTTCGCATTATCTTTTGTGATGAGCGTTCCATTAGAAGCTATACTCACATAACTAACTCGCTTTTTGGCGTATGCAGCAATTTCATAGAAGTCTTTCCTTACGAGAGGTTCTCCTCCACTGAAAGAGAGAGCCGGTAAACCTACCCCTACTAACTTAGAAAGGATATCTAACACCTGTTTTGCTTCTTCCGTTGATAACTCAAAGCGTTTCCCACCAGCATTTTCATAACAGTGCTTACATTTCAGATTACATTGATATGTAAAATTCCAAACAACCTCGAAAGGCCCCGCTGGAACAAAAGGTATGCGGACACCATATTTTCTCATACCTTTCATCATCAAACCGAAACCTCTAAGCCAAGCGTCACCATATTGTTCATTTAAGAACTGGTTACGCATGAATTCTCTATCTACATGTAACAAACGACTACCAACTTCGTAGAACGGTTTGGCTATTTTATGGCTCACGTTGTAACATAAACGACATAAAGAAACTGGCTGACCAAGAAACTCCTTTAGAGAATTTAAAAGCAAGCTTCCATCTTTTTGACATTCCCTATCAAAAAGATTGATCAGCAATTTAAGTATAGGATTGACTGCCACCGAAAATAGGGTATTCTCGACGGCGTCAACTTGCATACTAAATCAAACTATTATAATCCAGAAATAAGACATATATTTTTCTCATCACGACTTGAATGGCATATGTTGTTTTTCGACATATTCTTGAACAGAAAGAACTGATTTATTAAGATACACGAAAATACATAAAAGGGATCAAAATGGGCTCCAAAAACAAAAAACCACAGAATCTACTAGAACTGCCCAATCCAGAAAGACTTAAGCTCATCAAAGAATTAAAAGAAAAACTTCAACAAAGAATCATAGAAGAGAAACTCTGGCAATCACTACTGGAAACCGAAAACATAGTTATCAATGGAAACACTGTTTACCGAATGGGCGAGCAACTGTGCGGGTTTTCAGTGAATAAATAGTCTTTCCCTATACTTTCTCTTTCTTCTATTTCCTTAGTTCATAGATGAAAAAACGCCATAGTCATATCACTTTAAGATAAATAATTTTGGTAGCGGGGGGTTGATTTGAACAACCGATCTCTGGGTCTTTCAGCTTAAGCTTATGAGCCCAGCGGGTTAATCCTGGCTACCCCACCCCGCTACTGTTATGCTGAATGAAGACTTTCTTAAATCTTTTGGGAATACTCTTTCATTGGGTATAGGTTTTCTTTCAGTAAAACATTTTTTAGCATCCAAATTACTTATTGACTTTGGTTGTTGCCATATGGATAGACCATATTTCAATTACATGTTCAATCCAGCCCTTGAAAATCCAATTTTTGTGCAAGGGCTTCCGGGATTTGGAAATGTTGGAAAGATCGCAGCACATCTTCTAATAAAGTTTAGTGGGGCGAAGCCTTTTGCTGAGTTATATTCGCCTACTTTTCCAGATTATGTTTCAGTTAATTCAGATGGCATTTGTCGTTTGCCGAAATACGAGTTCTACGCTGCCTCGATGAAAGAGAATGATTTTATTATTATGACTGGCGACACGCAACCATCTTTTGACGACGTGCTCGCGCATTATGAAGTCTGTAGCGAAATCCTAGATTTCCTATTAAAGCAAGGATGCCGTTTCCTAATAACAATAGGCGGAGTGCCAATTTCAGAAGAGAAAACACAAGTATACGTCGCTGCAACTTCGCCGAGGCTCGCATTAGAGTTTATGGAAAAAGGCGCCGTGATATATAGCAAAGGCAGAATTGTAGGCGCCACCGGATTGCTGCTTGGCCTCGCAAAGGAACGCAATCTTGAGGGCATATGCCTTCTAGGCGCAACGGCAGGCTTCAAAGCGGACCGCGGCGCAGGTTTTTCTGTTTTCAAGTTTCTTATGAAAGCGTTAGGTAATGAAGTTAAGGAAGGGTTATAAGGGAAAAATTTAGATTGTTACTAGAGCGTGAATTTATGAGTGAGGAAGAGCAAAGGGGTAAAAGCAGTCAATCGTCAAGGGTGAATTTGAATTCGAAATTTTGGAGAGCATTTCTTTTTGTGTTGGCAGCTTTTTTGATATTTGCTGGACCAACATATGTTGTTTATGCGCTTATGGGTGTGCTTGATATGAGCTATGTTTTTTCGATGCTCTCTGGATTTATCTTGTTGGTTATTGGGTTAGTGCTTTTATGGTATTTGGTTAGGAATAAGGTTGTTTCTTAAATAGAAAGTAGTTTTGTGCCTCAGATACCCTAGGGTGCATCATCCATTCAGACCCTATTTTCGTCATTGGCAATAATCTACATGTAAGTGCAATGCTAAAAATCGTTCGGTTGCAGTGATTGAATAGTAAAGCATAAAGTGTCTAGGCGACAAAACGGTGTAAGAGGATGTTGGTAATAATTCGTTCATGAACTATTTGTTTATCTGGCGCATAGAGACATAAAGCATATATGATATGTCGAAAGATATATCCTCTATGCAAGAGGATAAAGAGAAAAAGCTCGAAGAAATGATAAAAAAAGATGAAGAATCAACAAAACGGACAACAATAATTCTGGAAAAAGAAGAACGCGAATTTATCGACTCACTAATTCGAGAAGGAAAAGAACCAGGCATAAAACCTCTAATTTCCAAAATGCTTGACGTTTACAGAAGCATGATGATTTACGATTGGCGTTTTCCCGGCGAATACTATTGTGGCATAAGCCGCATAGCCTTCGTGAACGTAGAATTAATCAACATCCTAATACAACATATTCCAAAAGAAAAATGGCGCGAAATAGGCAGGAAAATGGGTGAAGCTGCAAAAGTTTCCATGGAAACAAGCCTCGGTATCCAAACTGGTGAACGGGAAAAATGGTCAGAAGTTTTCAAACGTTTGAGAGTGCAAGGATTTGGCGATTTCTACCTGAAAGATAAATACCTTCTTGTTAAAACGCCTTTTATTAATGAAACTGATATTTGGGCTGGTTTTTTGGAAGGCTTGCTTAGTATAGAATTAGATGTAAAAACCGATGCTCCACCTTTCGTTTTTGAAATAAGAGAAAAACCAGGTTCTGCGTTAAATAAGTAAGTGATGTTTTAAATAGGCAAAGATTTACACGGAAGATTGAGTCTAAGAAATTGAAGGAAGGTTAAATGTCTCTGCATGAAGCTATGCTCTATGAAAAGTTGAAAGATAAAAAAGTCAAATGCAACTTATGCGGGAGAAGATGTCTAATAAACGAGAATGGAACAGGCTTTTGTTTAGTGAGAAAAAACGAAGGTGGAACGCTTTTTTCGCTTGTTTATGCTAAAGCCATATCAGCGTGTATAGATCCTGTAGAGAAAAAACCTCTTTCACATTTTAATCCTGGGTCGTTGGTTATGTCTGTCGCTACTGTTGGCTGTAATTTTCGTTGCCAATTTTGTGATAATTGGATGATAAGTCAAGAGAAAAAAATAGAAGGTAAACATTTCCCTCCCGAAGAGGTTGTTAAAGCGACGAGAGATAACAATTGTCAAGGAATAAGCTACACATACACGGAACCGACGATATTTTTTGAGTATGCCTATGAGACTGCTAAGCTCGCTCATCAAGTGGGGTTCTTTAACACTTTTGTTACTAATGGTTATATGACGCCGGAAGCTGTTAAAACTATTGCGCCGTATTTAGATGCAGCTACTGTGGACTTTAAAGGTGGTGGAGATCCGGATTTTTACAAAAGTTATTCTGCGGTTCCTTCTGTGGAGCCGATTTATGAATCTTTGAAAGAGATGAAGAAGAATGATATTCACATTGAGATTACGAACTTGATTGTGCCGAAGATTGGAGATTCAATTGAGAGAATTAGGGAGCTTGCTTTGTGGATAAAGGATAATCTTGGTGGCGATACGCCTTTTCATTTGTTGCGTTTTCATCCGGATTATCAGTTGACGACTGTTTCGTCTACTCCGATTGAGACTTTGGAGAAGGCGTACATGGCTTCTAAGGAAGCTGGATTGAACTATGTCTATATTGGTAATGTGCCTGGGCATCCTTGTGGAAACACTTATTGTCCAAACTGTAATGAGTTGCTTGTTAAGCGTTTTAATTTTGAAATTGCAAGGTGGAACTTGACAAGGGATATGCGTTGTCCAGTGTGTGGGCACGCGATTCCTATTAAGGGTAAGTTGCATGCAAGTGGGTACTCTTATCCTTATGCGTTGTTTTAGTGTTGTGTTTGTGTGCGCGTGCGATTGTGTTAGACCTCTCTATTTAAAGCCCAATAGGTTTTGAAGGATGCTAATGTTTAAGATTTCTAAATCTTATCGTATAAATTGGTGTTTGTATTAACTAATTATTGAGACGAAATGTGGAGGATTCTTCGTTCAGACGCTGTTGCTGTGCTAAACGATAAATTAGCGAAGAAGAGTTTAGGTAGGTACTTCGCTGTCATGCAAAATGAGAAGCCAGCGAAATTCCTTATTGCCAAAAAACTGCCAGCGGAATTCAGCGAAAGGGATTCTTTAGAGGAGCTTTGGCAGAAACATGCAATGCTCACGCAAGAGTTCTATGGACTGGAAAAAGAAATTGATAGTGGTCAGAGAAACTTAAAAGAAATGCGTGTTCCAAGAGAGTCTTATTTGGATTTGAAAATTGAAATTGCAAAGCGTATGCTTTCGCGTTGTCATTTTTGTACTCGTAGATGTGGGGTCAACAGGCTTGCGGGTGAACTGGGGTTTTGCGGGTGTGGCAATGAAATAACAGTTTCAAGTATTTTTGAACACGTTGGTGAAGAGCCGGAGCTTGTGCCTTCTGGAACAATTTTCACTATGGGCTGTAGTATGCGTTGCAAACATTGCCAAAATTGGACAATTTCGCAGTGGATTGAGAGAGGCGAAATTTATCACCCTGAAGAATTGGCTAGGGAAGTTGAAAACTTACGTGCAAGTGGCTGCAGAAATGCAAATCTTGTGGGCGGTGAACCAACACCTTGGTTGGAGCAGTGGCTTGAAACATTTAAACATGTGAACGTTAACATTCCAGTTGTGTGGAATTCTAACAGTTATTATAGTCCAGAAACAGCTCAGCTGTTAGCTGGATTTACTGATGTTTACTTATTAGATTTCAAATATGGACCAAGCGATTGTGCCGTCAAAATTTCTGACGCTCCACACTATTGGGAAGTGTGCATACGCAACCATCTAGACGCCAAAAAATATGGAGAACTGATAATTCGCGTGCTTGTTTTACCGGGTCATTTGGAATGTTGCACGAAGCCAGTGTTGAATTGGATTGCCGAGAATTTAAGCGTAGAAACAAGAGTAAACGTGATGTTTCAGTACAGACCAGAATGGCGAGCTTACGAAATTCCTGAACTACGCAGAAGATTAACTAGAGATGAGATGGAAAGAGCTCTGAAACTGGCTAAAGAAGCAAAACTAACAAATATCATAACGTAGATAGCAAAATTGGTTGGCGGCAATAGAAAGCTATTTCTCAAAGAATGTTCAATTTTAATGGCGGAATCGTGATTAAAAAATGCCCTATTGTCCAGAATGCGGCGGCGAAATGCATTACATGATTGCAACTAAGCACTATGTTTGCAAAAGCTGCGGTTTATCCGTAACACAGCAAGAACTTATGGAGCTCAGAGAGAAACTACGTCCAAGCACGGAATCCAAAGAAGAGGAAGAGGAACAGCGAAGAAAAGAATACTTGAAATGGTGGCTTAGCAAGAAAAAATAAGTCGGATGCCTCAGCTTTTTGAAGAGTATGTTAGCAAATAGCATAAAAGTGGAGTTACCCTATTTTTACAGCATGTTTGTCTGTGCGGTGGTAACAAATGAATAGGGAGATGGAAATAATCTGTGTTGGCAACGAATTGTTAATCGGTAAAACTTTGAACACAAACGCACATTGGATGGCTAAACGCGCCACTTCTCTGGGTGTTTCGGTGAAACGTATAACCGTTGTAGGCGATGATGTTAGCGAAATTGCAAACGCCATCCGAGAAGCTCTGCAACGAAAACCAAGATTCATAATAACAACTGGCGGATTGGGTCCAACTTTTGACGACAAAACTTTGGAAGGAATCGCCAAAGCCTTAAACAACAAATTGGAAGTCAGCGAGAAAGCTTTGAAAATGGTTAAGGAAAAATATGAAGCTTACGCAAAAGCAGAAAAAATAGAGCAAGTTGAGTTAACACCACATAGGGTCAAAATGGCGAAACTTCCCAAAGGCGCTGAACCATTACCCAATCCAGTTGGCACTGCTCCGGGCGTGATGATTCAAATTGATGAAACTTTTCTAGCGGCATTGCCTGGTGTTCCCTCCGAAATGGAAGCTATTTTTGACGAGTCAATTGTGCCTTTGCTCAAGAAAGCAGCAGAAGGCGTGGTGTTTTTTGAAACCAGCATATACGCAGACAAAATTATGGAGTCAACGTTAGCGCCTTTAATTGACCAAACAATGCGTGATAATCCACACGTTTATATAAAATCTCATCCCAGAGGCGAGGAAGAAAAGCCTCACATAGAAATTCATTTCTCGACAACCGCGAAAGAATCAAAAACTGCCAAAGACCGTTTGGGAAAGGCAATTATTCAACTGTCAGAATTGATTGAAAAGAAAGGTGGAAAAGTTAAGCTAAAAAGAACGTAGTAGCCTTTGCAAAAAAGTTTTGCCGCTACGTTACTGCTTGATATTATCGTTATTACACAAGAAAGTCAGAATTTCTCATATTGATTTGCATTTCATAAATGCCTTAAATCAACTTTGCAACAAAGTTTTCTATGAAAAAAACAAAAGTAATGCTAGCTCTGGCAATATTATTCATTTTTTTGCATTTGCTTCCTTCTTGCTTGTCAGAAAATTATGCTCAAACTTACCAGCTTTTGAACCATCCAAACGGTTCAACATATTATAGGCTTAACGTCGTAATTCCTCAATCGCTTTATGATTATTATACTGAAAAAAGCCATAGCGTAAGCTCAATTAGTGACTTTGCTAAATTCGTTACGCCTTATGCTTTGGAACCTATCGCGGAGAGCCTCTGGCAAATTTACAAGGATGATGAAGACTTTGCAAATGGAGTGTTAATGATTGTTCATCAGATACCCTATGAAGTAACTGCTCCAGCGCGCTATCCGGTGGAAACAATGGTGAAGAACAAAGGTGACTGTGACCTTTTTTCTTTTATCGCTGCCTCAATCATTGAAGCTGGTGGAATCGATGCAGTTCTTCTCTACTATGAAGACCAAGAGCACATGAACATCGGCGTTAGGCTGTCTCATGAACCTTATGATGCGAGAGGACAAGCATACAGTATAACATATGGCGGCGCAGAATATTACGTAGCTGAGTGCACAGGTGATGACTGGCAAATTGGATGGAGAGTCGGCGAGTGTCCCGAAGAATTGAGACAAGCGTTAAAGACTGTGAAGATAATTTCTCTTGGGACTACTGAACAGTGGGCTCCTGGACAAGTTTCTGCAAGCTATGCAACTTTGGCGTCTTCCTCTATTTCGTTAACTGTTTCAGCAACCTATATTATCCAAGGAAACACAATTTCTCTTGTAGGGCAACTCTTTCCAAATCTGCAAGACAAGACGGTGATTATTTACATTAAAGAAAACAGTTCTCCCTGGGCGGTTTTAGGCACGGTTGTAACAGATTCTAGTGGACGTTTCTCATATTCTTGGGTTGCTGAAACTGCTGGTATGTATTATGTGCGTGCAAGCTGGTCTGGAGACGATGTTTACGCTGGAGCTGACAGTCCAACCTTAACCATTACAGTTCTATCCATGTTCTTTATTTTGTTAATAGTTGTCACCGTAATCCTAATCTGTGTTGGCGTGGTTGTTTTCGTCTTCTCCAGAAAGGCACAGTCACAAGTGTTGGAACCACAGCCACCACAAGCTCCCACTTGAGAAGAAAAGCTTTTACTAATCAACGAACGCTTTTCTAGGCAATATGATTTCAAAGTCAAAGTAGGGTGATGCAAAGAATGTTTATAGTCTTTATCATTGGGACTGCAGGGTCTGGCAAGTCTCTGTTGACAGCAGCATTTAGTGAATGGTTGAAAATGTCAAAGCAGGATATTGCTGTGGTTAATCTGGACCCTGGAGTTTTGTCGCTTCCATATTCTCCTGATGTGGATGTTCGGGATTTTGTAGATGTTGGAGATTTAATGGAGAAGTATGGTTTAGGTCCTAATGGCGCGTTGATACTTGCTGCTGATTTAATTGCAGACGAGGTTGAGAATATTTCGAGGGAAATTGAAGATTTAAACTCTGATATTGTTTTGGTAGATACGCCTGGACAGATGGAGCTGTTTGCTTTTAGGGCAAGTGGGCCATACATTGCCAGTGAGCTTACAAAGGCGCCTAAGGCTATCGTTTATTTGTTTGATGCTGTTTTTTCTGTTAACCCGTTAAATTATGTTTCAAATGTCTTTCTATCAACGGCGGTTTATAGTCGTTTTCTTCTTCCTCAAGTGCATATCTTATCAAAATGTGATTTACTGCCTAAAGGAGAAGTTGACAAGATTGTGGATTGGTCAGCTAATCCGAATGTCTTAGAAACGGCAATCGAGCAGAAACTTGAGGGAACAAGGCGTTTATTGAGTAGAAATATGATGCGGGCGATTTATCAGCTTGGTTTGAGATACTTGTTAATTCCAGTTTCTGCGAAAACGAATGATGGAATGGTAAACTTTAACGCGGCATTAGAACGTATACTGGCTGAAGGAGACAAATACACTTACTAAAGCAAACCGACAGTTGTTAGCAGTCACTAATTAGCGTCCACATAGCGGCTAACGTTCCATACTCAGCATCTGCTAAATTATCAGCGCTTCCAATTATTATCACATCATTTTCTTCTGGTTTCAGAAGTTTAAAAATTTGGTTTGCCGCTTTTGGAAAATCCTTGGCTACATTCTCGCTTGCGGATGGAATTATTAAGCATCCTTTATTGAACAATATTGTTATGGCTCCTTTTGCGCCAATTCTAACAGCAGCATCACGTTGTTCCATTCCTGACTTAACCTTGTTTCCATGGTTTTTTACCAGAATCGCGAAATTATAATCTGCAAGGGTCAACTCATTTTTTTCAATTTCAACTTTTTTGACTATGTCCGCATATTCTTTCCAAAGTTTCATGCCTTTGCTCGTTAAACTGCATCCAATCTTAGATGTGGCAATTAAATCAGCGTTTTTTAAGCGTTCTATTATAGTGCGCATGGTGCCTTCTCCTACATTGAGTTTCTCGGCTAGTTTTCCGCGACCAATTGTTTTTTCAGAGATGAGCTCTATTGCGTGGAGAAGATGCAATGCGGAGAAAGTTGGTGATGGACCCGGCGCTTTTTCACTTGATAGTTTTTCTAAAACTTGCTTAAACATGTGAGGCATAGTTCCACAAATTATAGATTATCTTGTTAATTATTATAATTATTGTAGGTGAAAAATTTGCTGCTCTGTCGTGGTCAGTTTTAGAAGCGGGGTTTTCTGGCGTAATATTCTCTGACTATGCCCGCTGTAAGCGATACTAAACCTACTGCTAACAAGTAGATTAATGGATAAATGAATATTGACAGTAAAGTTTCGTATGTTACTGATGGCAGCATTGGCGTGAAGAAAATTGCAATCCACGTAATTACGAAAGTGGCGATGCATCCAATTCCAAGCCCAACAGCTAATCCATGTATGAAACTGCTTCTGTCTTCTCCAACGTTGTTTATTTTTGAATTTTTTGGAAACCTTTGTTCTTGTAGATTTTCTGTTTCCGTGTATTCTTGTTGTTCAATCTCTTGTTCTGGCTGAGGATTTTCGCTGGTTGCTTCTTCTTTGTATTGATTATTTTCTTGCGTCTGTTGTTCAGCAGCCATAGTATTCGCCTTCTTGTTTTTGTTGTAAGTGTCGATTAATAAAATTATTCAATTCTAGATTATTATTTAGAATGTGAATTCAAAATAAGCAATTAGCAATTGTGACTATTTTGAAACAAGTTTTGGCGTAAGCTGTTCAATGGCATTCTTGAGTTTGTTCCACTCTTCCAGATTGCGCACGTTAAACTTGTGTTTTCTTCTCCACACTTCTTGATTCTTTTCTTTATCTAGCCTTTTTTGCCAAAGATACAAGCCGATTGAACGTCTTCCAAAGGATTCGAACACGACTATGGCTTCCCACCATTTTTCGCTTTTGAAGATTGTAACATAGTCCACTACTTTATAGAATTCAGATATTGGCAGTTTTTCGCTTGTCTCAACCATTTTTAACGGCACCTTCTCTATAACTTCCCGCCTCAACCATTTAAATGTTTTAACCCTTATTGCACTACATAATCTTTGAATTTTCTGTTTTGTGAACGACAAAGTTTTAGAATTAAATGGCTCTTTCGTTTTTGGAGGAGCAGTGATGCGCAAAGACATTATAGATTTTATTGCGTGTCCACTTTGTCGGAGTCAGTTAATTTTTGAAGGCGACGAATCGAATGAGCGTTTTGTTAATGGGCATTTCAAGTGTAGCCGTGGGCACTTGTTTCAGGTTAAGGAAGAAATTGGATTGTTAAAGGATGCGAAGGTTTCGGCTGGCGAGTTTGAGTGGAAGGTTAATGTGGCAGATGAGAAAAGATATGATGAGATACAGAGGCAGTACATTTCATATTTGAGAGATGACCAGAAAGACGCGTTGAAAAAGCTCATGGACAAACTAGTAAGTTGCACAATTGCTTCTTGTGAAGAATCTGGTAATACGGTTTTGGATGTTGCAACTGGAATGAGCAGATTTATTCTACCGTTAGCTGAAAAAAGTTCCAGAGGCGTCTCTATTATTGGGACGGATATAGATGAGAAACCTTTACGCGGTGCTATGAGTAAAGCAAAAAGAGCGAATACTTATCAGAAAATTTCTTTGGTTGTCACTGACGCTAAACATTTAGCTTTCAAGAGCAACGTCTTATCGACAGTAACGTCAAATTTTGGTTTTGACAATGTTCCTGAAGCAACTTTAGCGTTTATGGAAGCTGCGCGTGTTTTGCAACCTAATGGTAAAGTAATCTTTTCTTCTTTGTGGTTTAAGGAAGGTTCAGAAAGCATGAAATTGGCTGAGACGCATGGTTTTGGGCAAATGGCAAGTGAAGCGAGGCTTAAGAGGACATTGGATAAAGCGGGACTTGTTCTTGACTGGATTGAGAAAGTATATTCTGGAATTTGGCCATATAATCCTATGGATTTGTTGCCTTTGGAAGGCGAAGAATATTCGCATGTGGTAGTGCAAGCGCATAAGCCGAAAGGCTAGGTGGCGCTTGTCTTCGTTCTTTTGGCAATCAAGTATATGGGGATTAGGAGAAGCCACACTAAACCTAAGAGTGTGAAATAGTTTGTGTAGTTTGCAGTTGATATGAAAATGTTGGTTGGTGCGAGGTTTAAGATTCTGCCAATCATTAATCCTGCTTCCAGCATGACCAGTATGCTTGCATGGTATTCTTTGCTGAAGGAGTCTCCGTAATGGGCGAACCATGAAAGGGAGAAGGCGCTTGCAAATCCTGAGAGAAGCGATAAAGCAACAATTTCTTGCGGTGTAGATGCGAAAGATATACTGAAATACCATGCTGCGTTTAGAACTGCGCCGACAATAGCGAAATTTACGCGTGTTCTTTTGATGTCTGAAAGCCAATTAACAAGAAAGGTTACTGTGCAGATTAACACGGCGCTTGCGGCTAGAACTAGTCCCATCTGAAAAGTTCCTCCGGAAATTTTGTTAAGGAATAATGGGTAAGTGAGCCAATATGCTTCGGATAAGCCTAGAAGAATGAAGGAGATGAAGAATATTTTGAATGTTCTGTTTTTAGGAATTGTGAATTTGTGAGTTTCTGATTGAAATTTTATGCGTCTTGAGAAGAGGAAAGCAGTAATGTATAGGAGGATTGAGATTGCAAAGAGTGTTGGAAAACCAAAAGTTGAGGCGACAAAACCACCAACTGCTGGGCCGATGATGCTTGCAATGGAGGGTATTATTGAGGAGAATAGACTTACGGTTCTGGCGCGAATTTGTGTTTCGCTTAAGCGGAATTGCAAAAGGTTAAAGCTTGGCCAGAAGGTGGCTATGCCTAGTCCGTAGGTTAATCCTAGAATTATGGGGTTTTTTATGTAGATTAGAGTTGCGAAAAAGAGTGCGGTGGAGAGTATTCCGAAGGCTATTATTTTTTCAAAGTTTTTCACAAGTTTGAGCAGTGTTATTGGGAGCAGTCCTATCACTATGAAGGTTGAGAGTAAAAGTTGGGTAATTTCGGTTACGCTTAAGCCTGTTTCCATGTAATAGACTGGTAGAAAACTTGTTGAGAGGTTATTTGTGAAAAAGAAGATGCCGACAGTGAGTGCTAGTATCTTCAGCGAGTTAGTTTGCACTTTGCACACCTAAACAGAAGTTACAGTAACAAGAAATTTATGTTTAAGCAAGTAAACGCTTTAGCGTGTGGAATTAGGTTAGTAGGTTTGGATTTTTCCTTGAGCTAGTTCATAGCAGAATTTGTCTATATCTTCCAGTTCGCAGTCAAGTACATCGTTTATTTCATGTCTGACCTTGTCTAGGTTGTTGTTGCCTTTCATGATGACTTGGGCTGCTGCTACTGCTGGCTGGTCTATGGGGCTTCCGATTTTGCTTAGAAGCCAAATGTAGACTTCTTCAACTTCTGGCACTTCTTCGTAAACGTGTTGTGCGATTTTGTATGTGAGAACGTTGTAGATTTTTCCTACGTGGCTTACTGGGTTTTTGCCTGCTGCGGCTTCGGAGCAGAATGGTCTGTTTAGGGATATTAAGCCGTTTACGCGGTTTCCTCTGCCGACTTGTCCGGAGTCTCCGCTGTCTGCGCTTGTGCCTAGGACTGTTAGGTATAAGCCGCTTAATCCTCTTCCTTGTATGTCTAGGGTGTTCAGTTCGATTGTGATGTCGTCAAAGTCTGTGTTTGCTGTTACAAATTTGCGTGTTTCTTCGAGGATTTTTGTTTTCTTTTCGAAGTAGTCTTCTTCGCTGTTTATGAATTGGTCGACGAATGCCATGGCGATTGTTAGTTTTAGGTGGTTGTTGTTTCTGAAGCCCATTACTTTTATGTCTTCGCCGGATTCTGGGAAGCGTTGTTTGAATTCTTTTGAGTTTAGGAATTGTTCGGTTTTTTTGACTATTTTTTCTGTTTTTGTCATTGGTGCGTAGCCTACTGCTGCGGATGTGTCGTTTGCGCCTAGGACTTTACCTTTGCGCTTGAAGATGTCTGTTAAGCCTATTGAGCCTGGTTTTAGTTCTACTTGGTATTTTACGTGTTTTTCTGGGTCTATGAAGCGCATGTTGTTTTTGAACCATTCTTTTGCTGTTTGTATGGCTATTTGGTTGATGTCTATTTTGACTTCTCCGATTTCTGATGTTGCTCTGTCGCCGAACACGAAGAGCATTGGTTGTTTTACTGTGCCTCCTCCAAATTTTGGTTCGGATTCTCCAGCGACTAGGAGTGATTTGTCAACGTTGTGGTGTAGTATTGTTCCGGCTTTTTCTAGGTATTCTTTGCTTAGGCGTATTGAGATGCTGTCCATTACTGCGTCGCATATGTAGTCCGGGTGTCCTAATCCTTTTCTTTCGACTATTTCTATGCGTTGTTTTTCGAGGGGTGTTTGTTTAAGGTCTTCGACGATTATGTTTCGCATTGTGTCCTTTCTCCATTGTGAAGTTTAGGGTGTATGCACACCATTAAATATATATTTTACTGTATTAATTTATAAATAAAAATAACTGGTGGTTATTTTTGGCTATAACGGGAACTACGCTTAAAAAATTAAGGGTGGAGGCTGGTTTAACACAGAAGAAATTGGCAGAGCTTGTTGGCGTTTCACAGGCGCATATTGCTAAGATTGAGCAGGGGAAGGTTGACCCTAGGCTTTCGACGATTAACAAGATTTTGCAGGTTTTGACTGTGACGAAGCAGAGTAAGTGTAGGGACATAATGACTAAGGGTGTGCTTTTTGCGAAGCCGAGTGATACTATTTTGCGGGTGAGTGAAGTTATGATGCGTCATGCTATTTCGCAGTTGCCTGTTATGAGTGGAGGCAGGGTTGTTGGGACGGTGACTGAGGAGGTTATTATTCGGAATTTGCGTTCGAATTTGGCGGAAGAGAAGGTTAAGAATGTTATGGGTGGTCCTTTGCCGACGGTTCAGGAAGAAACGAGTATTGATGTTGTTCGGCGGATTTTGGAGAAGCATCAGGGTGTTTTGGTGGCGAGGGGGAAAGAGATTGTTGGTATTGTGACGCGTTCTGATTTGCTTAAGACGATAGGTTGAAGGCTGGTTGCTCTCGGGTTTCTATACCCCCCCTTATATATACCTTGGACGCGTGGTTCTAATAGAAAGTTCTATTATTATGTTATAGAAGTATACTGCAGAACGCATAAAGAGGACTTGTCCCTTTTTTGTATTTTTGGAGGAAGGAGACTAATGAATAAGAAGTTTGCGTTATGTTCTCTCTCAGCAGTTGCGCTGGTTATTGTTTTGCTTGTTTCGTTTTTCAATTGGGCCACTCAATCGTTTGCTTGCTTGGCATGTGGAAGCGAAGGCGGCGTAGTTGATAAAACGCCATGCGAGGCTTTTACGGTTAAGATTACATTCAAAAACACCGGCACGGCGGAAGGCACATGGTTTATCAACATAGCTTTTGAGGGAAACGCTTGGAATTGGAGCGGAACACAGCAAACATTAACGCTTAAGCCTTCCAAAACCAAGACTTTATCGTGGAATGGCCGTGTTCCATTCAATGCTCCAGTAGATTCTGTGGCGCGACTTATAGTATACTACAATGATTCATATACTGCACTAAACTGGTGGATACACGTAGTTTCTGGCGCGGAGCTGAGCATCACATCAAGCACAGTAGAATAGCCAAACTTGAAAAACGCATTGCTATGATGTTCCTAATTCTATAGATTTTGTTTCTTCTATGTGTTTAACGTCTGTGAAGAACCAAGAAAATATTAGTATCAACATGCCTGAAAGGCTGCATCCAATAAACAGGTATGATGCTCTAACAAACTGCACTATGGCTCCTGAAATAATCATTCCAGCCGGTTGAGCAGCGGTGGCTAACGCCATCGTAACCGCGTTTACTCTGCCTTGCATGTTTAAAGGAACAACCGTCTGCGTTATTGTTTGTATCAGAACGTTAGCCACTGGAAGGCACAAAGTTAGGATTAATACGCTTAAAGCCATGAACCAAAACATACCCGTAGGAGTCAATGCTGCAAGTGCATATCCAACAAAAGCAACAAAAATCGAAGCCATGCACACTGCCATTTTGTTTTTGATTTCCTTCTTAACTGACATGAACAAGCCGCCAGCAAGAATTCCCGCTTGCAACGAAGCAGTGACAAGAGCCAACTCCGTTGCTCCTCCAAAATGGTCAAAAACCACGAAGTAAGAAAGCAAAGTAGAGAATGGCGTGAAGAGGAAGTTTAGGGCGGTCGCTAATACGATAAGAGGCATGAAGCCTCTTGCATGTTTGATGAAGCTGAATCCTTCCGCGAGATCTGCTTTGAAAGAGCGGTTCTCGCTTTTCTTTTTGACAGCAGGTATATTTATCGTCAGTAGAGGGACTATTGCCACTAAGAAGGTTGCGACATCTACCCATAAAATCTGATAGATTTGCCATGCTTGAAGCAAAATCGCCGCTAAAATGGGACCAACAAGATATACTGCTCCAGAAAAGAGATAGTTTAACCCGTTCATTCGGCTTAGCTTGTCTTGAGGAACCATTGAAGGAGTGATTGCTGAGACAGTTGGCGCGTGAAAAGCTTGGAAAACGCCTCGAAGACAAAGCAGAAGCAGCACTATCCAGATTGAGATGCTTCCATGCCAGAAAAACACTATAAGAACCACCGTAGCCACTGCTTGCAACAAATCCACTGTTGCAATTAGCATTTTGCGGTTCCAACGGTCAGCGAAAACGCCGGTAAACGGAGCAAGAATCACTATTGGAGCCAAACCTAGAAAATACGCAAGCGACAAATATAACGCGCTTTGTGTTGTGACTGTTATCCACCATATTATGATAAATTGTGCAATAGACGAGCCAAGCAACGAAACAAGTTGTCCAGACCAGAAGAACAAGTAATGCCTAAATGTAGCATAGTCTGGCTTCGTTTCCATAGATGGCACTTGCATCTTTTCCACTTCCTTGAAAGAAACTAAACATGTGGATAACCCAATTATTCATTGTGGAAAAAAGTGACCAATTACTCGGTCACTTTTGGCTGTCGAAAACGATAAGAACAGTTACTTCTTTCATAAAGAGTTTACAAGGGTTTACATGTGAAAATAAAGGATTTGTATTTGGAAATTGTCAGCGAACTTACAAAAAGAGCTGATGCTGAAAGAGCCAAACTGGACAAATATTATCACAAAACAGCGGGGCACAAGTCTTACGGAATCAAAACCGCAGAACTCGAAGAACTTATCAAAAAACACCGCAACACCTTCAAACAACTAAGTTTACAAGAAAAACTTGGCTTGTCAAGGATGTTTTTTGAATCTGGCTATTCCGAACAATCAACTTTTGGAATTGTAGTTTTGGCGCAAGGCGCAAAAGAAATGAAACCGTCAGATTTCGGTTTTCTGGATGAAATTGCTAACTATCTCAACAATTGGGGAACCACAGACGGATTCAGCCTTTATGTTATGCAGCCTTTGCTAGTGGCATATCCAAAGGAAACCCTTAATCTCTTAGAAAAATGGAACAAATCAGACAATTTGTGGAAACGGAGAGCAAGCGTTGTTATTTTCACAAGAAAAATTGGGATGAGCGGAAAATTTACAGATAAAGCGCTAGCGTTATGCGGCAATCTAATTTGGGATAAAGAGGACATGGTGCGAAAAGGCGTTGGCTGGACACTCAAAGATTGCATGCGCGGCGACAGAGAAAAAGTTCTCAGCTACGTGAAGTCACTGAGACAGAAAGGCGTTTCTGCAGTAATCACGCTTTATGCAATTCGAGACTTAAAAGGCAAAGAACGAAAGGGAATTTTAGACATAAAACCATAAAATTAGGCGTAGCTCACAATTCATGGACTTTTTATTTAAAAATGTTCTAAAAACTGATAAATAACCACTTACTTCTATTGCCCATCAGACAGGAGAGGAACCCAAATAGGCTGCGGAGTCTTCGCCGCAATAAACTACGAAAACCAGCCAATCTTCCCTTACATATACTGGGGAATGCGCGCCCAAAATCACCGTGGACACCAATCACACGGTTTTCTCACATACCACGATGGCAAATTCCATGTACACAGAAGCCTAGACCTCATACCTAAAATAAAAACAAGCGCCATCCAAGAATGGTTTGGACGGTTACCAGGCAATGTTGGCATCGCAAACGTCAGATACACCACTTCTGGAAAAACCGACGAGAAATCCCTCATAAAAGGCACACAACCAGTTACAGCCACAAAAAACGGACACAAACTCGCAGTCTCCTTCAACGGCAACGTAGTCAACACATTCCAAATAAAAAAAGAAATAACTAAAGAGTTCCCAGGTTTTTCTTACGAATGCGACGCAGGCCTCATCTGCCACAAACTCCTCATCGAACTTATGAAAGGCAAATCCCTCACGTCAGCAGTTGAAGCATGCATGCAAGAAATTGAAGGCGCTTTCTCCGTGTCCGGAATAACAAAAGACGGCAAATTCTTCGCCTTCAAAGACCCGCATGGAATAAGACCGTTATGCGCTGGATACAACATGGAAAAAACAATTTTTGCATTTTCCTCAGAAACCGTGGGCTTAGACATAAATGGCTTCCAACGAGACCACGAAATCGAACCCGGCGAACTCATAACCGTGACAAAAAACGGCTTCCAAAAAGAAAAGCTAGTCAGTTGCAGCCATAAGGCTTTTTGTGCTTTCGAATTTGCATATTTTGCTCGTCCCGACTCGCGGTTTGACGATAAGTATGTTTATGAAGTTCGCGAAGAATTTGGAAGAAACCTTGTCAGAGAAAACCCAGACATAGTTAAAAACGCGGACGTAATCATCTCGTTGCCAGAAACAGGCGATGACGCCGCTTTGGGAGCGCATGAAGAGTCTGGGTTAAGATGGGAACGGGCTTCGCGGCGGCACCGTTACGTGACCGAAAGAGCCTTCATTCTCCTAAACAAAGAACGGTATGCGACAATCGACAAGAAAATCAACATTTTACCAACAAAATTTGAAGGCAAACGCGTCATAATAACCGAAGACAGCGTAGTCCGAGGTGACACAACAAAAGTCGCTATAGAAAAGCTTCGAAGAATGGGCGCCAAAAAAGTCTACTTGTTCGTGACTTTCCCGCGCATTATCGGACCGTGCTTCTACGGAATAGACATGGCAACTTACGGGCAACTAATCGGCTCAAAGCACACGCCAGAAGAAATAGCTGAAATAATCGGTGCAGACGCAGTGTGTTACCAGTCAATAGAAAACTTTGTGAAGGCAACGGGCTTCACGCGAGACCAGCTTTGCATGGCATGCATAACTGGTAAGTATCCAACGCCGCTTGCGCAGAAAATCGCCGATGAGATGAAAAAGCGTTTCCTTGAAGGCTACGAGGAAAAGGGTCGCCTTTACGAGATAGAACAGTTAGTTCAAAACATGTGATTAGCCAAAAGATAATTAGGTTTTGCGCTTAATCTTTTCACAGTTTCGACGGGATTAAATCATGGAAAAAGTAGGAATACTCGTAGTATCGTATGGCGCAAGAGAAGTCGCCATGGTTGATGCTTTCGCGCGCAGCCAAAACTACAATGTGCACCTTTACATTGCAGATAAACAACGAAACCCCTTCAATGCGAAGAACGCTACAGAAATCGTGGTCATACCAGACTTGAATGTTGAGGAAATCTGCAAATTCGCAGAACACAACAAAGACAAAATCGACTTTGGCATTGTTGGTCCAGAAAAACCCATAATCGAAGGCGTCCGCGACCTCGTGGAAAAGCGCGCTGGAATACCCATGATTTGCCCAACAAAAGACTACGCTATAGAAGCAAGCAAAGTGCAGCAACGCATGCTCTTCGAAGAAATCGTGCCAACCGCGAATCCTCGCTACAAAATCTTCCACCCAAAAGACTACAAAAACCAAGAAGAAGTGAAAAAGGCAGTTTACAAATGGCTTGACGAACTAAACAATATGGCAGTTGTGAAGCCAGACCAGCCCGCAGCGGGAAAAGGCGTCGGCGTGTGGGGCGACCACTTCACAACTCGAGAACAACTCATGGAACATTTTCTAGCCAATTTCCAACACGGCGCAGTCATCATAGAAGAAAAAATCGAAGGCGAAGAATCAAGCTTTCAAGCTTTCTGCGACGGCAAACACCTCGTTCCCTTACCAGAAACAAGAGACTACAAACGCGCCTTTGACGACGACAAGGGACCAAACACTGGAGGAATGGGCTCCTACAAAGATGTTGACGATGTTTTGCCTTTCATAACAAAAACGGATAGAGCCAAAGAAATAGAAATCGTTAACAGAATCTTCGAAAAATGGAAAAGAAAAGATAACACTGGCTTATGGGGTGTTCCTTTCTACGTGGCTTTCATGCACACCGGTAAAGAGCCTAAAATTCTTGAGAATAACAGTCGACCCGGCGACCCAGAAATAATTAATATTCTGCCAATTTTGAAGGATGATTTTGTGGATGTTTGTTTCAAAATTTTGGAAGGCAACCTGACACATGTAGAACTGGAAAAGACGGCGACTGTTTTAACTTATAAGGTTCCGCCAAACTACGGCGGCTACATGGATGTATTCCCAAATCTGGTAGACAAAAAGGAAATTGGCTCGCCTGTTGACTTGACAAAAGCATACGCGCTGACCAAAAAATACCATGATAGAGTTCGTGTTTATCCGGCAGCGATGGAACTGCGTGACGGCGGAACTTTCGCGCTTAAATCCCGAGCCGTAGGCGTTGTCGGCATAGGCGAAGACATCAGCGAAGCACGGCAGCTATCTCTGGAAGGCGTTAAAGCCGTGAAAGGCGGAGCGCTCTGGCACAGAACAGACATAGCGTCGCCGCAGCATATAGAAAAAAGCGTAAAACACATGGAGGAGTTGAGGCGCAAAAAGTGAAGCGCGTCTTCGTTTCCGACTGTGAAGGACCCATATCCAAAAACGATAATGCCTTCGAACTGACAGCGCACTTTGTTCCCGACGGCGATAAACTCTTCACAGTAATCAGCAAATATGACGATGTTTTGGCAGATGTTCTCAAGAAATCACATTACAAGGCTGGCGACACGTTAAAGCTCATCTTGCCCTTCCTCAAAGCTTATGATGTTACAGACAGCAAAATGCGCGAGTTTTCAGCGCAAAATCTAATTTTAATCTCAAACGTGAAGGCCACGCTACAACACGTTAAGAAAATAGCTTACACGTTTATCGTAAGCACAAGCTACGAGCATTACATGAAAGCCTTATGCAAAGCAATCGCTTTTCCATACGAGAGCACTTACTGCACAAAACTAAACATCGACAAGTATCACATAACGGAAGAGGAAAAGGCAAAACTGAAAAAACTTGCAAAGGAAATCGCCAAGATGCCTCTTATGGCTATTCCTAAAAACGCAAAATCGCTTGAGGATTTTTCAGAACAAGACCAAGAAACGATTCGGAGGCTTGATGAGATTTTCTGGACTGAAATGGCAAGTATGGGGTCTGGAAAGATTTTGGACGAGGTTAATCCTGTTGGCGGCAGCGAGAAGGCTGAAGCGATAAATGATGTGGCGCAGAAAGTAGGCGTTGCATTGGCGGATGTTATGTATGTTGGCGACAGCATAACCGACGTCGAAGCCTTCCGACTTGTCCGCGAACACGGCGGCTTAGCAGTTTCTTTCAATGGCAACCAATACGCTGTGAAGAATGCTGAAATCGCGGTTTTGTCAGAGAACAGCATAGTAACCACTGTTATTGCAGATGCTTTTGCCACTTTTGGAAAAGAGCAAACTATACGGCTTGTTGAGAATTGGACTCGTGAAGTATTGGCAAAAAGCGGAGTAAACAAAACCTTGCTCACTAATCTTTTTAGGTTATATCCCCGCGAGTTGCCTAAAGTTAAAATAATAACAAACGAGAATATGGAAACTCTGGCAAAAGAGAGTAGCGAATTCAGAAAAAAAGTGAGAGGAGAAGCCATCGGACGGTTGGGATAAAATGGTCAAGAAAGGTTTGATTGAAGACACTTACGCGGAAGCTTTTGAAGGCATCTATTGCCGAATAATTGTGACGGCTGATGATGAAGAAACGTTGCGTAAAGCCGCGTTGCATGCGACAGCCACGCCATCAATAGTCATCGGTAGAGTTGAAGGCGGAATAGAGAAGTGGCTGAAAGAAAAAGAAACTCCAGACAAACGCAAAGGCGTAGTTCTGCAATTCTGGGGCGGAATAGACCCAAAAAAACCATTCAGTGAATCATTAAAAAAATTTGAAATCGAGCTTTCTTACAGGATAAGGCAAGACATTCTCGTTAAGCCCTTCACCGCAGTTTTTGACGCGATGTCCAAGGCTGAAGGAAAAATTGACATGATGGAACGTGTGGGACACTGTGGCGACGGTTACGAGTGGACTGAAAAGCGTTATGGACGTGAAGTGATAATCGTGCCGATAATGGTTCCAGATTTCATAATTGAACGCCACATTGGCTACGCGCATGGTGTGATGGGCGCAAACTTTTGGGTGATGTGCAAAACTAAAGAGGCGCTTAAAGAGGCTGGTGCAAAAGCCTTAAGCGCCATACACAAGATAAACGGCGTAATAACCTCCTTTGATATTTGCTCTGCTGGGTCAAAGCCTGAAACGCGTTTTCCATGGATTGGTCCGACAACAAATCATCCTTATTGTCCATCGCTTAAGAAAAAGTTGGGTAAGGAATCGAAGGTTCCCGAGGATGTCGGCTACATTCCTGAAATAGTGATTAACGGTGTCTCTTTGGATGCGGTGAAAAAGGCCATGAAAGTCGGCATAGAAGCAGCTGTGGACGTTGATGGTGTTGTGAAGGTTTCTGCTGGAAACTACGGTGGAAAACTGGGTGAGTATAAGATTTATTTGCGCGAGCTGTTCGCATGACACATTTTGACGTTGTTGGATTTGGCGCGTTAAACGTAGACAAACTCTTCAGAGTAAATAAGATAGCTGGTGCGGAAGAGGAGGGCTTCATAATAGAATGCGAGGAAGCTTGCGGCGGTTCAGCAGCTAACACAATCGTGGGTTTGGCGAGGCTTAAGTGCAAAGTGGGCTTTATTGGAAAAGTAGCAAGTGACAGAGAGGGCAAGATGCTTGTTGAAGATTTTCGCAGAGAAGGCGTCGACACAAGCGGCATTATTCATGTGAATAACGGGCGAAGCGGCGTGGTGATGGGGTTCGTGGACGAGAAAGGCGAACGCGCATTGTATGTGGACCCTGGTGTGAACGACACGATAGGCTTTGACGAAATAGATAAAAAGTATGCTTTCCAAACGAAATTTCTGCATTTAACATCTTTTGTCGGAGAGAAATCCTTCCAAACTCAGAGAAAACTAGTTGAAGTTCTTCCCAAAACTGTTAAGGTAAGTCTTGACCCTGGAGAGTTGTATGCACGAAAAGGAATCGCCAAGCTGGAGCCCATGATAAGCAAGGCGTTTGTTTTGATGCCAAATCAAGCTGAGCTTAAACTGTTAACAAGAGTGAATGATTATGAGAAGGGTGCTGAGGTGTTGCTTGAGAAAGGCGTAAGAGTGGTTGCCGTAAAACTCGGTAGCAAAGGCTGCTACGTGACGGACGGAAAAGAAAAACACTTAATAGAGCCTTTCAAAGTTCGAGTCATCGATACGACAGGTGCGGGCGACGCTTTCTGCGCAGGCTTTCTCTACGGACTGCTCCGCAACAAGAGCCTTTACGAATGTGGAAAACTTGGCAATTTTGTAGCTTCCAGATGCATAATGAAAATGGGCGCTAGAACGGGACTTCCACACCTTGAAGATTTAGAAAAGGGTAAGCTGGCATGATTTTTATGAGTAGAGGGAAGGAGCTAGTTATAATACGCGAGGCAGATGAGACTGATGACTTTGCAATAAAAGATGTCGTTAAAAGCGTTGCAGCCGAAAAATATTACATTGTTCCAGAAGATTCAAGAGAAGATTGGCATGAGACTATTAAAGAGATAAAGAAAAGGAAAGGAGTAATTATAGTCGCACAAGTCAAAGATAAAATCGTAGGTATGGCATATCTAGTTAGAGGAAAATTTGAGAAGAACAAACATGTCGCGTCTTTGGGTATCACTATTTTGAAGAGTTACAGGCAAATGGGCATCGGCACAGCAATGATGAATCACCTACTCGAATGGGCAAAAAAGCAAGAGAGCTTAGAAAAAATCACATTAGAGGTTTTCTTAACAAACAAGCCTGCAATAAACCTTTACCGCAAACTTGGCTTTGAAATTGAAGGTGTAAGGAAAAAACAGTACAAGATTGGAGAGAAATACGTTGACGAAGTAACAATGGCAAAATTCTTAACCTAAACTTTCATGCAGCAGTAATATATCTGCTGTGGTTCATTTCTTTGTCCTAAAAGTTGTCCACAACAAGCCAAAGAGAGTTATTAAAAATATTGATGTAGATGTAGCTAAGGCATTGAGAACGTTCATTTTTCGCCATACCAACAAATCTGCTGTAATGTACGCTGCGAAGGCAGCAAGCCAAGTTATTGTTGCAACCATTAACGCTTTTAAAACTTTTTTTCATTCCATTAGCATCTCGCTTCTCAGGTCTTTTGGTTTTAAATAGTATCATGAATCCCGGTAAGAAAACCACAAAACCAAGTATAAATCCTATTAATGGTGCATCGCAAAAAGCTCTTTCTAGCGGTTTATCATATAGGATATTTGCTATTACTGAAAATAATCCAGCTGCTGCGGACAATCCGATACCCATAGTTAAGGAGCCAAGAAAAGCATAACGAGTAAGCTCACAAAATGTTGCAGGAGACCAATATCTCAGTTTTCTACCTATCCTCCAAGACAACCAGAAAACTAGAATTACAAGAAAACCATAGAATAATATTAACAAAACATGAATAGCAGAAACTTCCATAGTCTCTTCTCCTCTGCAATTTCAAACAAAACAATAAAATATAGTTTACTAAAAAATTTGAGAAAGAAAAACAATGAGAAATTCTAGTTTATCCTTTCTTTTCTAAACAGCTGAGCAAACTTAAAAACTGAAAGTTTGTGTCTCTATTATCTTCTCTTCTTTTTTCTAATTTCATGCGAGTGGTTTATAATCTCGTCTCTTGCCTACATGATCTCCTACGAAGGCTCCTACTGATATCGATGTTGCCATGGTTATGGAGAAAGGTATCCAGAATCCAATAATAGGGCTGAGCGCCTTTATCACAAGGAAGTTCATGATTATGAAAAGAGGGAAACCAATCACACCTATGCCTGCTATTATCCAGATTATTCTCCATAACCTAAGCGAGGAAGTAGTCCGAACATAGTAGGACAATGCTATGAAAGCGGTCGTTACCATATATGCAAGAATTGTTGTGTTTCCACAAGTCTGCCAGCCACAAGCATGCCAAAAAGTGTTAAGATCGCAAAAAAGGCAACACGTTTCAAAGAAGGAATGCTATATGTTATGACCTTTGGGATAGGCTTCGTTTCTGCCGCCATTTTTCTTGGAGCAACCTTTGCTCTAATATTACTTTCAATACCCAGTCTTCAAAATGCCTTCGTTTGGATTATATGCGCTTTTGTCATCATTTTCGGATTTAATCTGTTGGGTTTGTTCAAACTACCCTTTCAAACAAAATCCTTACTGAAGAAACTGACAGAAAGATATGTGTTCACTTATGCTGGGCTTTTTTCTCTTGGTTTCCTTTTCTACTTTCTAGATCCTTGCATTTCTCCATTCCTGTTCAGCGTGCTGGTGATGCTTCAAAATTCCGAATTTACATTTCCCCTGATACTCTTCTGTTTAGGTGCAATACTACCTTTCATTTTCATCGGAATTGCCGCTGGTTCTGCATCAAAACTAACCAGAAAAACCTACAAACATCGCCGCAAAATCCGAGCAATCCAGTGGTCTAATCCTAATAAGCTACGCTATCTACCTCATCTTATCATATCTTCTTTAACTCGGCATACGCTTGTTAACGTTTCTCAATAAAAGAGAATCAATGAGCTTGAATTATAATTAGGCCCTAAGATGCGGGAAACAGTGAAAGAATTTCTCAGTTATCCTTTTTTTCGAGGTAGTTTATCAAGCCTTCGAAGATTAGTTTTCCGTCGCCGTGTTGTGGCATCTGCTTTTGTCTCGTCCAGTTTGGTTGTTGCCACCAGTAGAAGGCTCTTTCTGGATGCGGCATCAAACCAAATATTGTTCCTTCTGGGTTGCATATTCCAGTTATGTCATGGAAAGAACCGTTCGGGTTCGCCGGATACCGCCCATCCGCATACGCTCCATCTTTCATACAATACCGAAAGACTAGCTGGTCATTCTCATAAAGCCTTTCTAAAAGTCGCTTTTCCTTTTCTTTTGCAAATATAAATCTGCCTTCCGAATGCGCAACTGGAACACGCAAAACCTTCCCTTTCGGTATTTTCGATGTAAACAAGCATTTTCCGTTATTCTCATGCTTAAGATAAACCCAACGACAATTATACCCCGGCGGAACATTAGTAGCCAAAGACGCTTCAGGATAAGGACTCATTCCCTCAAAACCCGGAAGCAAACCAGCCTCAACAAGCACTTGAAAACCATTACAAATGCCCAAAATGGGGCGGTTTTCGTCAACAAACGTCTTCAACTCCCTGCCCATCTTAGCCAGTATCCACTTAGCCCATATGGCGCCAGCCCGCACATAATCTCCATAGGAGAAGCCGCCTGGAAAAACCAAAGCGTGATATTCAAGCAGTCCGCCATGCTTGACAAGCTCGTTCACATGCACAACTTCCGCATGCACGCCTAACTCTTCAAACGCCCTTTTTGTTTCCGCGTCGCAGTTAGTTCCACCCACACGCAAAACACAAACCTTAATCTCTCCACGCTTCACAGTTTACACCCCGCTGCTTAATGTTCTCTTCCAACTTGCCAGCAACTCTGCAAGCAACGCGTCAACAACAACCTTTCCATCCAACCCTTTGATGCGCAACCTTGGATTTTCGCTGACCTTGCCTATCTCCGCACAAACCGTGTTCTTCATTAGAACCTCAAAATCCACTTTATCCCTCTCTGAAACTTCAACTAGAAAACGGCTGTTAGACTCCGAAAACAAAACAAAATCATCACGTGCCAACGCCTCGCATGGAACTTTTAGCAAATCCAACTCCAACCCAAGCCCACCAGCAAAAGCCATCTCTGCAGCACCCACTGCCAAGCCACCTTCAGACAAGTCATGGCAGGCCTTAATCAAACCCAAATCAACAGCCTTCGTAATAGCACTAAACGTTTTCTTAGCCTGAGCTGCACGCACTTTTGGCACAGTCTTCCCAACAAATCCTTTCAGCTTATAATACTCCGAGCCGCCTAACTCCGCAAATGTCTTGCCAACAATGTACACCGAATCGCCCACATCCTTAACATCCATCGAAACAGCCAAGCGAATGTCTGGGATAATGCCTAAAGCTGTGATTAAAAGAGTCGGTGTCACTGGACCAAGCGGAGATTCATTGTATAGGCTGTCTTTTCCGGAAATAAACGGCGTTCTAAAAGCCTTTGCAAACTTGTAGCATGCCTCGCACGCTCTAACTAAACTGCCGAGTCTTTCGGGCTTTTCAGGGTTGCCCCACGTAAAATTATCCAGCAAGGCGATTCTTCTTCCGCCAACAGCTACATTATTCCTAACAGCCTCATCTATCGCGGACGCGGCCATCCAATAAGTGTCAATCTTACCGTAGTTCGGATTCATCCCACACGAAATGGCTATGCCCTTCCAAGAATTTTCTAGAGGTTTTATAACCGCTGCGTCATTAGGTCCGCCGTATTCTCCTTGCAAAGGCTTAAGCGTCGTGTTGCCCTTCACTTCGTGGTCGTAACTGCGAATTACGCTTTCCTTGCTTGCAATGTTCGGCGAAGACAAAAGCTGCAAAACAGTCTTTGTTAGGTTTGTTGGCTCTGGAAAAACTGGCTCCTCAAAATTCGATGGTTCATACTTTGCGGTTCTCACAATTTTTGGCGGTTCAAAGAGAAAGGAAATATCCATCTCAGCAACTTTTTCGCCGCAATAATAGATTTGCAAAAGCTTGTCTGAAGTGTATTTCCCAATAGCCGTCGCCTCAACATCTTCATTTTCAAAAATTTCCAAAACCTTACTGAGGTTCTCAGACGGAACAGCCAAAAGCATTCTCTCTTGCGATTCGGAAACATAAATCTCCCACGGAGCCAATCCCGGATACTTCAATGGAACCCTATCAAGCTCTATAACAGCACCGCAACCAAACTTCTTCGCCGTTTCACCAACAGCTGATGATAATCCACCGCCTCCAAGGTCTGTTATCGCCGACGCTAACTCACAGTCGCGAACCGTGATTATGGCTCTTTTCAGTTTTTCCTCTTCAATCGGATTTGCAATTTGAACCGCCGGTCTAGAAACTTCCTCTGATTTCTCCGTCAGCTCAGCAGACGCAAACGTTACTCCATGAATCCCGTCGCGTCCAGTTTTTCCGCCAGCCAAAACAATTACGTCATTAGGCTTAGCGTTTTTCCTGAATTTTTTCAGCGGAAGCAACCCTACGCATCCGCAGTAAACAACCACATTTCCAGTGTAGCTTTCGTCAAAGTATATTGCGCCATTCACAGTGGGAATGCCCATGTTGTTGCCGTAGCTTCCAATACCTGCTACGACACCCATGTAAATATATTTTGGATGCTTCACTCCAGCTGGAAGCTTACTATAATCGAAATCTAATGGTCCAAAACCTAAAACATCCGTGCATACAATCGGGTCAGCCCACACTCCCAAAATGTCTCGGATGACGCCGCCCACACCAGTCGCGGCTCCGCCAAACGGCTCTACAGCAGAAGGATGATTATGCGTCTCAACCTTAGCCGCTACACCATAGCCCCTGTCAAATCGTATAATACCCGCATTATCTTCAAAAACAGAAAAACACCATTTTGGATTAATCTCATCCGTAGCCCTTACAATGTATGTTTTAAAGAGGCTGTCAATCTCTTTTTCGCCCACATTTATCTTGCCTTTAAATGTCTTGTGAAAACAATGCTCCGACCACGTTTGCCCGATGGTCTGAAGCTCCACATCAGTTGGATTACGCCCTTTTTTCCTAAAATATTCTTGGACTGCCTTCATCTCATGCAAATTTAATCCTATGCCAAGTTCTCGACTGATTTCCAACAGTTGCTGGTCTGTAGCCTCGAACACGTTTATTTCAAAAATTGGAAAGGCCGTTTTTCTGCGGATATACAAGCTGCCGTTCATTTTTCTTCCTCAATCGTTACTGTGTAGTTGTCTTTTGTTGGATTCGCCAGAAGCCTTCTACACATTTCATCAGCCTTCACTTCAGCCTCCTTTCTCGAATCAGCATTAAGAATTACACGGTAAACTTTGCCCACATTAACCGTTTTAACTTTATACCCAAGCTCTCTCAGCAAGCGCTCAGTTGTTTCGCCTTCGGGGTCGCTATGTCCAGGTTTAAGGTTAACTTCAATTTTTAAACGGTATTTCATGGGTTAAGTTTGAATTTTATGGAATTTAAACGCTTTTATCAATAACAAGGCAAATTACCACTTCAAAATTATTTTCTTGTCTCTATAATGAATTTTTATGCCCGCGTTGTCGGTCACGTTGCCTATTTGCTCCGCCTGCGCACCTGTCTTCTCCAAAACATCCACAGCCTCATCCTTGTCTCTTTTATCCACTATTACTGCGAAACCCCAACCCATGTTGAACGTCTTGAACATCTCCTCATCAGTTATTGTCTTGCCCAACTTTGAAGCAGTTTTCTGAATTAACTCAAAGATTGGTTGAGGCTTAAAGTTGTCAAATTCAAAGCCTACGCCTTTCGAGAATCTTGCTAAATTGTCAAATTTAAGATACGCATCGCCCGTAATATGCACTGCCGCCTTCACCTTAAGCACATCAGCAACTTTGAGCAATGGCTTAACATAAATTTTCATAGGCTCCAAAGCCTCCAAAACAACCTCACGGTCTAGCCCCTCTGGAATGTCATGAGGCTCATACATGCCACCCCACTTTTTGAAAAGAATCTTCCTAGCCAAAGACACGCCATTACTGTGAACTCCAGAACTCCGCAAGCCAATAATCGAGTCGCCTGCCTTTATGTTTCTCCCATAAATTATCTTTTCACGCGTCACCACGCCTATTGTAGCCACAACCATGTCGAAACCTTTCCCTTCTACCAGCCCCTTCACTACTTCAGCGACATCGCCAATTTCTCCACTCGGCACCACACATTCAGCTTCTACCGCACCTTCCGCTATACCCTTCAACCACTCCCTAACTAAATAAGGGTCTGAAACTTGCGCATGAATATTATCCGCGACGGCTAACGGTTTAGCTCCAGACCTTATAACATCATTAACAGCCAACGCCACAGCATCAACACCAATCGTATCATATTTATCAGCTAACTGCGCGACAAGCACCTTCGTGCCCACGCCTTCAATAACCAAATCCAAGTAACGATCTGCACCAAAAGGAAAAATGTTCCCATAAGGAAGCTGAACAACCTCGCCATAGCCGCTAAACCTGTAAGTTTCCCGCAAAACTTGCAAAGCCTTTTTCGACTCTGCCCTTAACTCTCTGTCAACTCCGGCTTGCGTATATGTAAATTCACGTGGCAACCAACATCGCACCGAATTACAGTGAGCAACATTCATTTATAAAGTGATAGATTGCGCTTCCAAAATCACTACTTAACTCCAGTTGTTTTCCGAAAACTAAGTTTATTGGGCGGGGCAAGCGGAATTCGCTTTTAAGCCGAAAGGAGAAGGGGATTAAAAGCGTGAAATAGACTGGTATTCCGCTTGCCTTTCCGCTAATGTTCCGTAAGTTAAGATTTGTGATTTGGTTTCTGTTGACGCTTCTAACAGCATTTCTTGAAGAATGTAGTATTGTTTCAGAAACGCGAGTCCTTTCTTGCTAGCGATATATAAAAAGCGGTTATTTTTTAAGGTAGCTTCTGCAAAGCCCAGTTGGATTAAGGTTTTTAAATATCTATTAAGCTGAGCAGAGTTGGTATTTGCATGTTTCATTATGAAAAATTTAGATGCGCCATTCTCTCTCATTGCCTCCAGCATCAAGGCTATGATTTCAATACGGCTTCTGTACTTTCTGTAAAATCTGAAACCGTTTTCTTTAAGCAAAGGAATACAAAGCTTCACAGTATAACGTTCCAAACTCTCCGCCCAATAATACTCTCCCTATTGAATAAGTTACGGATTTTTTCGGTAGACTACATTGAAAAGCAGATCAAATACTCGAAAAACTGTTGAAACTATTGAAATCACCATCCAATACGCGAAGACTTTTTAAGCTTGTTTCAACTGAAACTATTGAAAAGGAAGAAAAATGTCTCAGCACAAACCAACATTAGACGAAATAAGATTTTTACAAGAAGCTCTAAGGGCGGACCTTAAAATAGCCAATATTCGATTGCGTGAAGGCGAATATCAATATACTCTCGCCAAAGCTATCGCATCTTTTCAGCTTGAACTGTATTTTCCAGATGTGAAAGATCTCGTGAAAAAATTGTATGGGGAAGAAAAAGCAAATGATATTCAATTTATACGGAAAATTCAAACAATTCTGAAAAAAATGGAAAAAAGCAATATTGTAAAAATTTTACCAAAGAAGCGACCTTGGGATCTACAAAGATATGCTCTTTCAAGTTTTAAGTTTCAAGATACCGATAAAAATCTAGTAATTCTTGTGACCGACCAGGAAATGAGGGATGCAAAAGAACTGCTTGAAACAGCATTAGCTCGGCAACAAGCTATCGTGGCTAAAAAAATAGTAAATATTAAGGTTCAAGCTTTTGCATTTGCATTAATGGCATTTGTGTTATACACAGCAGCTTTATGGGCTATTACACAACCTGTCATTGATCCAATCATTTTTGTTCTCGCTTTCTCTTTTGCTACTGCATGTTCAGTTATGCTTGGGAAATCGCTCGCAAAAATATGATTATTTGCGTATGTTACCTTAACGTTTAATAATTCTACATTCTAACATAAGAGAACGTGGTTAAATTGAAAACATCAATATCGAGTTTGTTTATATTTCTATCTTTATTATCTCTACCCTTCCTACTAGCTTGGAAGACAGATGTAAAAGCGGAAACCAGTGTTATATATGTAGACTCGCGTAACATTCTTGGTCCTTGGGATGGCACTATAGAGCACCCCTATAGAAACATAACAAGCGCGTTAAAAAACGCCTTGGATGGGTATACCATTTATGTTCGAAATGGAACATATGTTGAAAACTTACTTATCAATAAAAGCGTGTCATTAATTGGCGAACATACAGACCTTACAATTATTGATGGTTCTGGAAACGAAAACGTGGTAGTTATAACGGCTGAAAACGTGACGATCAGAAACTTCACGGTTAGAAACAGTGGAGAAGATGCGATGAACTGCGGAATACTATTAAATTATTCCAACCGAGTTGTCGTAAGTTATAATAAAATAATACAGAACACAAATGGAATTAGCCTTCGCTTCTCTAGCAACAACATAGTTCTAAACAATACAATATTTTCTAACGTCTTAAATGGACTAAGTTTGCATTACTCAAGTAGTAACACGATATCTTATAACACAATTACTTATAACATAAATGCGGGCATCTATCTTCTATCCTCTAGCAACAACATGATTTCTGGCAACACTGTGCTCTCAAATTACTACGGAATACATCTCACACTCAGCGGAGAGAACACTATTTATCATAACAATTTTAATAACACTCAGCAAGTGTATTCTGACACTACGAATTCTTGGAGCTATAATAGTGAAGGCAACTATTGGAGTGAGTATTCTGGTCGTGATTTGAATTATGATGGAATAGGCGATGATCCGTACCTCGTGGATTCAACGGTTCAAGATAATTATCCACTAACGGGTATGTTTTCTATTTTCTATGTTGATTTTCAAGGTAAAGCGTATGCTGTACCCTTTATTTGTAATTCAACAATTTCTAATTTCAAATTTGAGGTTGCGACTGAAACAGCAGATAGAATGATAATATTCAATGTTACCGGTAAAGAATCTACTACTGGTTTCTGCAGAATTGTTATTTTAACGGAATTGATGAACTATTCACTTATTGTTACTATAGATAACGAAGAAGTTCAACCAAATTTGCTGAGTCCCTCTAATGAAACACACCGCTTTTTATACGTCAACTATACCTTCAGCACACACACAATCAAAATAATCTCTTCCAAAACCATGTACCTCTACACTCAACTTCTCGGCAATTACGCCCAACTGCAATCAGATTTTGACAGTTTGAACGCATCATATTATGAATTCTTGGACAACTATACCATTCTTTCCGAAAACTACTCTTATCTTCAAGAAATTTACAATCAATTAAACAATGCTTTCCTCGAACATTTGTCAGCTTACAATGAAAGTATACGCAATTTTCAAAACCTAGTCTATATTTTTGCGGCAACTATAGCAATCTTTCTTCTTATCACTGTCTACTTATCAAAACGTGCTCATGTAAGCGCTTCGATTAAGAAAAAAGTAGAAGAGGAACAGTTAACATAAAACTGGTATCCCTAGGGCTTTTAGGTAATGAAAAACCTAAATTATCTCAAATGATGGATTTTGGTGAAATCATTCGTGTCCCTTGTTTGTATGCTTGTTTATTTGTGTCGACAGTGTTCCTAGTTACAGTATCTTTGATGGCGTTCTGAATTGCCTTTTCACTGACGATGTTTGTGGCTTTTACTAAGGCGCCAAGCATAATTATGTTTGCATATACTTTGGCGCCGAACATTTTTTCGGCGTTCTCTGTCGCTGGAATCTGAAGCACTTTTGCTGTTATCTCCGGTATTTTCTTTACGTATGTACTGTCGACAAGTAACACTCCGTTTTCTTTCAAGTCTCTGAGATGTTTCTCGAGGGCTTGCTGACTCATTGCGATTAGTATGTCGCTTTTTCTTACCGCAGGAAAACCAATTTTGCTGTCTGATATTATCACTTCGCTTTTTGCTGCGCTTCCTCTTGCTTCAGCACCGTAGCTTTGAGTTTGAACAGCATTTTTTCCATCGTAGACTGCTGCTTTGCCTAATATTTGACCTGCCAAAACTACGCCTTGCCCGCCAAGTCCGCTTATTCTAACTTCAATTTTCATCGATTTTTTGTGCCTCCTCAATCATTTTGTATACATTGTCAACAAACGTGGGGCGTTGTCTTTGGATAAATTCGCCTACAACTATCTTCTCGGCTAACTTGTCTTCATCGAGTTTCTCTGCTTGTTTTATCGAAACAGAATTTTCTTTGAACCACTTTAGCATTTCTCCAGCATCTTTAAAACCCACTCTTCTTCCAAAAGCTGTTGGACATTGACTTACTGCCTCAATGAATCTGAAACCTTTCATTTTCATCGCCTTTTTTATGGTTTCTCTTAATTCGTTTTGATGTATTGTAGTCCAGCGCGAAACGTAACATGCTCCGGCCGCAACGGCTAATCTCGTGGCGTCTAATGGTTGCTCAAAACTTCCATAAGGGGTTGTTGTAGTCTTTATTTTAAATGGCGTTGTCGGTGCGACTTGTCCACCAGTCATTCCGTAAACCATGTTATTAACCATTATGACGAGTATGTCTAAGTTTCTTCTGGCTGCATGGATAAAGTGGCTTAGGCCTATACCCACTATGTCTCCGTCGCCACCGAAAACAACCACGTTAACGTCTGGACGGAGTAGCTTTACGCCTGTTGCGATTGGTATGCTTCTTCCGTGTGGTGTATGGATTGAGTCGGCAATGAAGTGTGGTGATGGAATCCATGCTGAACAACCGATTCCGCTGCAAAAAACGAATTTGCTCAGGTCTTCGTGGCCTAGTTCATGGACGGCTTTCAAAAAAGCGTTCATAACTGTGAATATGCCGCAGCCTGGGCAGAAGGGCATCTCGATGTCTCGGAGATATTTTCTTATTGAGAATTGCTGCGTCATTTCTTCTCCTCCTTCGCTACTTCTTGAATTTTAGCTGTTAACTCTTCTGGCGTGATTAATTCTCCACCGCCAATTTTGTTTAATGGGATTATCTCCGCTGAACCCTTTGCGGCTCGTTCTACCTCGTAAAATATTTGTTTCAAATTCATTTCTGGCACAATTATCTTCTTAGCCGATTTTGCTAGTCTTCTGATGATTTGTTCCGGAAAAGGCCAAAGAGTCCTCAATCTCACATATCCAGTTTTTATTCCCATTTTTTCCGCATTTTCTGCTGCTTCGTAGATGGCGCGTGATGTGCAACCAAAGGCGACTATACCTATTCTGCACTTGTCGACATTGTAGCTTTCGTAATCTGCAATTTCTTCCGCGTGGTTCTGTATTTTGTTGTTGAGTCTCTCTACGAGGCGTCTATGCACAATCGGGTTGGCTGTTGACCTAACACCATACTCGTCATGGGTTGACCCAGTAACGATAACATTGTAGCCTTCGCCAACTGCTGGCATAGGCGGGACTTCTTCATTGCCAAAAAATGCTTTTTCTCCAGTTTTTGGTTTTCTGCGGTTAATTATTTCTATACGTTCTATTGGCGGCACGGTTACCTGTTCTCTCATGTGAGCGACTATTTCGTCTGCAAGAAGTATAACTGGAGTGCGATATTTTTCTGCATAGTTAAAAGCTTTAATGGTTAACGTGAACATTTCTTGGACGGAGTTTGGCGCAAGCACAATAGCTGAGTAATCGCCGTGAGTGCCCCAGCGAGCTTGCATCACGTCTCCTTGCCCGCATTTTGTGGCTTGTCCAGTGCTTGGTCCTACCCTTTGCATGTCGGCTATCACGCATGGCGTTTCAGTCATAAACGCGTAACCTATCAATTCCTGCATTAAGCTAAAGCCTGGTCCTGATGTGGCGGTCATGGCTTTGTTTCCTGTCCAGCTTGCGCCTATAACTGCGCCTAAAGAAGCCATTTCATCTTCCATTTGAATAGTTATTCCACCAACTTGTGGCAAACGTTTAGCCATATGTTCAAATAATTCGCTGGCTGGCGTTATTGGATAGCCTGCAAAAAAGCGACATCCAGCAATTATGGCGGCTTCTGCACATGCTTCGTTTCCTTGCCAGAAATAAGTATTCAGCTTGGCTATTTTCATGAATTTTGACTTCCTTCGTTATGTGGTAGAAAGATAGTAATAGATAAAAGTTCAAGTTAATTATTTCTTTGCATGTTTTATGATTGCATTCGTAGACTCATTGAGACTCCATTAACAATAGAAGATTTTTCCACAAGTCTTATCTTTTTGCATAGAATTGTTTTATGATTCTTCGGAGAAGGGAGAAATATGTCTGCAAGAATGGCCTTCAAGATAATGGTAATGTTGTTGTCAGTGAGCATGTTAGTATTGGCACTTAAAGGCAACGGAGTCAGTGTTAAAGCCGAAGGTGAGGTTGCGACAATAAGAGTGCTTAACCCGGAAACAAATGATAGTTTCTTTATACTGAAAGCTTCAGAATACCCTATCGGCAGTGTTTTTACAGCAGTGTTCTCTATAACTCACGTTGAAAAATTGGTCGCATGGGAGATTTCTGTTTCATGGAACAACAGTATAGTAAACTTCCAAAACGTTTCGATACCAGACGGCAATGTTTTTGCCTCTGCTATTGACGGAGCCACATTAATAACTTCCGCTTCAAGTGATGTTGTAGATGATACTGGATACTTAAAAGTGAATGCAACATTATTACCAGAAACACCTGTAGATGTCACAAATCAAGGAGTGTTATGTCAAGTCAACTTTACAATACAACAACTTCCAAGCGATGAAGTATTGTGCACAGAAATAACGTTCGTACAGCAAGAAACTTTCGTCGTCTTGGAACTTGGACAAAAGCCGGTCTTCACAACGTCTGCATATCTCTGTATACTTAATTTCTCACCTATACCCGACATCAATGATGATGGAGTTATAAAATTCGATGACGTCATGGCAGTCGTAGATGCTTTTGGCTCATATCCAACTCACCTAAGATGGAATCCACACGTGGATTTGGACCTGAATGGCAGAATAACAATGGCAGATATAGTTGTCATATTAATGAACTTTGGAAAAACCTACCCATAATTCCCATTTTTTCTCTCCGCCCTAAACCGTTAACTCGTCACTGTGATTAATCGATTATACGTAGCTTACGTGCCACTTTTCTGTATCTAACAAATAACATTGCTTGAAATTTGGGTTATCTAACTTTCATGATTCTAATCAACACTTTTGGTTCAGCTAATGGCAAACTCAAGTTTGAGTGCCACAAGCAAAATCTATAATACATTAATGGAGTTAACACTCGACCAGACCAAAAGCAGTATTGACTCAATTGACCTAAATCTTAAAGAATCAAGCTTCAATAATCAAAATAGTTGCGGTCGTAGTCCAGTCTGGTTAGGACATCGGCTTCCCAAGCCGACAACCCGGGTTCAAATCCCGGCGACCGCACTGTTCTCGGCTTCTTTCCTTTTTTCAGCAATAATTTATATTTCATGCGGCCTAATTATTTCTTGGAGAGATAGGCTCTTTGTTTAGCGTATTAAGCGTTCATGCTCCGAAAATATTTGCGTTTACTGGGTCAACCTTTACATTTTTTGGCATAGCATTGTTGAAACCGTTAGGTTTTTCTGTGGAAGCTACTACCTTTCTGAGTTTAGGAGCCGTTTTTCTGACGATTTTTGTTACATTACATTTTGAGATCTCTCGAAAGAGTTCTTTTCAAGAAAAAGCCTTCGCCACAATCTTATGTGCCTCTTTACTTTTTGTAACACTAGCGATAATCACCTACACCCTTGTTAACGTTGAATACGAGTGGATTGAAACAGCGCAAGGGGGGTATGCATATTATCGATCTAATGATTTGGCTGGAACATTTCTCGATCCTCGCTCCGTTGCTCCACCCGCTGGGGTAACACCAAACGCCAACCCTCATTATAAACTTGAATTAAAAGTGGCACATGTGTATGCAGATTATGCTATTCTTTTTTGTGAAATAGGCACAGCACTTTTCTTTTTATCTGTTTATATTAAACGAAAATTTCTCTAAACCTTCTAATGTCAAGTTTTGGTTTGGTATTCGATCCTTAAAAGTGTATTATTTAATTCGATATTAAATTAAAAAGAAAAAAGGGTTATGGGTAGGTTTTTCCGAAGTTGCCGCATGTTATGACTATGTCGCCCATGTCTACTTTGCTGTTTCCGTCTACGTCGTAGTTTGGATTATGGGGACATAGTATGCAGGGTGGCGTGTGCCAGTACCATCCGTCTGCTCTAAGCGTTGACCCGAAAGCACCAACAATAAGCACTATATCATCCATCTTCACTTTAAAATCACCATCAACATCGCCAGGAATAGTCACTTTTATAGTACTATCTACGAGTTGGTTGTCGTATACGTCTATTTCGTCGGGTACAACCGAACTGGAAGCCCATACTGTGTAGATTCCTTTTTCGTAGCTGTTGGTGTTCCAAGAGAAGTTCAGAATGATTGACATTCCTGCGGCTAGGTTGTTAACTGTTTGAGTTCCGATAACTGTTGAATTTGTGCAAAGTGTTACTTCAAAGGTTTCTTGGAAATCGCCTTCGTTCGTTACGGTTATGCTAATGTTTGCGTTGTATCCTTGTCCTACAATGGTTTTGTTTGGCTTTATGCTGGTGACTGCCACATCATGGTCTGGGTATGGAAACATGCATGGGTATACCTTAGAAATAGCTACGGAATGAATTGCTCCACCGGTCATCCAACTCCACTTAAATCCAGTATCCTTGTCAAAGAACCAGACGTTGCCTGTGTTATCTCCTGCAACTCCGTATTTTCCGGAAAGTGTAAGATCCACTGACTGAATCGAGCCTGGCATTATGCCGATTTTTTGTTGAATGGTTGCGTCGTTTTTTAGGAGGTAGGTGTTGTGTGGTGTGCCGCCTGTGGCTATGTAGTTGCCGCTTTCTGAGATTGCTACTGTGTAGAAGTCTGCCAAGGGGTTTTGTGCGCTTCCTATGTCCTTGTCTGGCCAATAAGTCCATACTGGTATTGAGTCTCCGGCGTCCCAGCCGTTGCCGCCGTCATTCCAATAGATGGCGAGGGCGCCGACTGAATCGCTTGGGTCGTCGTTAACTACTACTATGCTTTTTCCGTGGCATGGCATGTCAACTCTCCAGAATGCTGATTGTGGAAGGTTGGCTTGCCAAACTTGAAGGGGCGGTGTTGTTTTCATTTTAATTAAGCTGAGTTGGTTAGGTGCTGGCCATGATCCGCCAGTATAGGTTATGTAGCTGCCGTCTCCAGAGATGGCTGCCCAGAAAGCATGCACGTCAGGGGACTCCCAAACAGGAAGGCCGTCTGAAGCTTGCCATCCTGGTATTCAGTTGCGCATGTGCGAGAAGTAATGCACTTGTCCGTCGATGTTTCCTAGGCATATTATGTAGTTTCCATCTTGTGAGATTCGTACTAATGTTTCGCTTATTTGGTGGTAGAATTGCCATATTTGGTTTCCATTCTGGTCGAACAAGTACAAACCTTGATCTGTTGCGGCCGCTACTACGACTAGGCCGCTATAGGCGTTGTATTTTACGTCGACTGATTTGGATTCTGTTCCCGCCCAGCCGCCATTATAGCTCGTGGACACGTTAAGGTTTGATTTTACCCATTGAAGATTGCCGAGAGCGTCAAACAGCCATAGGTCGCCTACTCCGCTGGAAGTTCTTGTTCCTGCAGCTACAAATGTTCCGTTGTTGTCCATCGCAACTGATATTACTGGTTTTCCAAGCTGTTGTTGCCATTGTAATGCACCGAAGAAGTCCCAGACATAGAGGTTCGTGTCTTCTGAGCCTGCGGCGACGATTCCTGTTTTGCATGAGGTTACAACTGCATATTCTATCTCTGTGAAGAGTTGTTCACCAGGCAAGTATTCGCCGTCGAATTCAAGGAATTCGTCTGGAGTGTTTTGACATGAGCCGAAGTTGTCGATAATATATTCTGCTGGATAGTCATAGAATCCGAAGGGTCCGCCTGGGCTTGGTGATGGTCCTATTGGATAGAAATCGTGCGAAACGTATAGTGCGTCGTTGTGGAGTGTTTCGGGTATTCCTGTGTGTGGATGTGGAGGTGGTGGCAATACTCTTCCTTGTGAAAGTCCCATTTCCGTAGCGTCTATGTATGGGTCGCTTATTGCAAGCTTCCAATTTGCGGAGTCAACGCCTGCGCATGTCACGTAGTGTCCGCCGACACGCACCCACTGTTGTATGTACGGATTAAACTGCCAGAATCCGAGAAGCAGTACTACGTCTTGGCACTTTTTGATTTCTTCTCCTATCCAGAGGAAGCCTGGAGCTTTCTGCAAGTGCACGTAGAATTTCCAGTCGAGTCCTTGGCGTGATATGTATTCGTTGAGCCCCATAGTCATCTCATGCACTTCCGTGCCGCAATGTTGATGACCGAATCTTTGACCGTTAGTGTCCATAAGAAAAGCAAGGTCTTCGACGAAGGGTGGAACGTTTTGCGGGTCATGGTCGTCCCAAACTCCAGGTGCGTAACTTTGGACTAATGGGAAATTGTCATTGATTATCGGTGGGGGTATTGGGTTTGGTTCGTGTTCTGAGTCAAGCCACCATAATGAGTTTGCTATTGCTACTGGTCCACAGTAGCTCCATGTGCCGACTGGTGGGAACGGGTTTATCCACATTTGCGTGCCCCATTGTTTTTGGTCGAAGTCTGGAACGCCGCTTGGTGCGTAATCGGGGTATGGTGGTTTAAAGTACCAGCTGGTTTGTGTAACGCGTCCATTTATAATTTTATTAACTGGAATGGGGTTTAGGTATGGGTCGAATAAATAGTATTGTGCTATGGTTAAGTCGCTTATTCCTCCGCCAGTACAGCGGAATGTGAAATGTGCTAGCGGTATGGAACCATGAATGGGAGGTTCAGCTACGCTTTCTATTTGCATGTAACCGTTCGCATCATCGATTATCTTGTTTGTAGTCGAAAAGGGGGGAACCGCTTCAACATCTACTGCGTCAATAATTGAAGTGTCGTAGGTCAAAATTATTCCGTCCATATAAACGTCGAAAAAGCTATCTACCCAAACAAATACATCGAAAAACGGTTCATCTGGAATTTCTTGTTCTGGTGGGTCAACACGAAGTGTTGCTGGTTCTTGTCCGTGTACGTTTATGTTACTGATTATCGGCATGGTCAACATGAAACAAAGCAGCATAGTCGCTACTATTTTTCCAGTTATTTTCTGCATTTTTCCTTCTCCTTTCCCTTTTTTTACTATTCAAACAGTTTCAGAATAATCCAAACGATGGTTCAGACTAAACTGAAAATGTCTGTAAATGAAGTATTAGGTTATCTATGGCATAAAAGGTTTCTGTAAACTTATTATAGAACAAAAATTCGCTTGCCCATTAAATCTATCATTTGCAAAATCGTCTAATAATTTAAATTTCTCGGTTGATATAACAAGCTAATTCTGACTTCAACGTGTTTACTACGGCATAATGGGCAATGTGTACTACCCTACAACGAAAAAAGAAACTGACAAAGGTCCCCTTTACACCAGGGCAATAATCTTCCTGACCTTTTTCTTTCTTGTCTCTTCGCAACCTATTTTTGTCGGATGTTTTTGGGATTTACGTAATTCTTGCAGTTTTGGAAGTCATGTTTTCCATATTGCGTAGAGTTCCTTTTTTTCCAATTCTTAATTGTCTTTCGCCTCTAAACGTTGATGTGCTTGCATTTTCAATCTGGATATTGTCTCCTGTGGATATGGAACTTATCTGTTCATTCCATAAGCATAGTTTGATTGCTCCTGTTTCATCCGCTATCAAAGCGTTAGCTACGCTGGCATAGTTTCCAAATCTTGTAATGACCAATTTTGGTTTTGCAATCTCCAAAACTTTCGCTTTCACATTGACCTTTTTCATTCCTATTCGCAAATCTTTAATCTGGAAGGAGCGCTTTTCACTATGCCTCTTGAGTAGATGTCTGCGGAGCATTTCAGTTTCTCTGAGACTTTTGATTGAGCTAGTCTCTTCTTGAAGAAATTCTCCTGGTATGGGAAATTGTGCAACTACTTTTTGACCGTTTGTTATTAGAAAAATAGCCTTGTTTTTTTGTTTGCCGCGGCATTCTATTGAAAGTTTTCCGCAAGAAGACTTCTGATTTTCCCATGCTGAAATTAACGCGTAAAAAAGTTTGTCGGGGTCAACTTCGTATTTTATTGAAAGAAAGGCGAGGTACTCGCCGGGGGATGCTTTGTTTCGCAATGTTTTTCTACTCTTTTGTCAGCGTTATCTCCATTGTTGAAACCATTCTTGACCTGTTTTCGCCTTCTCTCGGCGGCATTTCCATTGTGCCTATGGATACTTTGCTAATTTGTAGGTCTTTTAGGAAGCGTCTTCTTGCTATTTCAGCTGCGTCAACTGCTGTGGTAATTGCTTGTCCGCGTGCTTTCAAGGTTATTTCTTTGGCATTGCTTGAGGAGAGGCTTGTAATTATTGCTAGAACGTAGGCCATTGGTGGTTTGTTTCCGATGAAGATAACATCTTTATTTTGTGTCATTTTTCATTTCACTCCTTATTTGTTGTTTGTTGTGTGTAACGCTGCCGTGAAACTGTGTCGGTGACAGAACGTTACTGACACATAATCGTCAGCCTTGCTTATAAAGGCAATTGGAAATTGGTTAGAATAGCGTGTGTTTTTCATTAATTTTTAGAGTATTGAATCTGTAAGCGCGATTGCGTGCAATATTCTGACAATAGCCGCATAGGCGAATATTTATTTCACGAATTTCATTGGGTGTCTTTTGAATTTTTTCTTGCATGCCAAGCTGCAAAAATGGTAGGTTTCGCCATCATAGGTTATCTTAAATTTTGCTGTTTTTTCGTCGAGAACAATGCCGCAAACTGGGTCCTTAGGCATTATTTTAGTCTTAACCTCACTTAAGCATGTGCATTCTGTTTATTATGGTTAGTGGTTTAAAAAAAGGTTTGGGGAACGAAATAAAGATGTTAGCCTAAAAGCTTAATATCTTCTCGGGGGTCTTCGTTTTGAATAGCATTCTCGGCAGTATACTGGTCTGCTTCCGTCTGGTTTGAAGGGAACTTCACATTCTCTTCCGCAATCAGCACAAACTGCCTTATGCATCTCTTTCTCATACATTTTGCTGATTCAACTCCTTATACTATTTAGCGCAAAAAATGTTTTTGCACACCTTGCTTAACTGGCAACACTGCTTTAAACTTATCCCTTCGCAACCATCTATTTCTTGATTGTTTCTATTCTAAAGTATGTGGCGCATCAAATTTGGGTAATGAATAAGAGGAGCTAATTGTCATTGTAGTTCTTCTATGGTGGTTTTAGTTAAGGCTCTTATGTTATTGAACTCTGCAAGTTCTCCGTAGCCTACAAGCGTTATGGCTATTCCTTCGCGTCCTACTCTGGCTGTACGACCGATTCTGTGAAAATAGACTAGTGCATCCAGTGGAACATCATAATTTATTATATGTGTTACTCCTTGAATATCCAAGCCTCTTGCGGCAACATCCGTTGCAACAAGCAACTTCAGTTTTCCGTTTCTGAAAGAATTTATTACGAAATCTCTTTGAGGCTGCGTGAAACCGGCATGTAGTGGTTTTGCGTCGTATCCTCTGGTTCTTAGTTTGTCTGCGAGGGTGCTTGTGTCTGTGCGTGTTTTGCAGAATATTATTGCGCGGTTTATGTGGTTTTCGTTTAAGATGTTGCAGAGGGTTTCGAATTTGTCGTGAGGGTTTACAACCATGAAATATTGGCTTATCTGCGTGAGGGCTATTTCATCTTTGCTTACGAGTATCTTTTCTGGGTTTTTCATGTACTTATTACATATTTTCATTACTGACTGGTCTATTGTCGCTGAGAAAAGGCTTGTCTGTCTGTTTGACGGCACTCTCGCAAGTATGTATTCGATGTCGTCTATGAATCCCATGTCAAGCATTCTATCCGCTTCATCAAGAACTACAGTCTTCACTGAAGAAAGATTTAGAATGCGGCGTTTAAGCAAGTCGATTATGCGGCCTGGTGTGCCAACAACGATTTGGACGCCTTGTTCCAACGCGCGTATCTGCTTTCCTACTGGTTCTCCTCCATAAACCGGCAAAACTTTTAATCGTGCATACTTTCCTAGGTGGCTAATGTGCTCTGCGACTTGGACAGCAAGCTCGCGGGTTGGCACTAACACCAAACCCTGCACATTTCTATCTTTCGGATTCAATCGTTCAACCATTGGAACTCCGAAAGCTGCAGTCTTGCCGGTTCCTGTTTGCGCTTGTCCAATAACATCTTTGCCTTCAAGCAGCGGTGTTATGGCTTGAGCTTGAATTGGAAAAAGATTATGGAATCCAAGCTCTTCAATGCTTTTTAAAACCTCCATGCTCAATGGTAGGTCTTTAAAGTTTTGTATTTGCATATGTTTCATTTCTCCTGCCACAAAATTTTTCATGCATCTAGTTGAAAGCTTCAAAAGCTTTGTTAATTACATGAATTAATGTGACAACACTACAGAGCATCAATCGCCTTATAAAAAGGTTTACCACGTATCACGAAAGAAAGAATCATGTTAATGGTTCATTTCAAATTTTATGAGAGAATAATACCGCATGTAGACGGGCGAATAGGATTTGCTCCCCGTTCTCGGAAGAGAAAACTCCCGCAAAACCTTTTTTTAAGTCAGAAACAGTTACATGACTTTATCGGGAAATCCTTCCCATTCGATGACGCCGAGTTGTTTGAGGAAATCCATTTGGTCATAGACTATCCATCCTTCTACAATCTTGCCCTCAAAGATACGCCAGATAGCAATAACCGTGTATGAGAGTTTATTGCCTGTTGGGGCTAATCCATGGTATTCGCCTCTATGTGTTCCAGTTTCTTGAAGACGAACACAAACCTTGTCCCCCTCAGCGATTATGTCTTCAATAGCTACATATAAATCGGGAAAAGCCTTGATTTCACCCTCTACGACTTGTCTATTAACTTCCCATCCCTTCATTTGTTGGGCATGCATATGCAGAACAAAATCAGGTGCCATCAACTCGTCCAGCAAAGCTAAGTTCTGCTTATTAATAGCTTCAAACAGCGCACGAACAATCGCCTTATTCTCTTCCAATGACATGGAACATAACCTCTCCTTAATTCTCTTTTTCAACATTTAAGGGTTGTTGACACCTGCACAAATGCTAGTGTGGGCTTTGCACTCCAGAATTGATGGCGGAGGCTCCCTAAAACAGATCCTAAAAGCGTCCGGGAGTTCGGCGTAGACGGGCGGGGTGGGATTTGAACCCACGACCGCCGACTTAGGAGGCCGGTGCTCTATCCGTACTGAGCTACCCGCCCACACAAGCATACCTACTCAAAATGTGAATTTTAACTTAATGCATACACGGCACAAAAAACTTAAACTGCACAAAGCAATCAACAATACGCGGTGCGGCGGGGGTACCCGAGCCAGGTCTAAATAGGCGTGGGCCAGAAAACACATAAGCCTAAGATAAGGGGGAGGACTTAAGATCCTCTGGCGTAGGCCTTCGTGGGTTCAAGTCCCACCCCCCGCACTATATTTTGGCTTTTTTAGGAATCTATTTGATTTAATAAGTTTGATTTGAGCGTTTTTTCATCAATAGAGCATAATTACGGACAGTTGTAGCGGAATTTGCTTAACGTATTCTTTGAAGCTTTATAATGACCCATTTACAATTCTTTCATAGTAGTGGGGACCAAGGAAATGACAAAGAAATTGTTGCTTATCAATCCAGTTAACACCAGCCGCGTAGGGTTAACAGTGAATCCAAGCTCTCGCTTTCAACCATTAGGGCTGGGAATAATTGCCGCATTGACGCCTTGTGATTGGAAGGTCGAAATTGTTGATGAAAATTTCACTTCTTTTAGTTTTCAAGAAGCCGATTTAGTAGGTTTAACAGCTTTTACGGCAAATGTTTGCAGAGCGTATGAGATTTCTAGCCTTTACAGAAAAAGAGGAATACCGACTGTGCTGGGCGGAATTCACGCTTCAATGTGCCCAGAGGAAGCTTTGCAATATGCAGACGCCATCGTAATTGGCGAAGCAGAAAGTGTTTGGGCTGACGTCATTTCCGATTTTGAAGCAGGCAAAATGCAAGAAATCTACAAAGGAGACTGGTTGGATTTGCAGGAGATGCCTCAACCCCGCCGTGACTTGTTCCATCCAAACTACATGTTCGGTTCAGTTCAGACCTCACGAGGATGCCCAATGAATTGCGAATTCTGTTCTGTCACAGTCTTCAACGGTCATAAATATCGCAAGCGCCCTGTGGAAATGGTTCTGGATGAGCTCCAAACGATTCCTCAAAAAATGGTTTTCTTTGTAGATGACAACATTATCGGCTTTGGCAAAGAGGATGAGGAACGAGCTATCGCTTTGTTTAAGGGAATGATTAAACGCGGCGTTAAGAAGGATTGGTTCTGTCAAGCATCCATTAACTTTGCTAGCAATGATGAAGTGTTGGAATACGCGGCGAAGAGTGGTTGCCGCATGGTGTTTCTCGGATTGGAAGCTGAGAAGACAGACGCACTAGAAGAAGTGAACAAAAGAATGAACCTGAAAGTGGGAGTGGACGCGTATGAAGAAACGTTCCGTCGCATTAATAAGCATGGTATTGCTGTACTTGGAGCTTTCATCTATGGAATGGACGGCGACACGCCAGAAAAGTTACACCAACGTACCCGCTACATTCTAAAATCCGGAATTGACGTGATGCAAGTAACTTATTTGACGCCTTTGCCAGGAACCAAAACATTTAACAAACTTAAAAGTGAAGGGCGACTGCTTTACACCAATTTCCCGTCTGACTGGGTTCATTACGACATGACTGAAGCTACCTACAAGCCTCTCTCGATGAGCCCAGAAGAACTCACAAAAGCCATGCAAGAAAGCACTCGCCAACTTTACAGTCACTGGGCAATTCGAAGAAAATTCATGAAGACATGGTGTGCCACTAAAAACTTTACAACAGCAATGTGGGCTTACACCTCCAACAAAAACTATCGCAATGTAGCTTTTGGAAGAGAAAACAGATACAAGAATTAGAAAAATATCCCCGTATCACACTGTTCCTTTCCATTTACGTGTAGAAACTCAAGGTTCGACCTATTTATAAGGGAGGGGCTAGTCAACACAGAAAGCAAAAAACACACAATCTTCATCCAACCAATCAAACCCTTAAATGAATGGGCAAGTTTTGCTATGGAAAGACTAATCTCATTAAAACCGAAATAATCTCCCTCAATAAGGTAACGTGTAAACAAATGCACGACAACACAAAACGCATCGCAACACAACGCATCCACACACTCTTCCGTTTAGCAAAAGAAACCTTCCACGACAACCCACAACTAGCACAACGCTACGTAAACATAGCAAGAAAAATAGCCATGGCAGCCAAAATCCGCTTACCCACAGAATACAAACGACAGATATGCAAACATTGTAAAAGCTTTATCCTACCAGGCGTAAATTGTCGTGTGCGCATAAAACAGCAAAGAGAACCACACCTAGTAATAACATGCCTCAATTGCGGTAACCAAATGCGCATACCACTAAAAAACAAGAAAAAGGAGAAAACAAAAACATGAGCAAACTCAGCGCAGGCGCCAAACGCCGCATCAAACACAAACTAAGCAAAGAAAAACCCACAATATGGATTGGCAAAAGCGGAGCTTCGCAAGAGCTTTTAAAAGAAATCGAAAAGCAACTTGACAAAAAAGAAATGCTAAAAATTAAACTGTTAAAAACCGCATTAGGAGAAAACGAAGCAAAACAAATCGCACAGCAAATAGCAGAACAAACACAAGCAGAACTAGTCGAAGTTAGAGGCCACACATTCATCCTTTACAAGCACCACAAAAAGTGAAAGGCTTTATATTTGGCTTCCCGATTTACTGAAGGAAAAATCAGAGGAAAAAGAATCTTGGTAACCCCCCACGACGTCCCAGCATCAAAACTCATCGAAAAACTAGCCGAATACCTAAAAGAAAACGTTGAAACAATAAACCCTCCAACATGGGCAAACGCAGCTAAAACAGGCTCGCACGTTCAAAAGCAACCACAAAACCCTAACTGGTGGTACATTCGCTGCGCATCCCTCCTGAGAAAAATCTACGTTCACGGACCAATAGGAATAGAAAAACTACGAGCAGACTACGGTGGAAGAAAAGATTTCGGAGTCAAACCAGAACACGTAGTCAAAGCAGGTGGAACAATAATAAGAAAAGCCCTACAACAACTGGAAGCCGCAGGTTTGGTTGAAACCTTGAAACCCAAAGGAAGAAGAATAACACGTGAAGGAAGAAAGCTCTTGCAAGAAATCGCCGAAGAACTTTACAAGAACTTAACAAAAGAAAATCCTGAACTAGAAAAGTATAGGAAAGGCGACTGAAATGTCAGATGAAGACGAGCTCGAGGAGCTTCGCAGAAGAAAACTTTTGGCTTTACAACAAAAACTTACAGAAGAACAGAGACAAGAACAACTACAGCAGCAGTTGGAACTGCAAAAGCAAGCATTACTAAGAAAAATATTAACTCCGGAAGCAAGACAAAGACTAACAAACCTAAAAATGGTCCGACCAGACTTCACGGAACAGCTAGAACTACAGCTAATCCAACTGGCGCAAGCAGGAAAGCTGCCCATACCCTTATCAGATGAACAATTAAAACAGTTACTCATCCAACTTCAAACCCACAAGCGAGAAACAAAAATAAGGAGAATATAACATGGCGCGAAACAAACCAACAGCAAAAAAACGAAGATTAGCAAAAGCGGGAAAACAGAAAAAAGCTGTCCCATCATGGATAATGGCTAAAACAGCAGGAAAATTCAGGACACACCCAAAAAGAAGACAATGGAGAACCAGAAAGATAAGAGCATAGGAGGAACACAAATTGAAAGAAGAAAACGAAGAAAAACCAAAAACCAAAGAAGAACACGAAGAGTTACCCGAAACTTCGAAAGAAGAAGAAACCAAAGAAGCAACAGAGGAAACCATTGAAGAAGTTGAAAGCGAAATAGAAGAGGAAACAACAGAAGAACCTAAAGAAGCCGAAGTAAAAGCAGAAGAAAAAATAGAAGAAACAGTTGAAGCAGAAAAAGAAACATTAACGACAGAAGAGGAAAAAGAGGCAAAACCCGAAAAAGAAGAAAAACGCGAAGAAGAGGAAATAGTTGAAGAACGAATCTACACCATTCCATTAAGCAGAGCATGGATTGCCCCGCCACGAAAAAGAGCACCAAGAGCTATCAGAATAATCAAAAGCTTTGTGACAAAACACATGAAACTTGAAGCACGCAAAGAAGGAGAAGAGGAAGAAGAACCTAAAAGATTAATCCTTGATAACAAAGTAAACGAAGCTATTTGGAGCAGAGGTATAGAAAAGCCCCCCAGAAAAATTCGAATAAGAGCTGCAAAAGACAAAGAAGGCAACGTTACAGTTTATTTGGCTGAAGGAGATTAACGAAGCGCTTAGCAACCGCGTAAACAAACTTGTAATCCTAAATTTAGAGATATGCTTCTTCAGTCCCAACAACCATCAAACATGTTTATCTAACTGAGAATAATTACGTGGGAGAAGAGGGAAGGGAAGGAAAAGGGCGACTTCGCGTCGTCCTAATTCACTGGGCTCTCTCCCATTCAGTAATAGGCGCTATTGCATATTTAAGTTTTTGTTTTTCACCGTTTTAAGAATTTTTTGGGGCATTTTCCAAAAAGGAAGAATGTCATATGCTACGATGATAAGAGCACAGTAAAGCATTATTGAAATTTAATTCATAAACAAATTCACATCGCTTCTTTATGGTAGCCTTTAAAAAGAAGCTACAAATAATTATCTTCGCTCAAACTTAACACGACTAAAGGAGACTATTGTTTGGCAATTTACCTGTCCACAATCGTTGGAAGCGTAAGCATAGGCGTTTATTCGCTTGCAACAGATAAGATAGTTATAGTTCCCAGAATTGTTCCTCTAAAAAAAGCTGAACGGCTTCGTGAATGGTTGAAAGTCAAACTAGTACATACAACTATTGGTGGTTCAATCTTAGTCGGCTCGCTTGCATGTGCAAACTCAAATGGAATTTTGCTTCCCCATTTCATTAAGGAAGAAGAACTTGACACCATAAAATCCACGTTCGATGGAAACATCACCATCATGGAGACAAAGAAAACCGCATATGGAAACTTGGTTCTAACAAATGACCATGGAGCAATCGTTGACCCAAGATTAAAAACGCCGGAAATTCAGAAAATCTCAGAAACATTAGGCGTTGAAGTTGTAGCTGGCGAAATTGCTGGATTACCTTATGTAGGCTCGCTTGGAGTTGCAACTAACAAAGGTGTTTTGGTTCATCCGATGTTGAAGGATTCTGAACGTAAACTTTTGGAAGAAGTGTTAAAGGTTCCGGTTGAAGTTGGCACCATTAATTGTGGCATACCTTACGTTGGTACTGGTTTAATCGGTAACAGTTATGCAGCTGTGGCTGGAGCTATGACAACTGGACCCGAGATGTTTATAATTGGGAACGCACTGGATGTTGTGAAGGAGGAAACTGCATGAAGGTTTTCAGAGTATCCGGCGAAATTCAAAAGCCAAACTTGAAAACTTCGTTCAAAAAAGAAGTTGTGGCAATGAAGCCAGAACATGCTATCGAAAAGGTTTATACAGAATTAGGAAGTAAACACCGCGTGAAACGTTACCACATAAAAATAGCAAATGTAGAAGAAATTCAACCTCAAGACATCGAGAATCCGCTATTGAAAAAACTTGTTGTTGGAGAAGAGGAACTTGGCGAACAAAAGTGAAGAAGAACTCCGCAAATTAAGCGTAGAAATACGTGTTCTCGAAGCCAACGCAGAAACAGTCCAGTCAAGAATTAACATGGTAAACGCCGTCATAACAGACTTATCCTATGCGAGCATGACACTGGAAGGTCTAGAAAAGGAAAAGGAAAACTCTGAACTCATGGTTCCCATAGGCGGCAACTCCTACATAAAAGCAAGACTTGACAACCCAGACAAAATAATCGTTGGAATGGGTGCTGGAGTATCAATTGAAAAGACATTAAAAGAAGCAAAAGAAATAATCAAAAAGCGCCTTGAAAACTTGGAAAACACGAGAATAGCGCTTCAGCAACAGCTCGCTCAAATAGCTGAAAGAATAGGCGAGGACAGAGAAAAATTTGAAGCTTTAGTGGCAGCGCTCAGAGAGGAGAAAGCCAAAAAAGATGTTTGAACGGCTTAAATCCGGATTAAAAGGACTTGTAAACAAGGTCACCACAACCGAGCTTAAGGCTGAAAATCTTCGTCCAATGCTTTCTGACTTCAAAATAAGCCTTGTTGAAAACGACGTCGCTTTTCCCGTGGCAGAACGAATATGTGACGAAATGGAAAAACGCTTAGACGGCGTTCAAGTTAAGCGTCTAGAAGACCGCAAGAAAATTGTAGAAAAGAACTTGCGAGAAGTACTTTTAGAAGTTATGCTTACAAATAACAAAATAGACTTTTTTAGGGCAATTGAAGAAAAACGAAAAAAAGGCGAGCCTTTCGTGATAGTTTTTGTTGGAATAAATGGCACTGGAAAAACTACATCAATTGCCAAAGTTGCACGCCTACTGAATAAAAAAGGTTACTCTGTTGTTCTTGCGTGCAGCGACACATACAGAGCTGGCTCCATTGAACAGTTAGAAGAACATGCAAAACGTTTAGGGATACGAATGATTAAGCACGAGTATGGTGCGGATCCTGCTGCAGTAGCCTACGACGCTATAAGCCATGCTAAGGCTCACGGAATAAACGTTGTTTTAATAGACACAGCAGGTAGGATACAGACAAACAGAAACTTGATGAATGAACTTGCAAAGGTAAAACGAATTGTTAATCCAGACCTCACCATTTTAACTGTGGATTCGCTTACTGGAAACGACGCTGTAATGCAAGCCGAGGAATTTCACAAAATCGTGAACATAGACGCGACAATACTAACTAAGGTTGATGCTGATGTTAAAGGCGGATCAGCCCTCAGCGTCACTTATGTAACAAAAAAGCCGATTCTTTTCATTGGTGTTGGACAAACCTATGATGATTTGGAAGAATTTAACCCAGAAAAATTTGTGCAAATGATTTTAAAATAGTCTTTTACTGTTTTTTCAATAGTTTTAGTATTATTGCCTTTGCCGAGTAAAGCCTATTTTCGCTTTGTTCATATATAACTGACTTTGGGCTTTCAATGACATCTGCACTGATTTCGTATCCTCTGTGGATGGGCATGTCATGCATTATGTAGGCATTGCTTTTCTTTAGTAACTCCTTGTTTATTTGGTAAGGCATCATAAGTTTTACGCGTTTTTCTTTTTCTGCTGCAAATTTAGGGTCCAAAAAGAATTCCATGTCAACCCAAGTATCTGTATAAACAAAATCCGCGTCCTCAACCGCTTTCTTAACATCCAAAGTAGTTTCCCAAAGTCCAGTCTTCCTTGCATTTTCCAAAAGTTCTTCGTCTCTTGAGGGCTCGTTGAATATCGGCGTCACCGTGGTTATTTTTACTCCAGTTTTTGTGCATCCTTCAATAAGCGAGTTACAGACATTGTTGTGAATGCCTATGTAAACCAATTTTGCACCTTTTAGCTTTCCTTTTTTCTCTTTCACTGTCATCAAATCTGCTACTGCTTGGCTTGGATGATATTTTTCGTCACATCCATTTATTACTGGAACGCGTGAAGCCTTAGCCATAACTTGTAAGTCAGCGTTTTTCAGCAATCTCGCCATTATACAATCAACATTACGCGACAAATATTGCACTTCATCGTAAATGTCTGCAAGGGCAAAGTTTGTTGTTCTCCAATCTATGTAGAGCGCGTGACCGCCAAGCTGAGTCATTGCAACCTCAAAAGAAACACGAGTTCGGGTAGAAGTTTTTTGAAAAATCATAGCTAAAGACTTGCCTTCCAGCGCAGTGCGATATTTTTGCGGGTTACTCTTGACTTCTATGGCTCTGTCAATAATCTCTTCGAGTTGCTTACCAGTTAGCTCCTTAAAATTGATTAAGTGCATTTTTCCACCTTTATTTTGGACTTTAAAGGCTCAACCGACTTCAAAAATTATAAACTTTGTGGAAACATTTTTCTTCAAACAACAAGTGTTGTATCATGGAAGTATGCTGATGATTTTGATTGTTACTTCAAACAAGGATGTGGCAAGTCAAAACATCACAGAACAAATACTGCAACACTATTCTTTCGAGAAAACCGCAGAAACTTTTCAGCAAAACCCAATTTACGAAGCCAACTTAGACCATAAAAAAGTCCAAATTGTAACATTAAACAACGAATCTGTTTATGCACAAAACATAACTGATTTTTTCCCAAATTCCGAACTCATACTCTTCGTCTCAAGACACAGCAGCATTAGTGGCACTCCCACGTTGTCCGTGCACACTCCAGGCAACCTAGGCGAAGCAGAGTTAGGCGGGCTTCCCAGAAAAGTTTCAGTTTCTCCAGCAAATGTCATGCGTGATGCTTTAAAAGCTATGGCACGCTTACGAAATGCAATGCGGCTTAACTATGAAGTTTCTTATGAATGTACGCATCATGGGCCATCTTTAGATGTGCCAACAATGTTTGTTGAGCTTGGCAGTTCACCTAAACAATGGAACGACTTGAAGGCTGCAGAAGCTATAGCGCACTCGACAATAGAAGCCATTTCATGCTTCGGCAATTCTCAAGCAAAGACTGTCATGGGAATTGGCGGACCACACTACAACAACAAATTCACCAAACTGGCACTTGAACAAGAAATAGCGTTTGGACACATAATTCCTAAATACGCTTTTCCAAACATAGATTCGACGATTCTAAATCAATGCAGAGAAAGAACCTTAGAAAAGGTTGAGTTTGCAATTTTGGACTGGAAAGGAATAAAAGGTGAACATAAACCAAAACTGATTGAGATTCTTGAAGAAATAGCTCTTCCGTTTGAAAAATTTTAGGTTCCTTCGTTTTCCGTGCGCGTCTCTCTTCAATAAGGGAAAAGTTAATAGAAATGTCTAGCTTATCCTAATAGAAACCAGCAATCGTAGTAACGTTTATATTAAGAGTGATATGTTGAGGTTGCGATGAACCATGGGTTTAAGGTCGTTCCTTTCAGGATGCGCAAGAACACTGAAGCTATCGGTGAAACCTGGAAAAAGCGAGTTGTGGCTTTCAATAAAAATATGCTTCTTAGGCATAGGAGCCATCGGACTAATCGGTTTCGTCATTAAACTAGTCTCTTCTGTTTTGCAATCAAGCGCGCCTGCAACAAGCTAGAAGGAAGATTCTTATGGAGAAAAAGGAAGAAACATTTCCAACGAAGATTTTTGCAGTAAAAACGACAACTGGACAAGAAAAAAACGTAGCTAAACTTGTTGCCGCAAAAGTTGAGATGAACAAAATACCAATAAAAGCCATTCTAGTGCCCGAAGCCTTGAGAGGATACGTATTCATGGAGGCAGAAGGCCCACATATGGTTGAAGAGGCAATAGCTGGAATAAGACACGTACGTTCACGAGTTCCAGGTGTTGTGAGCTTCGCTGAAATTGAGAGATACATCGTGAGAAAGCCGGTGATTGAAGAATTAAGTGAAAACGACATCGTTGAAGTGACTGGTGGACCCTTTAAGGGTATGCGTGCAAAAATTACTCGTATCGATAAGACTAAAGCTGAAGTAACGCTTGAGTTGTTGGAAGCAACTTTCACTTTGCCAATCACTGTTCATTCCGACTACGTAAAATTAGTTGAAAAAGCAAAAACAGAAGGCGGTGAAACATAAAATGGGCGAAAAAAAGGTAATAGAACTACTCGTAAGCGGAGGACAAGCAACCGCTGGACCACCTTTAGGTCCCGCTCTTGGTCCTTTAGGCGTGAATGTTCTTGTCATTGTGAACAAAATAAACGAACTAACCAAAGACTATTCTGGAATGAAGGTTCCCGTGAAAGTTAGTGTTGACCCTGAAACTAAAGATTTTGAAGTTAGCGTTGGAACCCCAACAGCATCGGCGTTGATTGTTAGCGAACTTAAAGTAGAGAAAGGTTCTGGTGCTCCTAATACGCAAAAAATTGGAAACCTCTCAATGGAACAGATTATTCGCATAGCAAAAATCAAACGCGAAGAGCTCTTAGCAAAAAATCTAAAATTAGCTGCAAAGGAAATCCTAGGCAGCTGTGTTAGCATGGGCGTTACTGTGGAGGGCAAGGATCCGCGTGAGATACAACGAGAAATTGATGAAGGCAAATATGACGAAATATTTAGTAAGAGTTAAGCCTAAGAGAATATTTTTATAATCGCGTTATATTCCCTCATTGGCACGAGGCTTTAAAATGCCCCTAGACCAAAAAACTATCTTAGACGCAGTTAAAGAAGCAAAAGGAAAATCCGAAAAAAGAAAGTTTACCCAATCAGTAGAGCTCATTCTAAACCTTAAAGACATCGACATGAAATCTCCTGAAGGCAGAATTCAAGAACTCGTAGAATTGCCGCATTCACCGCCGGAAAAGCCAAACAAAATATGCGTAATAGCATCTGGCGAATTGGCTTTGAAGGCAAAAAAGGCAAACGCGGATTTAGTAATTGAAAGATCTGAACTTGAAGGCTTAGCTGGCAAAAAGCGTGACTTGCGTAAGATTGCCGATGGATACGACTTTTTTGTTGCTGAGGCTCCTTTGATGCCCTTAGTGGGCAAAATTTTTGGTCCAGTCTTGGGTCCTAGGGGTAAAATGCCAGTTCCAGTTCCTCCTACAGCAGACATATCAAGCTTGCTTGAAAAGTACCGTAAAACTGTCATTGCGAAGATGCGAAATCAGCCGATATTGCAGTGCCGTGTTGGAACGGAAAGCATGAAAGAAGAAGAGTTGGCCGATAATATCCAAGCAGTTTTGAGAGCAGTCGAAGGGAAACTTAAAAAAGGAATGAAAAACATCAAATTCGTCTACATAAAAACTTCCATGGGTAAGCCCGTGAAGATTAAACCGTGAAAGAGGAAGACAAATGCCATCCCAACAAGTTTTGCAGGAAAAAATCAGCGAGGTTGAACAGATAACTCAGCTAATAAAGAAACATAAAGTCATTGGAATCGCCAGTTTGCAGAAAGTTAGGGCTGCCCAACTACAAGAGTTAAAGAAGAAATTATCAGACAAAGCATACATGAAAGTTATAAAAAACACGTTAATGAAATTGGCTATTGAAAACTGCAAGGAAAAGCCAGAGCTGAAAAAAATCGAAGAATACTTAAATGGGTCCAACGTCTATCTAATGACCGACCTTAACCCGTTTAAGCTCGCTTTACTTCTCGAAAGAGGAAAAGTACGAACAACGGCAAAGGCTGGTGACATAGCTGCTTTTGACGTTGTAGTTCCCGCAGGAAACACTGGACAACCGCCAGGTCCAATAATTAGCCAGTTGAACGCGGTGGGTTTGCCAACAAGAATTGAAGCAGGTAGCGTTTGGATAAACAAAGATACATTGGTCGTTAGAAAAGGTGAAGTAATCTCTGAAAGACTTGCTAGTGTTTTGTCGAAGCTTGGAATAAAACCCGTGGAAGCTGGGCTTTCAATGAAAGTGGCGTATGATGATGGCTTAGTGATAACTGCTGAACAACTCAAAATAGATGTGGCTGGGACTAAACAAACCGTTGAAAAATCTCACATGGACGCCTTTGCATTATCGATAGCTGTAACTTATCCGACGAAAGAAAACGTTGTAGTGCTTTTGCAATTGGCGCATCAGAAAGCCTATGCACTTTCAATAAATGCTGCTGTCCCAACCAAAGAAACGATTGCAGATTTACTTCGAAAAGCACATGCTGAAATGTTAAGTCTAGGAAAAAAGACTAACCAACCAGTTTAGTTTTTACTTTTTTGCCTTAAAGTAAAGTCATTCTTTGCTCTCTTACTTATCGTACATACAATGCAAGATTTCCAGCGCAGCCACACCAACCGTCACGTAATAGGCGATGAATCCTAAGAAGGTAGCATAAGCAAATACAAAGAGACCAAGCAAACCAGCAAATAAGCAGACATAGAAAACCACAATAGCATGCAGTGGAGAGATTCTCTCAACTACGCGGTGTTTTGGAAAATCTTCTCTGAACAGCATAAACCTAAGAGTGCTTGAATGGCGTATCTTTTCTATTGCGTGTTTTAGATTGTTGGATTTGGTATGTCTCCCCAAATTGTCTTTATGTAAGGCGCTATTATCACTGTTGCCAGAGTTATTATCAATGGAAGCCACTTTATCAGTTTGGTTTTCCACAATAAGTTTCACCTCCTTTTTTGTTTGTTTCCGTCTTAAGTTTGTGTAAGGCTAAAGCTTGAGCTGATGAAAAATTCAAGCGAATATGGTGTTTCTTCGGTGAAGTTTCCAACAATTGGAAGTTTCACGCAAAAACTAGAGTTAGCTCCCTAAAACTACTTAACAATTATGAACTCAAAATATAGATTGAAGTTTCTGAAGCTATTACGCAGAATTCGCTTGGCAAAGAGATCATTTTCGGCTTACATCAATTTATCCAAAGCATGAAACCCTACCAGATTAATCTGGCTTTTGCAGCTATTGCATTGCAGAATTATCTTTTCTAAGCAGTCTCCGTTCATCACAGTTTCCAAAATAGTATAAATCTTGTCGGTTTTGTCATCCGGAGAAATTTGGATGCCACATTTTGGGCATTTAAACTCTCCTTTTCCTCTAGTTCTGCTTATGTCGATAGTGTAGGATTTAGTTTCTTGCAACTCCATTCCTTCAGGGTCTCTACTAGTAATTGGTTTCGACGAATCTAAATGCTTATCGGAAAATTCTTCTACTTGCGCAAAATTACAAAGCGGAGGATTGATATTGGGCGGTTCTTAGACATTTGCATGCGAATGACAGAAAAGGTTTATATTTTAAAGCTTGGTATTTGAACCGAAAGGTGAAACGAGTATGGAATATGTTTACGCTGCCATGCTTCTTCACAAGGCTGGAAAGGAGATAAACGAGGAAAACTTAACGCAAGTTTTGACAGCAGCAGGCATAAATGTTGATGCTGTGAGGGTTAAGGCTTTAGTGGCTTCCTTAGCTGAAGTGAATATTGACGAAGCGATTAAGTCTGCTCCCACAATGATGGCTGCACCTGCAGCAGCGCCGGCAGCAGCGGCACTAGCGGCAGAAGCTAAACCAAAAGGAGAAGAGAAGAAAAAGAAGGAAGAAGAGGAGAAAGCCAAGGAAGAGGCAGCGCTTGAAGGTTTAGGCGCACTTTTTGGCTAGACACTTCTTTTTGAATTGCCGGTTTTTCTCTTTTAAATTCTCTTTAATGTTTTAGGGTTTTCCAAATTACTTTTAAAATTACTAGGGGTAGCCATCCGCAGATGATCATTAACGTGCCTGGGAATGCTTTCAGTTCATAGTTTAATAGTATTGTTTCGAAGATGAAGAATGAAATGCACATTGCGGCAACCGATAATATTGCGAATTTTTTGTCGAACTTTTTCATGGTTTGTATGCCTAATAATCCAGCAAAGAAAAAGTCGCCAAGACCTAAGGACATATAGATTATTCCCCATTCTGTTGTGATTGCAGGAAGAGTTGGCAATGAAACAAGCACAGGGAGTCTTAGAACTGAGACATGTCTTGCTGCGGAAACCATCGCACCCGTGAATAACACTAGAATTATGTCCATAACTGTTAATAGTGTGGCGAAAATCAGTGTGGTTTTCCATGTGAATAGTGTTCCTAAGTAGAGAGTTATTAAGACTGCGAAGACGATTCCGTACATGTCAAGTAGATAAGGAAACCATATTGGTGTTCTGCTGAAAAATACGTATAGGCATATGAATGATGCTGGTGGCAACACTGCCAGATACCATCTTTCTTCCGTGCTAATTCTATGTTCCTCATATAGCAATGCCACCAATGCAAAGCTGGAGAGACCGAAAAAGGCTAGGGCTCCATAAGCCACCATGCTGTTTGCTCCAGAAGTGAGAATGCTAATCATGGCGATGGCGAAGCTGATTATGAGGAATGCTTTGAAAAAGAGCTGAGCTTTTGCTTTTGGGAGGTTTGAGAAAAGGTAAGAAAAAATGAACAGTACCATTGAATATGCAAAGAGAAACATCGTCATGATTGCCATTTGCGGTACAAACACTATTAGCGATATTGTTATACTCATCGCTACGACGAGTACTATCGCATTCCAAGTGCTGAATTGTTTTTCTTCGAAAATGCCCTTAAACTTTCCTTCAATTTTCTTTTCTAAAAGCATAGCTGCTATTGTGACTAGGAAAAGTGTTAAGGGCATGACGATGTCGAAATACATAAACGCACATATGCAAAACGTGCATTTAAACGTTAAAATCGTAAGTGCATGTTTAAGATTGCTAAAGACGCTATGAGTGCTTCTTCTGTTCTAACAGTCTCCGTTCCTTGCGTTGGAATTGTGTTGACGATAAAATCTACTACATCGTCCAAGTTGAACCCTTCACGTTTTACTATTTCGTACAAGCCTTGAGTTGGCGCACCGAACGCTACAAGAATTTTTTGTGCTGGTTGCCATCGTTCTGAAATTTCTTCGGATGCATCTACAAATGGAGTGCCATATTTGGAGGTGGCGATGGTTAAATCGAAATTTCTGTTTTTTAACATTTTCACGAATGGTTGTGTTTCAGGGGTGATTGTGTATCCCCAATAATGGGGTATTTCTTCGCGGCTTGCGGTTTCAACTTGTGCTTGCTCGTTTATCTTGGTTATTTTTACGGTTATGCGCTTGTTTTTTGGTAATTGTTTATTTTGGATTATTGCTGGTTTTTCTACGCCTATGTCTATGAGTGTGCCATTTTCCTTGTTAGATAGTGTTACTCCTTCTCGGTATTCGCCGATTTTCAAATCTTTTGTTTTGCGGTTTAATGGGTGGTGTGGTGTGCGTAATGGTGGAAGTATTCCTGCGTATCGTAGTGTTGGTTTGAGTTTGAACAATCTTTTTCTTAGATACTGGGGTGTTTCTATGTAAGCGAGCAAGGTTGCGATTAAATCTATCTCATGTCTTTGATTTGTTTCCGGGTTATCTGGGTAAACTATGATTTCGTCTACTTTGAAAATTGCGGCTGCTCTTCCGATAAGACCTATTTTTGATGTTTTTTCACGTAAATGAGGAGTGTCAGAAACAACCGAAGCAGGTATGGCTATCGAAATTTTTTTCTCGTTCAAACTGTGTTTTCCGCCTTTATTGCTATTGGGCTAACCCTCAAATGGTTATTATTTATACATCTTATGCTTAAAAGCTAAAAGCGTATGGCTTTCACATTTGACTGTAACGGGTGAAGGAGTTTGCCAAAAACAGCCATTCTGGATAGTCTTGAGGAAATTAAACGGATTGATAAGAGCGATATGCTCTCTTTCTGCGTTGATGCTCCTAAACATTGCAGTGAAGCCGCAAGGTTAGCTGAAACGATTCATATCAGTTATCCAAAGCCTAACTCAATAATTGTTGCGGGCATGGGTGGGTCAGCTATCGGCGGCGAGCTTTTAAAAGATTGGACACGAGACAAATTGACCGTTCCAATAGAAGTTTGTCGGGAATACTCTTTACCTGAGTATGCAAACAAGAGCACTCTGGTTTTTGTTGTGAGCTATTCTGGCGAAACTGAGGAGTCACTAAGCGTATTTTTAGATTCGGTGAAACGAGGATGTATGAGTGTTTGCATAAGTTCTGGAGGAACGTTGCAAGAATTTGCCGAAAAATTAGGTATTCCGCATTTACATGTTCCTTCTGGAATGGCTCCACGCGCAACTCTTCCTTACCTTTTCCTACCTCTTTGCATTTTGATGGAGAAAATCGGTTTAATCAAAGATGCCAAGCCTGAAATTTCTGAAACCATTAGTGTTCTGAAGCAGATTAGCGGGTCAAACGCGTCTACGATTCCTTTAAATGATAATTTTTCTAAGAAGTTGGCATTAAACATCCGCGGCACTGTTCCGGTTGTTTATGGCTTTGGAATTTACCGTGCAGTTGCTCAACGTCTCAAGCAGCAGTTTAATGAAAACAGTAAGGTTCCGGCGAAATGGGAGTTTTTCCCTGAACTTAACCATAACGAGATTGTGGGTTGGGAAAGGGCAGAGAAACTTGCAAAGTGCTTCTCTGTATTATTCATTCGGGACAATGACGAGTCAGAAGCAATGCGGCAGAGAATTGAAACTACGAAGGAGCTGATAAGCAAAGAGTTATTGAAGGTTTTTGAAATTCGAGGTCAAGGTAGAGGAAACTTGGCGAAGATGTTGTCGACGGTTGTTTTTGGTGATTTTGTTAGTGTTTATTTGGCTGTTCTGCGTGGTGTCGACCCGACGCCGGTGAAAACTATAGCTTTTTTGAAGGAAAGGATGAAGCATGTTGGAGTGAAGGAGAAGGTGGTACGTGAACTGCAGAAAATTGTTAGGCATTAAGGCGCTTAAGTTTGTTTTTCCATGATGAAGTCCATGAACATTTTCTCTGCAGTTTCCAGCGGTATAATTTGTGGTGGATGTTTAAACGCGTAGGCGCAGATTGGCAATATGGTTCCTTTTAGCTTTTTGTCCAGCGCTATCTTCATGGTTCTTATTACATCTAACAATACAGAACCCGCGTTTGGCGCGTCTACTGTCGAAAGTTTCAAGTCTATTTGCATTGGGGTGTTGCAGAAGTATAAGCCTTTTATCCAGAAGTAACTGTCTCGTCTGTTCTCTAAAAAGTCAACGTAATCTGTTGAGCCTGCAACCACTTCAGCCTTGTATGGCAAAGCGGTTTCTACAGATTTTGTTTTGACGGTGCGTTTTACGTCTCTTGTTCTTTCAAGCGTGTCTAAGGATTCTGTTCCTCCGCCGACATCTAGCTGGTATGTTTGGGTTATGCGAACGCCATGCATTGAAAGGAGTTTCAGTAATGTTTTGTGTAGTGTGGTTGCGCCTACTTGGTCAATTAAATCGTCGCCTGCAAGTTGCAGTTCTGCGTCTTCAAAGCGTTTAGCCCATGCTGCGTCGCTTGCGATAAAAGCTGGTGTAGCATTTACGAACGCGCAGCCTGCCTTTAAGGCTTGTTCAGCATACCATTTTGAGGCTTTTGCTGCACCGCTTGGAAGCAGATTTAGCATGATTTCTGCGTCGTTTTCTTTCAATGCGTCTGCGATGTTTGTTTCTGGTTGGTTGCTGATTTGGATGAGGTTTTTTGTGTATTCGCCGATGCCATCTAATACGGGACCTTTGTTTACAGTAACGTTCAAGTTTGGTACAGTGGTTATTTTTGGGGCGTTGTTTGGTGCTGCAAAAATTGCTTCTGAAAGGTCTTTGCCGACTTTTCTGTTGTCGATGTCGAAGGCTGCGACAATTTGTACGTCTCTTGGGTGGTAGCCCCTTATAAATAAGTGGCGTAGTCCAATGGCTTGGTTTTCTTTATCGCAATTGCTGTAGTATTGTATGCCTTGAATTAGAGCGGATGCGCAGTTTCCAACACCGACGATGGCAACTTTTATTTTTGGCATGGTTGATTCCTCTCTTTTGCATTTGATATTTTGCGTCTTCTTTATAAAATGCTACGTTGCCTTATTGCTAAAATGGTGAATGATGAGGTTAGGGTTTGGTTGGACGTATCTCTTTTTTTTGTTAGTTTTGTCTTAAGCTGGAAAAGTTTTGTGCGACAAATAAGCGTGTGTTTTGTGCTCTTTGAAAGTTATAGCCCTCCCTTATATATAGGTTGAAACACTGGTTCTTCCTTGGTTGATGTTTTTGGCATGTTGTGAATGGAATCAGACATTGAATATGGCTATTGTAGAGCAGAATTTAACAGTAAGAAAAACGCGAAAGACCGTGTGATGCTCGATTCCAAATAGACGAGAATGGAAAAATACAGGATGTAAAAATTGTTGAACACATAAAACTAGAATAGTCAGCACTTGATGTTGTAACGCAAACTGCTTGTAACATTTCTGAAACTATTGCAAATTTTAGTAAGCCTTAAAGTCTTTGAGTAAGTATCAATAGAAAAGGCTGAACACAATTGATTGATAAGACTAAAAATTTGGACAAGTTTGCAATAATTGACGAGTTAGCGCGCCGCAGAGGCTTCTTTTGGCAATCATACGAAATGTATGGCGGAGTAAGCGGCTTCGCAACTTACGGTCCTTTAGGCGCAAAACTAAAGCAGAACATCGAAAACAAACTTCGAGAACTCTTCGTAAACAAACTAGGCATCTTAGAAATAGAATCTCCAATAATCGCTCCAAGCAAGGTATTCGAAGCCTCAGGCCACGTGGACCATTTCAAAGAAGCCATGGTGGAATGTCTAAAATGCAAGAAACGATTCCGCGCAGACCATCTACTCCAAGAATTCGCAAAAATAACCGAGGCTGAAGCTGAAAAGCTAAGTCTAAAAGAATTGAAAACCGCAATCAAAAAACATAATATTAAATGTCCAGAATGCAGCGGCGCTTTCAGCGAACCAAAACTGTTCCTAACAATGTTTAAAACCACGATAGGTCCGTATTCCGGCGCGGTTGGTTATGGAAGACCCGAAGCAGCGCAAGGAATTTTTGTAGAGTTTCGGCGTTTGTACGAAATGGCTCGAGAAAAGCTTCCCTTTGGCGTTCTGCAAATTGGTCACGCGTTAAGAAACGAAATTTCACCGAGGCAAGGGCTCATACGATTGAGAGAATTCACAATAGTGGATTTAGAATTCTTTTTTGACCCTGAAGAACCCGACTGTTTTCTCTTGAAAGATGTTGAAAATGAAAAGTTGCGGCTTTTGCTTGCTGAGACCAAACTACGGGAATCTGACGAAATAACTGAAGTTACTGTAAAAGAGGCACTAAAGAAAGGTCTAATCAAAGCAGAGTGGCAAGCAGTTTTCATGGCTTACGCCAAAAAACTATTAATGGATTTAGGTGTTCCAGCCGAAAAACAACGTTTCATAGAGAAACTTCCTTGGGAAAGAGCCCATTATTCGCTTCAGAGTTTTGACCAAGAAGTTTACGTTGAACGTTGGGGTTGGGTAGAAGTTTCTGGGCACGCTTACAGGGCAGATTACGACTTAAAACAACACATGAACTTCAGCGGAGAAGACTTGCAAGTTTACAAAGAATATGCTAAACCAGTCGAGAAGGAACAGCTAATCATAAAGCCAGTGATGGCTAAGCTTGGTCCAACGTTTAAAGCTGAAGCTGCGAAAGTGGCGGAGCTTTTTTCTAAAGCTGACCCAGAGAAGGTTGAGGCTTCTCTGAAGAAGAACAAATACTACATGCTTGGAAAATACAAGATTCTTCCAGAACACGTAATGATTACACGGCAAAAGGTTGTTGAACGCGGAAAGCGTTTCATCCCGCACGTTGTTGAACCCAGTTTCGGCTCTGACAGGCTTGTTTATGTCGCCCTTGAGTACGCCTACAATGTTAAGGATGATAGAGCTGTGCTAAGCTTCCCTCGTGATATTGCGCCAATACAAGTCGGCGTTTATCCTCTTGTAAGCAAAGATGGACTGCCCCAAAAAGCATTAGAAGTGTATACCATGCTACTCGATGAAGGTTTCGCAGTTGAATATGACGAAGCGGGTTCAATTGGTAGAAGATACGCTCGTGCAGACGAAATCGGCGCAGCCTTAGGCGTAACAGTTGATTATGAAACACTGAAAAACGATACAGTAACTATTCGCGACCGCGATTCATGGAAACAAGTCAGAACCAAAATCCAGAACCTGCCAGAGCTTCTGCGCAAATATTTCAAGAAGAAAATCAATTTTGAAGATTTAGGTAAGCCACTCTAAAGCACTGTTTACGTTACCTTTTTTAATGCTTCAGTATATTTAATGATAAGAAAATTTGCCCTGTTTTGCGGGCGGGAAAAACTTTGGTGCTTCCAGCAGAAACTGAAGAACGTGTAAAACGGCGAGCCTTAACCGTTTGTCAAGACCACCTAAGAAAAGTCTTAGACGTCACTCGAAAGGTTCCACAAATGATAGACTGTTTTATGCGAAACGATAAGGAAAAAGCAAAACAGCTTTTCACTGAAATCAGAAGCGGCGAAGAAGAAGTTGACAAAGCCAGACGACTGGTTTCGCAGGAACTTGCAGAGATAGGCGCTATTCTTCTTAGCAGAGAAGACTTTTTGAGGTTTACCAACTTGACAAGCGAAATTGCGGACTTCTCTGAAGGTATAGCCTTCAGGCTAGTTGAAATTATGGAGCACAATTGGAACGTTTCGGGAGACATAAAGAAAGATTTGCTTAAGCTTTCCGAGGCTGTTTTGGACGCTGTTGTTAGGCTTAGAGAGACTGTAATGGTTCTGAGTTATGGTCCCGCTAAAGCTATGGAAAAAGCTAAGGACGTTGAGGTTGCTGAAAGGGCTGTTGATGAGCTTTACCGCGAGTTTGAAATAAAACTTCTAAGCAGCAAGTTAGAGTTTCCCGTGTTGATTTTATTAAGAGATGTTCTGCAACTTCTTGAGGATTCTGCTGACAAGGCGGAAGATGCTTCCGATGCTGCACGAATCTTATCTTTGATTATGTGAGAGCGCGAAAAACGAAATGCCTAAAAAAATAGAAGTGGAGTTCATCGAAAACTTCTTAGTGGTGTGGGATTCAACTAAGGGCTCAGAACTTTACAAAATGGGTTTCTACGGAAAACCTTTAGGAATTTCTAAACCAAAAATTCCGGAATTCAATGTTCCGCTTGTTTTAGATTTGATGGAAGGCTTGTATCTTGCAACGAAGGGAATTATAACCATCTATGAGGGCATTGACAAGAAGAAAGTTAGTCTAGTTAAGTTACGTCAAAGAGCTAGGCAATTGTATGAAGATTTTGACGAGAAATACGCTGTTTATCGAGATTTGCGAGATGACGGATTAATCGTCACACCAGGGATAAAGTTCGGATGTGACTTTGCTGTTTACAAATATGGTCCTGGTGTTGAACACGCGCCGTATATGGTGTCTGTTAAAAGTGCCAAGTCTGAAATTACCGCCACTGACATTGTTAAAGCTGGAAGACTAGCGACAACCGTCAGAAAAAGATTCATTATTGCAGTGCCGAACGTAGAGAAGGGAAAAATACGATATCTAATTTTTAAGTGGTTCAAAGCCTAAATAAGCATAGAAAAGTGGTCATTTCCTCTTCTCTTTATTAAAACAGATTTTAAGTATGATACTTTGATAGGATGGAATGAACCTGTTTATGGGTGTTTTTCTGAAATAACTGTCAGTAATTCTTCTTCAAGGGTTGGTTTCTGCGGGTTTTCAATTATTTTTCCGACTTCTTTCCCTTCCTTAGAGAATAATATTATGAGTGGAATCTTATCCACTCTGAATGTTTCTACCTCAGGCGGCGATGGCGGGATTCTCCATTTTCTAATATGACTTAACGGGTCTTTCATTAATCCACCGAAGACTCTGACTTCCAATCCTGTTGCCTCTGATATTAATGCTAGAACTGGGATGTTGGCGGCGCAGTCTTTGCACCATTCTGCTGAAAAAGCAATCACCACAAATTTGTCTGCAAATTTTTTAAGTTGGGTTATCGCTTCTTGATTTAACTTGTAAGTTTGTTTTCTGGCGAAGAATTTTTCGCGGAATGGTTCTTTTAAACTATTTAAATATTCGTTTACTGAAACTGTTCTCTTTCTGATTTCAGCTAATTCGATGTCCATTTTTAACCTGGCATTAATGTTTGATTGTTGAATTCTCCTCTTACATATTGGTGAGGGTAGACTTTTGTTGCTGTTAGTTTGCATCCTTCTGCTATTGTGACATCATCCGCAACAACTGATACTCCCTCTATCGTTGTCTGTTTCCTCGGACTTGATAAAACAGTCACGTGTCTTCCTACAATGCTGTCCTTTATCTCCGCTTTCTCTTCGATTATGACCCTGTCTAGAATTGCCGAATTCTCTATTACAGCATTCTTTCCTATCTTCGTATAATTGTCAATGCATGAATTCACCAGTCGCACACCATCGCTTATTTCACAGTGCCGCCCAATCAGAACGGCACCCTCAATTTCTATCCTTCCCTGTTTAATCTTCCTTATAATTTCTTGTCTTCTCTTCTGCGATTCAGAGCTTTCTCCTTGAACCCACACTCTTGTTTCTTCGCCTATTCTTCCTCCAAAATCCTTTAAGGACGAGAAGCGTCCATTGAGCATGTCTTGCATTGCTTCCAAATAGCGTTTTGGACTGCCGACATCATACCAGCTTCCCTTCAAAGTGTACCCGTACACTGGTCTTCCAGTTTTTATGAGGTATGGAATAAAGTCAAAACCAAAATCTAGGCGATTTTTTTCTTTGATTATTTGTTTTACTCCTTTTTCTTTGAAGATTTTCTTTATTTCTGGAGAGACCATGTATAAACCCGTGTTGGCAAGGTTTGATGGGGCTTCTTTAGGTGTTGGCTTTTCAACGAATCTTGAGATTTTCATGTCTTTGTTTATGTCAGCTATTCCGTAGCCTTCAACATCAGCAACCTCCCGCAATGCTATCGTCATAGTTGCGCCTTTTTTTCTGTGAAATTCTACAAGCTCTTTCACATTCACATCAAAGATGTTGTCACCTTGCACCGCGAAAACAGGGTCTCTAACGTTGTAATATTCCATGTTTATTCTCGCTGAATCTGCACTTCCTAAGTCATCAACGTTGGGTTGATATTTTATGTGAACACGTGGACTGATGCCATACCTTGTGGAAAATCCATAGCCTGACTCAAAATAGTCATGTAAATCTCTATAATTCGTGTAACCTTTCACTCCGAAAATGAAGTTTCGGATGCCTTGACGTGCAAGAGATAGAAGCGAAAATTCTATTAACGGTCTATTCAAGAGACGGATGCAGGCCTTGCTGGTTTCCGCTGTAAGCGGTAATAAGCGTTTGGCTTTGCCGCCTACTGGAATTATCACTCTTAGTCTTTCTGGTGCGTAGTTGTCACGCAAAAGTTGTCACCAACTTCGAAAATGTTTATTTTACGTTCAACGTATTAAACTTTCGAATCTTATCGTGAGTTTTATAACTTTAATGAAGGCTTATGGTTTAGTGCAAGGCTTGAGAAAATGCAGAAATTCGTTGGTTATCTGCGTTTGATGCGTCCAGTTAATTGTTTAATGATGGGTTTCGCGGTAATAGTCGGCGCGGCGCTTGCAAGCTCAAGTGAGTTAGGCGTTTTTTGGCAGAATTTAGCTTATGGCTTTTTCACTGGTTTCTTTCTTACTGGCGCTTCCATGGCGATAAATGATTATTACGACCGGGAAATAGACGCCATAAATGAACCGAATCGCCCGATTCCAAGCGGGGTAATCAAGCCAAAAAATGCCCTAGTCTTCGCATTTATCCTTACTGCCACAGGTTTTGTGTCTGCATATTTAACAAATATTCTCTGTCTATTTACCGCCTTAATTGCTTGGATAGTTTTCGTTATTTATATCACAATTGGAAAACGTAGCGGATTACCCGGGAATCTTCTTGTGAGCACATGTGTGGCAATACCCTTTATCTATGGCAGCGTAGCAATCGCTAATGAAGTCAAAACAAACGTCTTAATTTTCGTCTCTATGGTTTTTCTTTCTAACACGGGCAGAGAAATAACCAAGGGAATCGTGGATATTGAGGGAGACAAAGCGCGAAACGTGAAAACTTTGGCTGTGCGTTTTGGTGAAAGAGCCGCGGCTGTTGCGGCTTCGGTATTTTATCTTTCTGCGGTTTTACTTAGTCCTGTTCCGTGGCTTTTAAACATCGTTTCTTTATGGTTTATTCCATTTGTTGCAGTAACTGATTTTGGGCTTGTTGCTTCTTCAATTCTGCTTCTAAGGGATTATTCGAGAGAAAACGCCAGAAAAATCAAGAACATTGTTCTGTTATGGTTTGTTTTTGGATTAGTAGCTTTCCTTGTCGGTGTTCTTGTATTGTGAGTTGATGTTTGGTGAAGAAATCAATCATGTATTATGTTGCCATCCTTAGTATTGTTCTAAAAATTGGACTTATAAGTGTCATATTCTAGAACTATATTTTGAGAAGCGTGTTGCTTGTTGAATGAGGCTGAAGAGGCAAAGTTTGAATACGCGCTTAGGGGAAAGGCTTGGAAAGTATACTGGCTTCTTTTGAAAAGCGGTCATCCCCTGAGTGTCCGAGAAGTTCAGAAAGCCTTGCATTTTAGCAGTCCTAGTGTGGCGCAGCATCATCTTGAACAGCTCCGAGAATTGGGACTGGTTGAGAAGCAGAATGTCGGCGGTCACTATTTCTTAGTCAACGAAGTCAAAATTGGCGTGCTTAGACACTTTGTCAAGCTGGGAAGATTATTGTTCCCGCGTTACTTCTTTTATGCCGTGTTTTCCACCGTTTTTTACGCTCTTTTTCTTTTATTTCTCGTTCAAGGGATTACAAGAGAGAACTTGTTTATAATAACTTTCGGAGCCATTGTCTCGGTTATTTTCTGGTACGAAGCATTTCGAGTATGGTCTTTACGACCGTACTAACTTTTGGAACATCGCGTTCCAAAGTATAGCATGAAATATCGCTGAAACTCTAACGAGTAGTAGGTGATTAATCAGTGGAAAGCAAAATTAAGAAACAAGCACTCATCTATGGACTCGCTGCTATTCTGCTCGCCTCTATATTAACAGCAGTAATTCTTAACATCATTATCCCGTTTAAGTATACTCCCGGCGCTCCACCAATCTCGGCACCACAGTCTCCTCTGCTCTCATCATTTCAATCCGAGGAAGAGCTGAAGAACTTCTTAAGAATAAATTCTAGGAATCAAGCGCCTTTCTGGATTTATGGATCTGCAGATGCCAGGTTCACTAACTCGCTTGGCATACTATCTGAAAGCGGAATAGTGAAAAGTGCTGCTCCTTCGCATTCAACCACAAACATTCAAGTTGCTGGAGTAGATGAAGCAGACGTTGTAAAAGTTGACGATAGGGGTTATATGTACACTTTGTCTGGTAATGCGGTTTATATCCTGAGAGCTTATCCTCCCACGCAGGCTAAAATAGTTTCAAAAATAACCTTTGAGAATCTATATCCTGTTGGACTTTTTGTCAACGGCGACAAGTTAGCGGTTTTAGGGTCAGAATATCACTTTCCACTAGTTTACGATAAATATTACGTTGTTGATATCAAGACCTTCGTGAAAGTATACGATGTCGAAAATCCTGACAATCCAATACTCTTGCGCGACCTTGTCATTTCAGGTAGCTACTTCAACTCCAGAATGATTGGCGACTATGTCTACTTCGTCGTCAGTGAAGCAGCTTATTTGATTAATGAAACGCTTTTCCTTCCAGAAATTAGCTCTGACGGTAAAATCATACGGATTGCTCCTACTGAAATCCGATACTTCAATGGAACTGATGAATATTATCAGTATACAACATTCTTTGCTATGAACATGCAAAACATAACGGAATCACCAGTTTATTTGACACTAATGCTTGGTGGCACATGCAACATGTATGTCTCACTCAATAACATATATGTGACATATCGAGGCTGGGACTGGAATGGCAACACCACTATCTACCGAATACGTGTACAAGGTAGTAATATGACATGCGAAGCCAGAGGAACAGTGCCAGGGCATGAACGCAACCAATTTTCAATGGATGAATACAGCGACTATTTCAGAATCGAAACAACGTCGTGGACACAGAACTGGACAACGCAAACAAACCTCTACGTGCTAGACATGAATCTAAGCGTAGTTGGAAAACTGGAAGGGCTTGCACTTGGTGAAAACTTCCATTCCGCCAGATTCATGGGCAATAGAGCTTATTTTGTAACTTTCAAAAAAACTGACCCCTTGTTCGTGATAGACTTAAGCCAACCAACCAACCCCTCAGTTCTAGGAGAACTGCACATTCCTGGGTACTCAGATTATCTGCATCCTTATGATGAAACACATCTAATCGGTATAGGCAAACATACAGTCGAAGCAGACGAAGGAGACTTTGCATGGTATCAAGGAGTAAAAATATCCCTCTTTGACGTCACCGACGTCAACAATCCAAAACAAATAGCAAACTACACGATTGGTGATAGGGGATCAGATTCACCGGTTCTGAGCGATCATAAAGCGTTTCTTTTTGATAAGTCAAAAAATCTTCTAGCTATACCCGTTTTAGTTGCAGAAATAGATGAAAGCGAATATCCCGGCGGTGTACCTCCTTGGGCATTAGGAGAACCAGTGTGGCAAGGTGCTTACGTGTTTAGCGTGTCTCTTGAAGGTTTTATGCTTAGAGGAAATATTACTCACTTATCTGTAGGGATGGATGTATGGGCTCCTAGTTACTGGGTGAAGCGAATATTTTACATCGAGGAAACACTTTACACCGTGTCTGACAAAAAAATTAAAATGAACAGCTTGGACGACTTACATTTGATAAACGAAATTGAACTTCCATAGTTTCTTATTTTTTCTCTGGTTCTATGTGAACGGTGACTATTGTTTCCGCAAATTTTTCCTTCAATTTTTCTTCAATATAAGAAGCGAGTTCATGCGCATCTTTTATTGACGGTTTGCCGCTGAAACTGCAGTCTATGTTTATGTAACGTCTTTTTTCAGCCACGTAAGTCACTATTTTTTTAATTTCAAAAGTTTGCTTATACTTATCCATAGCATGATAAACAATTTCTTTTATTTCATTCTCGTCTACTGCAGAGCCTTTCCGCAATTCAGCGTCAAATGGTTCTATGTGAACAGTTATGTTTTTAACATCCCGTATTCCTTTACTAACTTTTTGTTCAATTTTATCCGCTATTTCATGGGATTTTTCGATGGACATCGTTGGGTCTACTTGCGCATGCAATGTTATGTACAGTCTTCCTCTAGTGCATGTTACATTTATTTCATGAGCTTCCTTTACACCTTCAACTTCGGTTGCCAATTTCTCCACAAGCTTTTCAGTTCGTCCTTCTGCTTCTAATGGTTCAATGTGAATTGTGACATCTGCATTTCCCAGAGAGCCTTTGATATCTGTTTCTATCTTTGAGGCTAGTGCGTGCGCTTCTTCTAGACTCATGTAATCTGGCACTTGCACCGTAGCTTCCACAAAGGTTTTCTCGCCTACCCTTCTGACTCTCAAGTTCTCGCATTTGCAGACTCCTTTTATGCTGAGTATTTCTTTCCTAACTTTTGTTGCAACGTCCCCTGATATTGCATCGCTTAACTCCATTCCACTGCTCCAGATTAATCTGACGCTTAAGTATCCTATTATAGCGCTAAGAACCATGGAAGCTAGCGCGTCGCCGAGGAAAATTCCTATCGTTGCCAGTCCAAATCCGAGAAACGCGATGAGTGTTGACCCTAAATCTGCTAGAGCATGGTAGAGTCCCGCTTTAACCGTTACACTTTCATGTTCTGTCTTATGCAACATTGTAACTCTTAATATGTCTATGCAGAAAGTGTAGGCGATGGCTATAAAACCAGCAAACTCCCACTCTGAAATCAAATATGGCTTGCTTTCCAGAAGTTTTAAAACAGCCTCAAACATCAAGAAAACTGCTGTAACAGAGAGAATTATTCCGCCAATTAATCCGCCAATAGGCTCAATTTTTTCATGCCCATACATGTGCTCCTCGTCTGGCGGTTTAAGCGAAGCTCTTGTCGCAATTACGAGCACAAACATGGATATGGCATCTAACAACGCATGAGCGCCATCACTTAGAATTGCTAAACTTCCAACAATAAAGCCCAAGATAACTTCTACAAAGACTACGCTCATTATTGCGACTGTCGAAATTTTCAGAATTAACAGTTTTTGATTGTGTTTTTCCATAATATGCATTCTTCTTCACGTAGTATTGCCAAATGTTAGAGATTTAAGAATTGTGTGGCGGCAATTTATTATTCACCTTACTTTTAACAAGAAAGTTATTATTGAAAACGAAACGTTTAAAATTAAAGATGCAATTAGGGTTGTAAGGTGCTAAATTTGCACGGTGAACGTTTTAACTTCACCTGAAAAAGCTGAATCTTCTTTTGGATTTATAAGCATCTACTCCGTAAGTTTTGAAGAAGGTGCTTGCACATGAGCGTTAGCGATATATTAGACGGAAAACTAACCGAAAAAGAAGTTGAGATAAAGGGCTGGCTAGTTACAAAACGTTCCGGCGGCGGAGTCCAGTTTTTGATGGTGCGAGACGGAACTGGAACAATACAAGCCACAGTTCACAAAGACGAAGTCTCTAAGAAAGTTTTCAGCGACGCTGACAAACTAACACAAGAATCATCCATCATAATTAAAGGCGTAGTTAAGGAGGACAAAAGAGCACCAGGCGGCTACGAAATAAGAATTAAGGATTTACAAATTATCCATTTAGCAGAACCAGAATATCCATTAGGCAAGAAGGAACACGGCATCGATTTCTTACTTGGCTTTCGACAATTATGGGTTCGAAGCCCAAGGCAAGTTGCTATATTGAAAGTGAGAGCTGAAATCGTGAAAGCATGCAGAGATTTCTTGGATGAAAGAGGTTTCACCTTAACGGATTCTCCAATTCTCACCCCAGCCGCCGTAGAGGGCGTTGCAACTCTTTTTGAAGTTCCATATTTCGGCGACAAAGCATTCCTAACACAAAGCGGACAGCTTTATGTTGAAGCTACAATCGCCGCGTTTGGCAAAGTTTACTGTTTCGGACCAACCTTTCGAGCTGAAAAATCAAAAACTCCACGGCATTTAACAGAGTTCTGGATGCTTGAGCCTGAAATGGCATTCTACACTTTTGAGGATAATTTGAAGCTTCAAGAAGAATTAGTCACATATATAGTGAAAACAGTCTTGGAAAAAAGAAAGCGAGAACTGGAAGCCTTAAAGAGAGACTTAAAGCCTCTGGAAAAAGTTGAGCCTCCTTTCGAAAGAATCAGCTACACGGAAGCAATAGAGATGCTGCAGAAAGCCAAATGCCCAATACAATGGGGAGAAGATTTGGGAGCACCTCATGAAAGATTCATTTCATTAAAATTTGAAAAACCTGTCTTCGTTCACAGATACCCAGCAAAAGTCAAAGCCTTCTACATGCAACCTGACCCGAAAAATCCTGAAGTTGCGCTTTGCGCTGATTTGATGGCTCCTGAAGGCTACGGCGAAATAATTGGAGGAAGCGAAAGAATTCACGATTTAAAACTGCTTGAACAAAGAATAGAAGAGTTCGGCTTGCCTAAGAAGGCTTACGAATGGTATTTAGATTTAAGAAGGTACGGCTCAGTGCCTCACTCCGGGTTTGGATTGGGACTTGAAAGAACTGTTATGTGGATATGTAAACTAAAGCACATACGGGAAGCAATTCCTTTCCCTAGGACAATCACTAGAATTTATCCCTAAAGCTGTAAAATGTGATGTTGAAATAAGCGGTCTAGTTTCTTCTGGTATAGGTCATTTAGGAATACTTTAAAGAATATGTATCGTATATACTAACATGTGAAGGGCGCATTCTGCAAAGAATGGAGGGCGAGAGGATGGGCACTGAAAATCTTGACAAAATCTTCAATCCTAAAAGAATTGCAGTAATAGGCGCAAGCGACGAGGAGGGCTCAGTTGGCGCCAGGCTTATACAAAATTTGGTTGGTGTAGGCTACACTGGAGTAGTTTATCCTGTTAACCCTTTCAGACCCACGGTTCAAGGCATCACTGCCTACCCAAGCGTCACTAAAATTCCGTGGCAAATAGACCTTGCAGTAATTGCAACTCCGGCGCATACGGTTCCGCAAATCGTAGAAGAATGTGGAAAAGCTGGCGTAGCGGGAGCAATCATTATTTCGGCTGGTTTTAGAGAAACAGGAAAAGAAGGAGAAGCACTCGAGAACCAAATTCTTGAACTCAAAAATAAATACAGCATGCGAATCATCGGGCCAAACAGCCTTGGAATAATGCGACCAAAAATCAAACTAAACGCTACGTTTGCAAATAAAACAGCCATGCCTGGAAGAATAGCGTTCATTTCTCAAAGTGCAGCGTTATGTGCTTCAGTGCTAGATTGGGCTGCTGAAGCAAATATTGGTTTCAGTGCCGTAGTCTCTACAGGCTCAATGATTGACGTAGATCTTGGAGACTTGATTGATTATTTCGGAAATGATGTTCAAACACGAAGCATCATACTCTACATTGAGTGTGTCACAGACGCGCGGAAATTTATGAGTGCTTCTAGAGGATTCGCTAGAGCCAAACCTATCGTAGTGGTGAAGGCGGGGCGTTTTCCCGAGAGTGCAGAGGCAACAGTTTCTCATATCGGCGCCCTCTGCGGAGAAGATGCAATTTACGATGCTGCTTTTAGACGCGCTGGAATTGTTCGTGTTGAAGCGATAAATGATCTCTTTAGCTGTGCAGAAGCTTTGGCGATGCAATCAAATCCAAAAGGACCAAATCTTACAATAATCACTAATGCTGGTGGACCGAGCATAATTGCAACTGATTGTCTCATTGCGCGTGGTGGGCGTCTTTCAAAGTTAAGCAGTGAAACTGTTCAGGCTTTGCGGAATGTTTTGCCTTTATATTGTCGTGTGGCAAATCCCATTGACATTTTGGAAGAAGCCACCGTGGACAGGTTTAGGAAGGTTATGGAAATATGTTTTAAAGATCCTAATAGTGATGGCTTCTTGATTGTGTATACTCCTCAAGGGGCGGCTAACCCTCTTGCAACAGCAAGAATGATAATTGAGCTTTCAAAACAAACCACAAAGCCGGTTCTTACGTCGTTTACAGGTGAAGGTGACTGTCGAAGGGCTAGGCAGCTGCTGCAAAAGAACAATATTCCAGCGTTTAGTACGCCAGAGCAGGCTGTTTCTACGTTCATGTACATGTATAGCTATACTCAAAACTTGGAGCTTCTCTATCAAACTCCAGAAGAGCTTTCCATCGAGTTAACTGTTCCCGCCTTTCTCAAAGAGATTTTGCGAAGAGCTTTTAGCGAAGGACGAAAGGTTTTGACTCAACCAGAGTCTCTTCAGTTTCTCGAGGCGTATCAGATTCCCACAATAAAAACTATGACTGCAAAGACTCCGGAAGAAGCTGAAGCTGTGGCTTCTGCGTTAGGATACCCAGTTGTCATGAAAGCCCTTTCGCCACAAATAACCCACAAATCCAAAGCTGAAAGCGTTATACTCAATGTTTGGTCACCAGCAGAAGTCAAAATGTTTTTTGACGAATTAGCGCAAAAAGTAAAAAGCTATAGCCCTGAAGCCGAATTTCAAGGCGTCGTAATCCAGCCCATGGTTCGAAAAAGAGGATACGAACTGCTTATTGGCTCTAAGAAAGATCCTCAGTTTGGCTCCGTAATAGTTTTTGGAATGGGTGGTGTGGCGACAGAGCTATTGCAAGATATAAGCATAGGGCTTCCGCCATTAAACCAAGTTCTTGCAAGACGACTTATAGAGAAAACTAAAATTTACCAGTTTTCTGAGTCAAGCGGTTTTCGTCCCAATTTTAAACTTCTCGAGGAGATTTTAGTGAAGTTTTCACAGCTTGTTATGGATTTTCCGGAGATAAAGGAGATTGATGTGAATCCTTTACTTGTCGATGAGAATAGTGCTGTAGCTGTTGATGCCAGAATAGTTATAGAAACTGAAAAAATGCTGCATGAAATTCAGCCTCACGAACATCTCGTGATAGCTCCCTACCCTAAGAAATACGTTACTCAGTGGACGTTAAAAGATGGAACCTCCGTGGTTCTTCGTCCAATAAAGCCTGAAGACGAGGCTCTCTTAAACGAACTTTATTGCTCTCTGTCTGAAGAAACGATGCGTCTTCGATTTTTCCAAGTTTTCAAAGAGGTTCCTCATAAAACCTTAACGCGTTATTGTAATATAGATTATGACCGTGAGATTGCCATTGTTGCGGAGATGCAGAAAGACAAAAGAAGCATAATTGGCGTTGCTTTGCTCACTTTGGAGCCTGGTGGAAAACGTGGAGAGTTTGCCGTTGTGGTAGGTGACCAATGGCAAGGACTTGGGCTTGGTTCCAAACTGCTTGATTGTATTATTGAAATTGGCAGAGATATGAAGTTAAAAACGATATTTGGTTACGTAATCTCAGACAACTCTAAAATGATTAACATGTGCACCAAAAAGGGGTTTAGGATACAGCCGTTTGACAGTGAACTTTCCATTGCGACATTAGAAATATCTTAGCACTTACTATTGTGGATTTTGAGAAGTAGAATTAAGAAAAATTTTGAAACTCGAAGTTTGATGTTTAGTTGTTAGGCAGTTTTTCTTTCATTTGCGTTCGAGAGCTGCTTTTACCGATTCATAGGCTTTCTTTGCTTCTTCCACTGCTACTCCATCTTCTAATGTGCTGACGTCTCCGAGAGTTGCTCCTGCAATTATCGCTTTTAATAAACGTCTCATGATCTTGCCGCTTCTTGTTTTGGGAACGGAGTCGACAAAGGCTATTGTGGTGTCTGATGCTACGAGTGGACCAATAGTGCTTCTTAAATGCATTTTTAGCTCGTTTGCAAGTTCTTGGCTTGGAGAATATCCTTGTTTGAGCACTGTGAAAATAAATGGTGTTTGCCCTTTTACTGGATCTTCTTTGCCGACACATGCCGATTCTGCTACGGCTGGATGTTTAATCATTGCCGATTCGATTTCTGCTGTTCCGATTCTGTGACCTGCAACTTTGAGAACGTCGTCAGCTCTTCCCAGCACCCATATGTATCCATCTTGGTCTTTGATAGCGAAGTCTCCAGTGTAGAAGTACATTTTACCCTTGAATCTTGACCAATAAACGTCTATGTATCTCTGTGGGTTTTTGTAAAGTGTCATGAGCATTCCTGGCCATGGTGAAGTTATGGCTAAATATCCTCTCACTCCGGGTTTGCATGGATTTCCGTCGTCGTCGAGAACTTCCATTGTAACTCCTGGTATGGGATAGCCGTTTGTTCCCGGTTTGAGTGGGAATATTTTTCCTAACCCAGGGAAGTGTCCTGTGAGCATTTGTCCTGTTTCTGTCATCCACCATGTGCTTGATGCGACTATGTCTTCTCTGCCGATGTTTTTGTAATACCATTTGAATGCTTCTGGGTTGATTGGTTCACCAACGGAATGGCAGATTCTTACTGTTGATAAATCGTATTTTCTGACAAGCTCTTCTGGGAATTTCATTAGCATTCTGATCGCTGTTGGCGTAGTGTAGAAGATTGTTACGCCATATCGCTGGATTATGTTCCACCATCTGTCTGGTCCCGGACAGTCTGGGGCTCCTTCATACATTACTGATGTCAAACCCGCCATGAGTGGTCCATAAACAATGTATGAATGGCCGGTAACCCATCCGATGTCCGCTGTGCACCAGTAAATGTCATCTTCGCGCACATCGAATATGAGCTTCATCGTAGTGTACAGAGCGACTGCATAGCCACCTATAGAATGTTGCGCTCCTTTTGGAGCGGCGGTCGTGCCTGATGTGTAGAGTATATAGGAGAAATCTTCTGAGCCGCATTTTTCGACTGGAATGTTTACATTCTGTGGCACATCTTTGATGAATTCGTGATGCCAAACGTCAACGTCATTATTCCATGGAATGTCTTGTCCTGTTCTTTTGACTACGATGACTTTTTCGATTTTGCATCCGTTTTGTGCGCATATTTTTACGGCTTCGTCGACGATGGGTTTCAAGCTTATTATTCGTCCTCTTCTATAGAACCCGTCTGCCGTAACTATGATTCTGGCGCCACCGTCTATTGCTCTAGTGGCTAGTGCGTCTGCGCTGAATCCACTGTAAACTATGCTGTGTTTTGCTCCTAATCTTTGTGCGGCGAGCATGTAGAATGGGAGTTCTGGAATCATCGGAAGATAGAATGTGAGAATTTCTCCCTTTTTGACCTTTAATTTCTCCTTCAAAGCGTAGCTAATAACGTTTGATATTCTGTGAATATCATAATATGTGAATTTTCTAACTTCCTTTGACTGCTGCAATGCGTCGTCCCATGGCTCTCCTTCCCATATCAGAGCTAACTTGTTTTTTCTGCCCTGTGCTAGTTGCCAGTCTGTGGCTAAGTACGCCAGATTAGTTTCGCCGCCGACAAACCACCTATAGAATGGCGGGTTGCTATCGTCTAATACTTTGTTCCACTTTTTGAACCAGAAAATCTCGTTTGCCCATTTTTCCCACCATTCTTCCTTTGCCTTTTTGTCTTTTACTGTGTTTTCGTACCATTCTTTGAAGTCCTTTTTGTTCCAGACTCTGTCTTTCCAACTGGGTGGGATTATGTCAGCTTCGAATTCTTTGTAAACTTCTATTGATTCTTTGGACATTTTATTTCACACCTTTTATGGTTTTGGTTACTTGGTTTTCTTTTTAGGAAAATTTGTTATCGTATATATGCATTTAGGTTCTTTTAAGAGGGAATTATTGTTGTTTGACTTTCAGATTTAATTTTGCACTAGCTTTTATTTTTTGGTAAAAAATGGTGGGAGGCGATTATTGAGTTACTGGACAAATTGGTAATACTGTTTTTCCATGTGCTTCGTTTAATACTTCTGCCAATGCTAGATAAACTGCACTGAAGCCGCAAATGATACCTTCAGCTCCGATTATACGGGTGAACAGTTCTATTTGTGGGTCTGTGGGCGATATTGTTGTGTAAGCGAGGACTGCTGATTTCGCTGCGAGTAGAAAGAAGAGTATTGCAAGGCTCATGAAGACAAATTGTAGGGCACGGTTGGTTTTCAGAGTGCCAAAGAACATCACGAACGTGAATATTCCCCACATTAGGAAATAAGCCATAAACGCTTCTTGGCTAACGAACCAAGGTGTATTGTAACCTGACAAGTATGGAGCGTAGGATGTGAATGGCCAGATTCCTCTGGTGGCTACGCTTGTCGTTCCTAGCCAGTTTAGAGTTACGAAAGATAGCCAAAAGAGTCCGTAGGATGTGAATGCTGTTGTTCCAAACGTGTTGCCCTTTTTATATTCTAATATACCCGCAATAATCTGCGCTAAACCGCCGTAGAATATGCCCATTCCAAGAATCATGCTGTCGATTGGGCCTAAGCGGGCATTGTGGACGAAGTTTAGGAGAACGGTTGTCATTCCGAAGCCTAATAGTCCGAGTGGTGCTGGGTTTGCTGATTTTTCGTTCATGTTGTTCACGTCTTTTTATGTATGTTGATTGTGGAACGTTTTTTGAAACGCCTTTTCATATAAGCTTTTCTAAACGATTATTTCCATTTCCAGATTTTTTTGTTCATTAAGAATTCTGGAAGGATGAAGAGTCCCCAACTGGCTACTCCTATTACGTAGGCTAGATCTGTTGGGCTTAGTGGTGATAACCCAAACATTTTCGCTGTTATCGGAATGTAAGTTATGCCTATAGTAGCAGCTATTGAGACAATTTCGGCTATCACAAAGAACTTGTTCTTGAACGCATCTTTCCCCATCCTCCACACACTTCGAGTTTCAGAGCGGCAGTTCCAAACAACAAACAACTCGAACATCGCAGCTTGCACGAAAGCCGTTGTTCTCGCTTCTCGCAGAGTTTCTTCTGTTCCAAATCCGTGAGCTGGCCACACGTAATATTCGAGACAAAAAACTAGAATTGTTCCAGTAGCTTGCAGTATGAACGACGCTATAACAAAGCGACCCATTCCATGCAATATTCCTTCTTCTGGCTTGCGAGGCTTTCGGTCCATAACATCCACATCTGGTGGGTCTGTGGCTAGCGCTACTGCTGGTGCGCCGTCGGTGACAAGGTTTATCCACAAAATCATTGCCGGAAGCAGAGGCAACGGAAACTGTTCAGGGCTGAATATGCCTCCTAAAATAGCGAATGACCCGATGACAAGTAATTCGTCAAAGTTGCAGGCGATTAAGAATCGCGCGTATTTGCGAATGTTATCATAGATTACCCTTCCCTGCTCAACAGCTTTCACTATAGTTGCGAAGTTGTCGTCTGTAAGCACAAGGTCTGAGGCTTCACGGGTAACATCAGTGCCCGATATGCCCATTGAAACGCCTATGTCTGCAGCTTTAACTGCTGGTGCGTCGTTGACGCCGTCGCCAGTCATCGCTACAATGTGTCCTTTAGCCTTCAAGGCTTTCACAATTTTCAACTTATGCTCTGGCGAAACTCTCGCGTACACGGCAACGTTTTCTACGATTTTTTCGAAATCTTGGTCGCTCATAGCATCTAACTCTGCACCAGTGAGAACTATACTATCTTCTTTCATCATTCCGATTTCTTTCGCTACCGCTACAGCCGTGAGTTTGTGGTCACCAGTTATCATTACAGTCTTTATTCCGGCTCTTTCGCATTTCTTGTTGGCTTCGATTGCTTCTTCGCGCGGTGGGTCAATCATTCCTTCTAAACCAACGAAAACCAAGCCTTCTTCAATTGTCTTCTCGTTAAACTCATTAAGCTCAGCGGGTAGTCGCTTGTATGCCATGGCTAAGACACGTAATGCTGAGCTTGCCATTTCCTCATTTACTTCTAAAATTTTCTTCCGCTTAGCTGCGGTTAATTTCTTTTCTTCACTGTCTTCAAGAATGTAACTGCATTTTTCAAGAACTATTTCGGGAGCACCTTTCATAAATGCAACTTTCTCTTTTTCCGGCGTTAAGTGGACGGTTGTCATGCGTTTTCTTTCTGAAGTGAAGGGAATCTCGCTTATGCGTGGATACTGTTCTGTCAATGTTTTTTGGGTGAAGCCCGCTTTTGTGGAAGTGACAATTAGGGAGCCTTCTGTTGGGTCACCTACAATCGTCCATAATCCGTTATCATTCTGCGAAAGTTGCGCGTTATTGCATAACGCGCCTATCTTTAGAAGCGTTGAAATTTCCACATCATTTGTGGGGTCAACGGGTTTGTTTTCTTGTTGAAATTCGCCTTTCGGCTCGTAACCAACACCCGAAACTTCAACAAATCTGTCGTGCACATACAATCTTCGAACAGTCATCTCTCCCTTGGTTAGGGTTCCAGTTTTGTCTGAGCAGATGACTGTAACTGCGCCTAAACCTTCTGCCGCGGAGAGTTTCCTAATTATAGCGTTGCGCTTAGCAAATTCTCTTGCGCCAAGAGCGAGGCTTATAGTCACTATAGCCGGTAATCCTTCCGGCACTGCAGAAACTGCGAGCGAAATTGACGACATAAACGCTCCAATAAAGCCTTCAAGTTGTACTGGTCCGCTGCCATGCCACGCGATAGAGGCTACCTCAAAAGCTTCTAAAGCAAAAATTAACGCACAAACAGCGACGACTACTTTTGCGATTTTTTTCGCAAAATTGTCAAGTTTTCTTTGCAGCGGAGTTTCTTCTTCCTCAGCTTCTTGAACAAGCTCTGCAATCTTTCCAAATTCAGTTTGCATTCCAGTGGCTGTAACCACCGCTTTGCCTCTTCCATAAATGATGTGTGTGGCTGTGAAAACCATGTTACGTCTTTCGCCAACTGGTGTGTCAGGCGTTAACACGGCTGTTGCATCTTTATTTACGGGTGTTGATTCTCCAGTTAAAATTGCCTCGTCGGCTTTCATTTCAATGCTTTCTATTAACCTAGCGTCAGCTGGCACCAAGTCTCCTGCTTCCAAAACCAAAATGTCTCCGGGAACAACCTCGCGTGCTGGAATAATCATCTCTTTATCTTGACGTAGTACGCGAGCTTTAGGTGCTGCAAGTTTTTTCAATGCTTCTAACGCTTTTTCTGCTCGATATTCTTGAACAAAGCCAGCTACAGCAACCAAGACTACTATTATGGCTATAACAATTGAGTCGGCATACTCTTCAAGAGGTTCCTTAGGTAATTCGCCGGGCATTAAAGGTCGTTGCAACTCGTAATAGCCGACTATCGCAGAGAAAATTGCCGCAGCTATAAGAAGTAATATGAATATGTCTTTAAACTCACTCAAAAACATTTGAAGCGCAGTTTTTCTTTTCTTCTCCTTCAGTTCGTTGTATCCATATTTTTTCAGTCTTTCCTGCGCTTCTTGAGAAGTTAAGCCTTCACGGTTCACATTTAGAAGACGCATAGCTTCATCGATTTCTGTGGCATGTAGCGGTTTTGACGTGATTTACACCTCTCGGTTTGGTTGTGACTATGAATAGACGCGGGCATCACTATAAAAAAATTGTGCGTCGCTTAACACCTTTCTTTCTAATGTATCAATAGTAAGATTAAGGGAGCGAAAACTGATGCGACCAGGGACATCACTGTAATCATTGTATTTAATGAAGGCCCAGCTGTATCTTTAAAGGGGTCGCCAACCGTGTCGCCTGTGACTGCCGCTTTGTGGGCTTCTGAGCCTTTCCCACCGAAAGCTCCAGCTTCAATGTATTTTTTGGCGTTGTCCCATGCTCCGCCAGAATTTGCCATGAGCAAAGCGAATATTATTCCTGTAATGATGCTTCCAGCCAAGAATCCCGCAAGTGCTTCTTTTCCCAAAATTAACACAACTACTATCGGGGCTATTATTGCTAAAGCGCAAGGCAGTATGAGCTCTTTCAAGGCGCCTTTAGTGGCGATGTCAACGCATTTGGCATAGTCTGGTTTTGCTTTTCCTTCCATAAGTCCTGGAATTTCCTTAAATTGGCGTCGAATTTCTTCAACCATTCTTCCAGCATTTTTTCCAACGGCTAAGATTAGCATTGCCGAAAGCAAAGGCGGCATCATTGCTCCAGTGAAAATGCCTACAACCACTTCTGGTTTCATTAAATCTAATGTTGGAATATCTACAAGTGTTAGGTAACCATGGAAAAGCGCGAGAACCGTTAAGGCTGCAGCTCCTATTGCGAAACCCTTCGTTATTGCTTTTGACGTATTGCCTGCAGCGTCAAGCTTGTCAGCAACTTCTATAACTTCTTCGCCTAACCCTGATTGTTCAGCTATGCCTTTTGCGTTGTCAGAAATTGGTCCGTAAGCGTCAGCGGATATTATCATTCCGACAATTGAAAGCATTCCAAGAGCTGAGACAGCGATTCCGTAGAAGGGTTCGACTCCAAAAGCGCTTGCGAGATACCATGAAGCTAAAGTTGCGGCGCAGATGCCGATCACCGGCGGGACGATGCTCATTATTCCGTAAGAAAATCCCGTCAGTATGTTTATTGCTGCTCCGCTGGTGGAAGCAGAAGCGACTTTCTGTGTTGGTGCTCTGTCGATTGAAGTGAAGTAATCCGTTGTGATTCCAATTATCATTCCTGCTATTAATCCAGCTAATGTTGGAAGAAAAACGCCAAGCCACATATTTCCGCTTAACCCTGAAAAATACGTAATAATCAGAAGGAAGATTGCAAAGAATAAGCATGTTGAGAAAGTTCCTCTGTTCAATGCAGCTCCTGGATTGTTAGCCACAGTAACTTTCACAAAAAGGGCTCCAACTATCGACGCGAAAACTCCTACGGCTGCTATCAAAAGTGGAAGTGTTGCAAAGATTCCGCCTCCAATTTCAGCGCCAATAATTACTGCTGCGATAACGCTTGCAATATAGGAGTCGATCAAATCTGCACCCATGCCCGCGACGTCACCGACGTTGTCGCCAACGTTGTCTGCAATTACAGCTGGATTTCTTGGGTCATCTTCGGGAATCCCTAATTCCACTTTTCCCACAAGGTCGGCGCTTATGTCTGCTGTTTTTGTGTAGATGCCGCCTCCTGCTTTTGCAAAAAGTGCCAGCGCGCTGGCTCCGAAACTGAAGCCTAATACGATGTTTGCGGCTTCTCCTTCAGTCCAGCCTAGAACTACATGGTAAATGTAAAATAGTAGGCTTATTCCGAGGAGAGCTAAACCTACTGTCGCTAGACCCATTACTGCGCCTCCGAAAAATGCCACTGGAAAAGCTTTTTTCAAGCCGGATTTTGCGGCGTTTGCTGTTTTCACGTTTGCTTTGACTGCTGCCATCATTCCAGCGTAAGAGGCTATTGCTGTGCATAAGGAGCCAAACAAGTACGCTATTGCAATGCTTGCTCCATGAAATGTGCTTTGGGTTATGCCGAAAAGTATTCCAAGCACTGTCGCCATGGCCAAAACAAATATTGTGAGAGTCAAGTTTTGTCTTCTTAAGTATGCCTTTGCTCCTTCTTTTATTGCGCTAGCTATTGCCTCCATCTTTTCTGTGCCACTTTCTTGGTTGCTAACATAACGGTAAAGATAAGCCGCAAGAGCAACAGAAGCCAATCCAGCTAATGGAGTTATAAGGAACCATTCCATGCATATCCCTTCTGGTTCTTTTAATTTTAAACCGTCTGAAATTAATATGTCTTGTTAATAAACTTAGCGTAAAATTGACTTATGCTTGAGTGAAAGCTTCAAAGAACGCCTGAAACTTTCTTGTTTCTAAACGACTAAAAATAAAAATCATCCTAAAAACATCAAAATCTCAGATGAAACATTTGGCGCCGGGAATGGGATTCGAACCCATGCGGACCCAAAGGGTCCACAGGCTCTCAAGGCCTGCGCGTTATCCACTCCGCCATCCCGGCATTATTATACGCTCATTTAATCCTTTTTACATCTTAAAATGTTTACTTGCTGAGTAGCCTTCTTATTAACCGAAAACCTATTTTAAAAGAACCCTAATCAAATAGAGAATACCGAAACGGGCCGGTAGTCTAGCTCGGTTAGGACATCCGCTTGACGTTAATATTTATATAGATTGGAACTACTTTAGAGATTGGTTAAAAGCTAAGTATTCTAAACAATATACTGCCACTACATACTGTTATGCTAGGAAATATCATCATTTACTTTATGGTAATCTTAAGCAAATAGACTTTCTGAAAGATTCGACTAAATCAACAGTTGTTAAGGCTTTAATTGTCTTATCCAAGTTTCTGGGAATGCATCAGCAATTTAAACAAAGATTACTTGATCATGGAGTTAAAATACTTAGACAAGATAGTTTTACTTCATTCCTTAGAATTCTAAACACTAACAGTAATGGTAATGAAGTTCTGGAATGGGTAAGTGAAGTTCGACCTATCCTTAGTGATAGAGAAAACACATTCCTAAAATTTTGTCTATACTCGGGATTACGAAAACAAGAGGCTGTCACAAGCTTCAATAGAATAATAGAACTAAACAACAAAAAATTATTGAACGGATACTATGACAAAAACCTAAACTGCTTGCTACACTTCAAGTATCCCAAAGACTTTATCCGTAGAACCAAGAATTGCTTTATTTCATTCATTCCAGAGGAACTAATCAAACAAATATGTAATTGTCAACCAGTAAGCTATAATGCTATTCGTAAAAAGCTAGAACGTAAGAATGTCAGAATGAGAATAAACGAGCTGAGAGATTATTTTGGGACCTACATGTTGCAGCATGGAATCTTAGAAGCAGAAATTAACCTATTACAAGGCAGAATACTAACATCAATATTCATTAAACACTACTGGAGCCCAAAACTAACAGAGCTCAGAGACCGAACATTCAAAGCATTAACAGAACTCGAACAAACAATAAGCAACTAACCCTTCTTTTTCTAATTCTTAAATCTTCCATTTTTCTAGTCCTAAATAGCTAGATGTCTATGCAATAGTCTTGAAATATGTAACTTACATGCTAATCTTACTTATTTTACAGAGACTACAGGACAGATAACTATAGAAGATTTCTCCGTAAATGTTATTTTTCAAATTAAACTATTTTAGGGTTAGGAGAGGGTGAAATGTTGAAGTGGATAGTTTCTGGAATAATGGTAGCCTTGTTGTTTATTGGCATGTTAACATTTGCTGTTGAAATTAAACCTATTAAAGGCGAATGGACTGGTGGAACAATCTACATAAGGGCTGATGGAAGCATAGACCCACCCGATGCGCCAATAATAACCTATGATAATATAACATACACGTTAACAGATAACATTGTATGCCCTGGAGACGGAATTGTTATTGAAAGGTCCAACATTATTCTTGATGGCATAGACCATCATATTGAGCCAATCATCTATAATTCGTATACTGGGATCCAAATTCAACAATGTAATAACGTGACTATTAAAAATATGAACATCGAAAATTTTTATGGAGGTATATTTGCTCAGGGAGAAGGAAACTTTTTTGTTAAGAACTGTATAACTAGTAATGAATTGGGTTTAGAGGTAAGCGGTAGTTTTGATGTGTTCTCTGAAAATAACATAACAAATAGCTTATACGGGATTTTTTTTCATCCTGACAGCTCAAATGCTAATATAACTAAAAATTACTTTGAAAATTGCAAAAATGCAGGAATCGATCTTCGGCATACAAATTATGATGTTATTTCTGAAAACATATTTGTTAATTCCGGTCTCCTAAATGGGTATTCTTATAACAATATAGTTGTAAATAATACTGTGAATGGCAAGCCATTGACATATCTTGAGAACTTTTCAAACGCAACAATAGAAGACTCTGGGCAGGTTATACTCGTTAACTGTGACGCAATACGTATAGAGAATATGACTTTGTCATTCACTAACATTGGCATAGAATTAGTCAATACAAGGAATACTACTATAACAGGAAATCGCATATATAATTGCAGCTTCTATGGTGTTTACCTCTTACAGTCTTCAAATAATACCATCACAGCAAACAACTTAACAAGTAACGAAGTTTCTGGATTATGCTTGATTGGTGACTCGAATTATAATAATATAAGTCAAAATGTTTTTGTTGGCGATGGACTACGGATTATTAATTCATATCATAACGTTGTTGTCAATAATGCAGTTAATGGAAAGCCTCTCGTATACTTGGAAGGCAACTCTAATGTTGTTGTTGAGAATGCTGGTCAAGTAGTCTTAGTTAGCTGTACTAATATTAGGATAGAAAACCTTAACCTTTCCTATACATCTGCGGGAATCGAACTGCTCAATACAAGCTACACCAACATTTATGGAAATGAACTAATAAATAGCCGCAATGGTATCATAATTTTTTATGGTTCGTGTTACAACAATATTTCTAAGAACAATATAGTAGGAAATAGGGGAAATGGCATTTCCGTGTGGGCCAGTGATGCCCAAAGTCAAACTATTTCAGGTAATGTGTTATCTAATAACTTCGCTGGCATCTACCTTCAGTCATCATTTAATATTATTTATGGGAATAATATATTGAATAACCGTTGGTGTGGCGTATACTGTTTGGGAGGTATTAATACATTTTTTCATAACAATTTTATAAACAATGAGAAACAAATAATTTTTCAAGCACATGGCGGTCATGTTTGGGATGATGGTTATCCTTCTGGTGGAAACTATTGGAGCGACTATGCAGGTGTTGATTTTTATAGTGGTCCTTATCAGAATGAGACTGGTAGTGATGGTATAGGAGATACTCCATACATCATCGATGCAAATAACGTGGATAACTATCCTTTAATGGGTCCATTTGGAGGATTAACAATGGAAGGCCAGAACGTAACAGCTTTTCCTTCCTCTGAAGTTTGTTTGATTTATGATAATGTGACAGTAGCTGGTTTAACAACTGCTAACATAATAGATGTTGGTCCTGAACCACCAAGCGGCTTCAAGTTAGCAGAAAACTATTATGATATTAAAACTACAGCTAACTATTCTGGAACTATTAGACTTAGAATCGCTTATGATGATTCTAACATGACTGCTGAAGAAGAAGCGAACTTGTGCTTGCTGCACTGGGATGAATCTCTACAGGAATGGACTAACATAACAACTGCTGTAGACATAGAAAATAATATTATATGTGGAGAAACCACTCACCTTTCAACCTTCGCATTTGCAGTCCCATACATTCCAGGCGATGTTGATCGTGACCTTAAAGTGAAAATGGACGACATAATCCTGTTATGTGACGCTTTCGGTTCAAAAATTGGACAGCCAAACTACGATCCAAACTGTGATATAAACAGTGATGGAAAAATAAGCATGGACGACATAATCATAGCCGTAGAACACTTTGGACAACACTACCCATAAACCTTTTTTTATCTCTTGTTTTCAAGCTCTGATCAACAAAATCTGCTTGATATAATCTTGTAACGTGATACTTACATGCTAGATTTGCTTTGTTTTTTGATAAAAAGTTATTCTTACAGTATTTGGTTAAAGTGTCTATTAGTGTCTGCAATACATTAAGTTCTTCTTCTAATCTTTCCATTCACAACGTTGTATCTTATTATGTATCTTGTAAGCCAGAGATGGTCATCATAGATAGTTAATTCATAGAAATCAGTTAGAAACCATCCTCTATTATACATCAGTTTCTTTACATAGTAACGAACTGTGTTGATGTTCTTGGACAATACAATCTGATACTGATCATGCTCAGACTCATCTATGAAATGTAGTTTGTAGACGTTAACATATGTTTTCTCTAATGTAACCATAATATCACCTCCTAAAATTTTGTCATAGACTTGTGACTGCCAATTCACTTGTTTCAGAAGGCACAATTTCTATTCTAGAAGACTGTAAATACTGAATTATCTTCGATCTAAGTTGTCTATGGTTTCTCTTGAATCAGTCTTCCTATATTCTATTTGGTTCTTGTTAGCACAGAAATCATAGAAATACTTCGGTAGCAGCTGAAAACCTATCTTAAGAAGAGAAATTCCATAAGTGGCGAAGGTATCGAGGACTTGTTCATTTTCTAAGGTCGTATAAATCAAAAGTCTCTTACAATTATAATGTAAGAGATTCTTAATTATCCGGTTCTTTCTGTTTTCTGATAGTTCTGAGCGTGAAGACCAATTGAGAATCTCTGCTACTATTATCAAATTACCTTCATCATCGAAAACTTTGAGATCAACATCATTTGATTGACCCTGAGCAATCCATGACCCAAATCCTAATTCTTGAAGTATTTGCCCAATTCTATGTGGAAGAAGTTTTCCAACAGACTGATAATAACGAGATTTATCAATAGGATATCTTCTATCAGACTCTCTACTCATTTTAAAACACACTGCCAAAAAGGTGTAATAATAAGTGATGAAGATGAATTACAAATAGTTTACATGAAAACTCAAAGAGTTTATCAGTTTAAGATAGACTATTATCACTTATCATAAATAGGATAAGTTCACTTCTTTCTTTTCTAGTAAATACCAATAAGATTTGAGCTTTAAGTAAATAAATAACTATTGCTTATGCATGATTCGTCATTTCGAGTTCAGACTGTGGCTTTTTTTCCTTCCTGGGAAAGAAAAGAAGGGACTTTCCCTTATAAACTTTTTCTTTTTTAATGCCCAACAAGACTACCCATCCATACTAAAAATAGCCTTGTCTTGCATGTAAGTCACATGATATCAAGTAGAATATAGCTTAATCAAGTAAGGAACCTTATGTTCATTCTCTGTTCAGCGAACAAAGCCCTTGGGAGGCAGTTCGGGAAATCCAAGGCATGGTGTCGTTTGATTGCAAGACTGCCCATTCCTTTTTTTAATCACTTTTAAATAGGGAATCATAAAGATATGCAGACAGGACAGAGCTATTTTCAAGCCTTTTAGTATGTGTTTATTGTTACCTGTCTAGGACAGAATTATGCTTTAAAATGTATTGCTTATGGTTGATGTAAATAGTTTGTTTTAGCATTGAATACATACTAAACCGTTAACGAACCAGTTTTAATGGTCTTTATATGCTTAGATTGACCCAAGGTGCAGTCAAAAACAGTAGGGAGGTGAAAGCTAGAATGAAGGTTGTCTGTGGGGTCTGTGGAAAAGAAGGCTACTTGCAGCGCATTGGCAACAATTACTATAGAGTCAAGCACTACATAGGATTAGATCCAACGACAAAGAAGCCTAGGTTTGAATACCACAAGCAAAGTTTAGAGTATGCTAACTCAGTTATTAAAAATAAGCAGACGAACAGCAAGATTGACCCAATTGACCTAAACAACATTGACCAAAAACTCTTTAATAACGGCTCCTTTACTGAAAATACAAGGGCCGGTAGTCTAGCTCGGTTAGGACATCCGCTTGACGTGCGGAAGGTCACCGGTTCAAATCCGGTCCGGCCCACTTATCTTACCATTCTTTTGTTCTTTTCTGAGCTTACTGCTCGTTTAAAGGCTCTTTCCATCTGCAGTTTCTTATATTCTTGGTAGGTTATCTGAGAGTAAGGATAAAGTTCTTTGAATCTCTTGTAGGTAAGTCTTAAATCCACATCGCTGGGTTCTTCTCGAAACTCCTTTACATAGCTTCTGACTTTCGGCTCGGCTTTCTTTATTCCTGAAGAAACTATTAGTAATAATACCATGATGATGAGAAGCCAGAAGAGTAGTTCGAGCTGAAACACTGGTTATCCTCTCGTTGCCTCAGCTTGTTCATTTGTCTTCTTTTCTGACTTTATAGGAATCAATGGTGCGCCTTCCAGCCCAAGTACGTTAAGAATTTCCGCTGATGATGGGACGACTATCTTTGTTTGTTGTGCGAATGTGTCTCTTATAACGTCTAATTTCTTGTTTAGCTGAGCGTTTTCTTTGAAGTATTGGTTTGCGGATTCGGAAACCATTTTTATTGCTTGGGCTTGTGCTGCTGCTACTGTTTCTATAGATTTAGCTTCTCCTTCAGCTTTCAGTATTGCTGCTGCTTTCTCTCCTTGAGCTCTTAATATTGCAGCTTCTCTGTCTTGTGCTGCGGCTTCTTTTCTTCCTGTTGCTATAAGTCTCATTTGTCTTCTTTCTTGTTCTGCTGTTTTCTGTTTGTGCATTGCTTGTTGGATGTCGCTTGGGGGGTCAATTCTCTGAAGTTCTATTCTGTTAACTTTGACGCCCCACTTATCTGTAGCCTCATCTAAGACTTTCCTGAGTTCTGTGTTTATTTTTTCTCTTGACGTTAGACATACGTCCAGCGACATTTCGCCTACAATGTTCCTCAATGTGGTCTGCGCAAGCTTTACTATAGCAAGTTCAAAGTCTTCCACTTCATAAAGCGCCCTCTTCGGGTCAATCACTTGATAATAGATTATGGCGTCGATTGTTACAACAACGTTGTCTTCTGTGATAATTTCTTGCGGCGGTACATCGATGACTTGTTCTCGCATGTTGACGCGAAACATTCTCTGAACGAAGGGTATTATGAACCTTAACCCTGGCTCAACGGTTTTTTCGTAAGCGTTCCATCTTTCAACGATTCCTTTTTCGTATTGGTTTACTCTTCGCACTCCAGAAGCCAGAAACGCTATGACAACTACTATTATTGGGGCTATTATCATGGTTAGTAGTATCGTTTCAAACATCTGTTTCTTCCACCTCCTCCACTATAAGGCTAACTCCTTCTACCCTCACAATTCTTACTTTTGTTCCTTCTTTTATAACTTTATCTTGTTCTGGTCGGCAAAACCACAGTTCACCCATGAGCTTGACTACACCACCATTGATTGGGTCGACATCAGTTTTAGCCACTGTTTCCTTGCCGACTAAGGCGTCAACATTAGTTTTTATCGGCTTCACGTTTAGTTTTTCCAATAATCCTCCACCGTGTATTTCTTCAACTTTGAAGATGCAATCTTTTAGGTGGTTTAGTCTTCTCACTAGTTCGCCGAAGTTGTCTGTGTTCATTTGGAGAATGAATTCGCCGTTTTTGCGTTTGAGCGCATAAGTTGCTCTATATTGCTCTGAGAATTTGTCTAATAATTGTGCAAGTTTCAGCTCGTCGGCTTTGATTGTAAGGGTGAGTCTCATCGTCATCAGATATCAGTGAACATTAGGTTATATATATAGTTATTGATTTTTATTGGCTCTTATTGGCGGTCATCTTTTGTTAATGCGAACATAAAATATCCTCATAATTTCTTAATTTTTCCATACAAAGGCATAGCAGACAAATTTTTCACAAAAGTCTCAATTTCCTTTCTATTTTCCTTTTCTAATGGCAAAGATGGCATACGCGGATATCCCCCTGGCAGTCCTAAAATGTTTAGTGCTTCTTTTATGGATGATAGTTGGTTGTATTTTTTCACGAGTATTTCGTTTATGTGCGATATTTGTTGCTGTAGTTTACCCGCTTTTTCATAGTTTCTTCTTTTAAAACTTTCATAAATTTCGTTGCATAGTTTTGGGAACACGTTTGCAACGGCTATGACTGCACCGCTTCCGCCCGCGATTAGTGTGGGAAGAGTTACTTCGGCTGTTCCAGCCAGAACTGAGATTTTGTCGCCAACCAACCTTATAGTTTCAGTTATAGTGCCAAGGTTTCCGCTGCTGTCTTTAACTCCGATAACATTTTCGTATTTTGATGCGAGTTGTTGTATCAAGTTTGGTTCGAGAGAATAACCCGTGAATTTTGGGACACTGTAGAGAATGATTGGAAGGTCAACAGTCTCCAACAAAGCCTCATAATGCTTTAGCACTTCTTTGTTTGAGAGTTTGAAATAAAACGGTGTGACCACAAGTGCTGCGTCAACTCCAGCATCTTTTGCGTCCTTTGTGAACAGAATAGTCTCTCTAGTGCTTATGCTGCCGGTCCCAACGATGACGATTGTTTTTTCGCTAACCTCGTCCATCACTGTTTCTATGACTTTTTTCCTTTCTTCCCTAGATAGATACGGTGCTTCTCCGTTGCTTCCACACGACACGAGTCCAGAAACTCCGCCTTCCAGCCAAAACCTTACGCATGTTCTTAACGCTTTTTCATCAAGACTGCCGTCACGTTTGAAAGGCGTTACGTGTGGAACAAAAATTCCCTCAAGCTTTCTTTTTGCCATTCTTTCTCTTCCTTTGTGTTCTTCTTTGTTGGAAATTGCAGATATCATTTGCTCTTAAAGTTGGAGATTGTGCCTAACCAAAACAGATAAAAATGTGGCGTCACTCAAGAAGTGTCTAACGTGGGAGGATTCATGCCCTCTGAAATCTTTGACGAGGAAAAATTCATCAGCATAAGTGAGCGTGCGGATTACTGTGCAGTGAAAAGATTAAAGGATGTTGTAAAACTGAAACTGCGCACGCCAAGGAAGCTTTACACTTTAAAAGTCGAACCAGCAAAGGCTGAAGAAATCATAAAGAAACTTCAATGCGAAATTCGTGAAATATAATCAATCATCACTTCACTTCCATGGCGATTTTAGCCAAACGAATAGAATCTTCCAGAGTTTTCATTACCGTATCAGTAACAGTTACTTTTACGTCTAACTCTTCTATCCGTCTCTTATAGTCTTCATCGACCTTATCTATTATGAAATGGTCAAGAAAGTCTGCATAAAATTTAGCCACGCCATATGCTGAGGCTTCCAATCCCATACTAGCCATAATTTTATCTGCTGGTCCTTTGAGCGCTTTTCCGCCTATGATTGGGCTGATGCCAACAACATACGCATTAGTTTTTTGTAACTCTTTTCTGATTGGCGAAACTGCGAGTATAGGCAATATGCTCAATATAGGATTGCTTGGGCATACGACAACGCGGTCTGCTTCCCTTATTGCCTTGATTATGCCAGGTGTGGGTTTAGCGTTTTCTGCTCCCTCAAACAACACGCCAGTTACTGCATCTTTGGTTTCTCTTTTTACAAAGTATTCCTGAAACTCAAGGCGAAGCATGCCCGACAATACTTTAGTTCTCACAGGGTCATTGCTCATGGGCACGAGTTTGGCTTCGACTCCAAACATCTTGCAGAGTTCTGTTGTGACCCGTGAAAGCGTCATGCCTTCCTTCAACATTTTTGTTCTTAAGATATGAACTGCCAAATCGCGGTCGCCAAGCTTAAACCATGTTTCAAGTCCAAGCTTACCCAGCAAGTCGAGGCAGTTGAATGTGTCGCCAGAAACGCCCCACCCTTTCGTTTCATCAATAATCCCGGCTAGCGTGTACATGATTATGTCCAAGTCTGGGCTTATATGGAGTCCATAAAGTTCTGCATCGTCGCCTGTGTTACCAACAATCACTAAATCCTGCGGTGGGATTATCTGAATAAGACCGCGTAACAGTTTGGCTGCACCTACTCCGCCAGCAAGAGCTGTCACGAATCCCATAAACATTCACAAGGGTAAAGCTCTCATTTAACTTCATAAAGCTGACTCTAAACCACGATTTTAAAAACTTACAATTCAAATAAAGAACGTGGAAAGAGGAATAAATTTGGATATAACTGAACTGGTAAAGTCGAGAAGAAGTATTAGAAGATTCACGTCCACTAAAGTTTCACGTGAACTCATAACTGCCGTTTTAGATTTGGCACGGTGGTCTCCTTCTGCTCACAACGCTCAGCCATGGCGCATAATAGTAATAGACGATGACGAAGTAAAGAAAAAATTAGCCGCTAAAATGGGCAAAGTATGGCTTTTTGACATGCTTAAGGATGGTGTTCCCAAAGGGGAAGCTGAAAAGATTGTGAAAGTTGAGAGTTTGGATAGAATCACAAAAAGCCCAATTGTTATGATTGCTTGTGTAACAATGGCAGACATGTACGAATATCCAGACCAGCGAAGGCGAAAGGCTGAATACTTAATGGCAACTCAAAGCGTAGCAGCATACATCCAAACCCTGCTCCTCTTAGCCCATCACCACGGACTTGGCGCATGTTGGATTTGCGCACCACTTTTCTGTCAAGAAGCTATAAAAGAAGTTCTGCGACTGCCGAGAGAATTTGAACCGCAAGCTATGGTTATCATGGGGTATGCAAGTGAAAAACCGCAGCTTCCTCCTCGAAAACCATTGAGTGAAATATGTGCTTTTAACGGGTGGATTAGCTCTTAGGCTGAGCTATTTCTTCGCTTGCGGTTTTTCGTTTTTTCGCTGAAAGCTTTAAGAGTAAACTAAGCGCAAACTCGCCTTTTTCTACTGGTCGAGTTTCAATTATTCCAGTTTTTTCTGCTGCTTCAAAGAGTTCTTCTCCCTCTTTTGTGCGTATTATCACGAAAGTCCAGCCGTCGAGTCCGAGACCGCCGACGGATATGTCTGCCAATTCAGAGCTGAAGTCATCGCAGAATCTGCAGCTTTTTCTGACGTATTGCTTAACATCAGCTAAGGGAATAGCTTTTACTTCTGACTCTGTTGTGACGAGCATTTTTCCTTTAATATTCATCTTTTTTATCGAGTTCAAGTTTACGCCTAATGCTTCTCTGATGTGGTTTTCCATTAGTCCCTCGTAAGTGAAGCATTCTGAACACATGAGTCCAACTAAAAATTTTAGAGGCGCACTATATTTCTTTAAGCCTGACATTTGTATTTTTCTTATTGCACGAATTTGGCAAGGCGTCCCAACAAATGCTAAACTCGTCTTTTTTTGTTTAATTCCTTCAGTCAATGCGAGAATGTTGGGCGAATAGGAGTATTTTGTTCCGGCACATTCCATAATTTCCTTCTGTGTTGTGGCTAACTTTGGAATTGGGTAAAACGGTTTTTCACCACCGATTCCAGAGACGACTGCACCATCAATAATTCCTTTTTCCATAGCAAAAAGCAACAGTGCCGTAGCAACGCCGCCATCTTGACAAACCTCAAGTGTTTCACTATTCTTCGCTTTAGCTACCGCGAGCCTGCGATAGACGCCGAATTCTTCTTCAGCCTTTCGTTCTCTGCCGAACACAAAATTTTCCACTTTCAACCATGACCACTCGTATGTTGGGCAGGTTTGTGCGCAGATGCCGCAGACTTTGCACTCTTTAACTATTCGCGGCTCGCCTTTCATATATTCTAAACAACCGAAAGGACAAATGACAACGCATGTGCCGCAACCAACACATTTCCCTGCGGCGACAACATTTTTTCCTAAGGATTCTTCAAAGCTTATCTTATTAAAGCTCATGTGAATAACCCACTTTATGAGAGAATAACATTTGTGTTTAAGTTTAAAAGTTTCGGAAAAGCCTTTTTTCTTCATTAATGGTGTAGAATATTCTGTGAAACTAAAAACAAAAAGGTAAAAGGGTTATGAGTTAAACCTTATTTTATTTTCTGAATTTCTGAAGTTTTCCTAGTAGTTCTTTGTCGCCTTCGTGGTCTCCAGCGCATGTTGCGATTACGCCATCTACGATGCCTTCCAATTTTGCCACATAATCTTCAACGCGGTCTATGCTGGTGGTGCTTGTCCAACCAATCATTTTCATAGTTTCCACGTTTTTGGGTGTTTCCACCAGCAAGTACGTGTATATTGGCTTGTTTAGGCGTTTGCATTCTTTGGCTATTTGCTCCAGTGCTGGGAAGGTTTTATCTTCCAGTCTCATGAAGAAAACAAAGTCCCATGGTTCTCTCACTCTGGCGATACTGTCCTCAATGGAACGGCGAGCCGTAAGCAAAGAGCCCAGCTTCAGATTTTTTAAGCGTACTGTCGTGCGCAGGAAATCTCGGGCTTCCTCTGAAGATTTGAGCATTTTTATTGGCTCTCCATATTTTGGGACGTCGCCCATAGAGAGCACGAGGCCGTCTAGGCCTACGGCGTCTGCTGCTAAAGCTAAACCTCCCACTTCCACTGGACCTTTATAGTGCAATATGAAGATTGGTATCACCATCTTGTCGGGATACTTAGCCTTGAGTACGCAGCTTACGGCTGTGCCGCTTGGCGCTGGGAGTCCCGCTGCGCTGTCGGTGACGTTCCATCCGTCAACTAAATCTTTGACTTCTTCTGCGATTTTTAGAAATTTGCGTGTTGGAACAAATTCATGTAATATTTTCATTGAAACATCATCTTGACTAAAGAGAAAATAGTGTTGAGATTAAAAATCTTTCGTAGACGCGTTGCAAAATGTGTGAAAATTGCGTTTAAACAATCCCTTTTTGCCAAGAGTGTTGTTGAGCAGCTTTCTGGTTGTGATTGGTGGGGTTCAGCGAAATTGTAAAGAACCACTCCTCTTATATTAATGCCGATGTGGCGCTGCTATGAGCATAATTCAAATAATTGGAATCAATGGGTTGCCAATAATTAAAGAAGGCGACAACTTAGCCAAACTTATTTGCGAGGCAGCAGAAAAGCAGGGAACTCCAATCCGCGATGGAGACATACTCGTGGTTACGCATGTTATTGCTTCGCGCGCTGAAGGCAAAATTGTGAACCTTGATGATGTTGTGCCGTCGGAGTTTGCGAAAAGTATAGCCGCACAATTCGATAAGGACCCTGCCATGGTTGAAGTCGTCCTCCGAGAATCTAAAAGTATCAAGCGAATGGGCGACGGTAAGCTTATCACGGAAACCAAGCATGGGTTTGTCTGTGCGAATTCTGGTGTTGACAAGTCTAATGTGCCTGGCAAAAGGATTGTTGCTTTGTTGCCTGATGACCCAGACGCTTCTGCGGAAAGGATTAGGCAGGAGGTTAAGCGGTTGACTGGTTGTGATGTTGCAGTGATTATTTCGGACACGCATGGGCGTCCGTTAAGGGAGGGTGAAATAAACGTGGCTATTGGAGTGGCTGGGATAAAGCCGATTCGAGACAGGCGTGGCGAGAAGGACTTGTTCGGTTACGTTTTGAGGGTGAAACAAACGGCTGTGGCTGATGAGCTTTGTTCCGCTGCTGAGTTAGTGATAGGACAAGCAGACGAGGCTGTTCCAGTAGCGCTAATCCGCGGCTACAAATATCAAAAATTCGAAAACGCGAAAGCAACAGAACTGGTAAGACCACCAGAAAAGGACCTGTTTCTCTAACAGTTGCAAAGCTGCAGCGTAGAAAAGTGTAAATAATTTTGCGAGAGTTAATCAGCAAGAGGCATGTCGAGTGAAAATTGCTGTTTCTGGAAAGGGCGGGGTTGGCAAAACGCTAATTGCTGGAGCTCTTGCCTGCCTTTTTGCGAAGAAAGGACTAAAAACGATAGCTATTGATGCTGACCCTTCGCCGAATCTTGCTTTAACTTTAGGTTTGTCACCTGAAGAAGCTCGAAAAATAATGCCTATATCAGAAAATAAAGAGTTGGTGGAATCTAAAACTGGCACGGGCTATTCGGGCGTTTTTCGCTTATCCTTCACTGTCGACGATATTGCCCACGACTATGCGGTTGAAACTCCTTTTGGTGTGAGCTTAATTGTTATGGGAACTGTGCGGTCAATGGGTTCTGGATGCACTTGTCCGGCGAACGCCGTTGTTCGCGCTTTGCTTCGCCATTTAGTTGTGGAGCGAAATGAAGCTGTGGTTTTGGATATGGAGGCTGGTGTTGAACACATTGGTCGTGGAACAGCGCAGCACGTTGACACGATGCTTGTTGTTGTAAATGCGAATATGAAGTCTCTTGAAACTGCAAAAAGCATTCATGATTTAGCCGCGAAGGCAGGTATGAAACGGGTTTTTCTTGTTGGAAACAAAATCGAAAACTATGTGCAAAAGGAAAGCATCAAAAAATATTCGTTGGAAAATGGTTTGGAAGTTTTGGATTTTGTTCCTTTCGACCAAACAGTTGTAGAGGCAGAAATGCTGGGGAAAACTCCACTTTTACTTGAGAAGTCTGAAGCGTTACTTGCCATAGAGCGGTTGTGTGAAAAGTTAATGGCTAACAACATCTAAATACGTTTGAAACAGAATCTAGTAGATAAAAAGGAGAAAAGAGAACGTGAAAATGCTTGTCACAATAGGACGCGGAGGCACGGGAAAAACAAGTTTTGTGGCTTTGATGGCAAAATATTTCATGGAAATCGGCGAATCACCCTTGTTACTTGTTGATGCTGACCCAGACCAAAACTTGGGCGAAATGTTAGGCGTAGACCTGAAAGATGCGGGTAAAAAGACAATTTCGGAATTGCTGGTTGAAACTTTTTTGGAGCAAGGCGGAACCACAATTGGTGTTGCGCCTACTGAAAGGATTGAAAATAGAATTTGGTCGTATGGCCTGTTCGAGGGTGACTATTTCGATTTTATAGCGCTTGGAACGAAGTGGGTTGAAGGATGCTATTGCCTGCCCAACGCAGCCCTAAAGGGAGCATTAGAATCATTAACCAAAAATTACAAGTATGTTCTAATCGACTCTCCAGCGGGTTTGGAACACTTAAACCGAAGAATCACGTCAAAAGTTGATGACATCTTCGACGTTTTGGACCCTTCTAAGAAATCCTTCGACCATGTTGAACGTGCACATCGCATAGCCAAAGAGGTCAAGATTGATTTCAGAAACTTTTATGTTGTTGGCGGTTTCCGATTTCCAGAAAGTCTAGCGGGTAATGCTGAAAAGACGTTGAAACATAAATTTTTAGGCAAAATAGCTTTTGATGAGGCTGTCGAGGAGCATGTTCTAGCTGGAAAATCCTTGCTGGCTTTACCTTCAAATTCTCCAGCGTATGTTTCCGTGAAAAAGATAATGGAAAATGCTGGATACGTAAAATCGTAAAGTAGCATCTACTTTTTGCTTTACGTTTAATGGAAAAAGGTTCTAGAAAAACTTAAAATAACGCAGCGATAAGGATACATCTTCTAAACTCTTTAGGTTGTGTCTCTGAGTGAGTAAAAAAGGCGTTAACATAAAAATTGACGAGTTAAAAACTGATGTTGGATTTATAAAAAACCTTCAACTTTCATTCGGCAAACTTGTTGCCGAAACGTGGACTGAACCGATGGGACCGACACCTTTTCCTTCGCTTACGGCACTGAGAGAATGGGACTTTAAGCTTCTCCAACGCTACAAACCCTTTTATCTGCCATACTGTGACGTTTGCTGTCTCTGCACTTTTGGAAAGTGCGACTTAACCGGCGACAAACGCGGAGCATGCGGAATAAACATGTCAGCCCAGCAATCTCGCATTGTGCTTTTGGCATGCTGCATCGGCGCTGCAACACACATTGGTCACGCTCGCCACTTACTTGAACATTTAATCGAAAAATTTGGGCACAATTATCCTCTTGACGTAGGTGGCTTAAACATTAAAGTTGAGGCGCCAGTAACCCGTCTCGTTTGTGGAGTAAAACCTGAAACGCTTGGCGATTTAGAAGAAGTTTTGGATTACGTCGAAACTCAAGTTACGCATCTTTTGTCTGTTGCGCACACGGGACAAGAAGGAAGTAACCTTGACTTTGAGTCAAAAGTTTTGCATGCTGGCATGGTTGACCATGTTGGGATGGAAGTTGCAGACATAGCGCAAATAGCAGCTTATGGTTTTCCCAAGGCTGACCCTGAAGCGCCACTTGTAGACTTAGGGTATGGAACAATAAACGTGGAGAAGCCGGTGATTCTCTGCATAGGACACAATGTTGTTCCTTCTATTGGCATAATCGATTATATGAAAGACAACGGACATGACGGGGAAATCGAAGTTTGCGGATTATGTTGCACAGCCCACGACATAACACGGTATTATAAGCGTGGCAAGATTATTGGTCCAATATCTTGGCAACTTCGTTTCATACGAAGCGGCGTTCCTGACGTTGTTGTGCTGGATGAACAATGCGTCAGAGCGGACTCCTTCTTTGAGGCTCAACGTATTAAGGCACCTGTGATTGTTGCTTCCGAAAAGAATTGTATGGGTTTGCCGAACCGCACCAACGACCCTGCTGACGCTATAGTCGAGGACTTATTGAATGGAAAGGCTCCTGGAGCTTTAATTCTTGACCCAGAAAAAGTTGGTGAAGTCGCCGTAAAATTAGCATTAAAGGTTGCTCCGTTACGCAAGAAGTTTAAGGTAATTCCCGAAGTCGACGAGGTCATTCAACGTGCAAAAGAATGTAGACAATGCAACGACTGTAGAAGGGCGTGTCCACAAGACCTGCACATTCCGGAGGCAATTAAAGCCGCGGCCACGGGTAACTTGGCAAAGCTTGCTGACTTATACGAGTTATGTGTGGGTTGTGGACGATGCGAACATGCTTGTCCGGTAGGCTTGACAGTTCACAGCTTCATCGTTAAGGCTGGAGAGAAAAAACTGAAGGAAGAGACTTACAAGGTGAGAGCTGGAAGAGGCGCGATACAGGATGTTGAAATAAGAAACGTTGGCAGCCCCATTGTGCTAGGTGAAATTCCAGGCGTGGTTGCCGTTGTGGGTTGCTCTAACTACCCGAAGGGCGGGCAGGAAGTTGCTGAAATCTGCACCGAGTTTGCGAATAGACGCTTCATAGTTGTGACTTCTGGTTGCTCAGCCATGTCGGCGGCTATGTACAAGAATGAAGAGGGAAAAACACCCTACGAGTATTTCACAGGTGAGTTCACGTCTGGCTGTCTTGTTAACGTGGGTTCCTGCGTTTCGAACTCGCACATTGCTGGAGCTGCAATAAAAATCGCGAACATTTTTGCAAAGAGAAATTTGAGAGCTAACTATGAAGAAATAGCTGATTACATACTGAACCGCGTTGGCGCGGTTGGTGTTGCATGGGGCGCTTACTCTCAAAAGGCAGCGTCAATCGCAAGCGGGTTCTGGCGACTCGGCGTGCCAGTTATTGTGGGTCCGCATGGCATTAAATACCGGCGTATGCTTCTTGGAAGGGCTGACCGTGAGGAAGACTGGTACGTGTATGACGCGCGGACTGGAGAGAAAGTGTATGTTGGACCGACGCCTGAACATTTGTTCTATACTGCAGAAACTAAGGAAGAAGCCATGGTCATGATTGCTAAACTTTGTATGCGTCCAAATGACACGATGAAGGGAAGAGCTATCAAGCTCACGCATTACATTGATTTGCACAAGAGATTGTATGGAACGATGCCTGAAGATATCCATTTGTTCGTGCGTACAATTGCTGACGTGCCCGTGACGATGAAGGATGAAATAGTTAAGATTCTTGAGGAGAAGGGGTGGAAAGAAACGGTGATTCCTGACCCGACGCTTCTTCCTAGGCTGATTAGGAAGAAAAAGGAGTGAAAAGGCATGGCTGCTGAACCTTGGCAAACGGCTGAAATTCCCGGACCGAAAAAGGCTCTGGTGGTGACGAAGCCGGAAGTTGTTGCTGCAATGATTAAGAAGGCTAAGCATCCAATTCTCGTTGTTGGTCATAAGGCTGTTGAAACCGAACTGGATAAGAAAAAACTGATTGACCTTATGATTGAGCTTGCAAAGAAAGCGAAAATTCCAGTCGTAGCCACAGCCCACATCATCAGCGAATTTCACAAGCGAAAATACAAACCAGCTGGTTTCATGCCTGTAGTAGACATTGGCAACAGACTCGTGGATGCGGAATGGTCTGGAATAGACGGCAAGGGACCGCATGATTTAGCATTGTTTGTTGGGCTTCCTTACTACATGGAGTGGACAATCCTTTCTGGATTGAAGCATTTCGCCCCAAATCTTAAAACGATAACGTTGGATAACGTTTACCACCCGCATGCAAGTTGGTCTTTCCCAAACACTTCAGTGAAAGACTGGGTGGAAAATCTTAGAGTAATAATTGAAAAGTTTGAGGAAGGAGGCAAATAGCAAATGTCAATGTTTAAGGACATACCAGTAGATGTAGGCGTAATCTACGAAGGCGAAAGAATCCGTAGAAAAGACATGTACGTGGAACTCGGCGGACCAGACATTAAAGAAAAATTTGAACTTGCAAGAGTAAAAAAGCCAGAAGAAGTTGAAGATGGAAAAGTAACAGTCATAGGACCAGACATAAAGGACATGGAAGAAGGCAAAACCTATCCTCTGGGCATCGTCATAGAAGTTGCTGGTGCCAAACTTGAACCCGAACTTGAAGGCGTAATCGAAAGGCGAATTCACGCCTACTGCAACTTCATCGAAGGCTTCATGCACCTTAACCAACGCTACGACATTTGGCTGAGACTAAGCAAGAAATCTTTTGAGAAAGGCTTAAACTCCTTCGATTTCATAGGCAAAGTTTTGCACAGACTCTTCAAAAGCGAACTGCCAATAATCGAGAAAATGCAGGTTACTTTCATAACTGATGCAGAAAAAGTGAAAGGACTTTACGATGAGGCCTTGCAAATCTACGATGCAAGAGATGCGAGGGCTCGAGGTTTGAAGGATGAGGAAGTTGACAAGTTTTACGGGTGCGTCTTATGTCAGTCTTTTGCTCCAACCCATTGTTGCGTAATTACGCCTCAGCGGTATTCAAACTGTGGAGCTATAAGCTGGTTTGACGGCAGAGCCGCGGCAAGCATAGACCCTAAGGGACCGGTGTTCACGATTGAAAGAGGCGAATTGTTAGATCCTGTTAAGGGCGAGTACTCTGGCGTGGACGAAGCGGTGAAGAAAAGGACTCTTGGCGAAATAACGAAAGTGTGGCTTTACACGGCTTTTGGCTATCCGCACACTTCTTGCGGTTGCTTCGAAGGTGTGGCTTTCTATATTCCAGAGGTGGATGGCTTCGGCATAGTTCACAGAGGCTACAAGGACGTGACTGTGAATGGGTTGCCATTCTCCACTTTAGCGGACTCGACGGCTGGCGGTCGCCAAGTTGACGGTTTCCACGGAATATCCATTGAGTACATGCGTTCGCAGAAGTTTCTGCAAGCAGACGGTGGATGGAAACGAGTGGTTTGGATGCCGAAAGAGGTTAAGGAAAGAGTTAAGGATTTCATTCCAGCCGAGATTGCCGACAAAGTTGCTACAGAAGAACAAGCTAAAACAATTGATGAGTTGAAGGCTTTCCTTAAGGAGCGTAATCATCCGGTTGTGGAAAGTTGGAAGGAAGAAGCTGTGGCTGTTGAAGAAGCGGTGCCAGCTGAAGCGAAAGAAGAAGCGCCGATGGTTCCGGTTGCCACTGCAGCAACCTTGCCGATAACCGCAGGCGGGTTCAAAATCATATTGAAAGACGCCAAAATCTACGCCAAGAAGGTCATCATCCGCTCAATGAAAAGCGAAAAGTCTGAGAAAAGGTGAAAAAGACTTGCCAGAAAAGAAGAAAGAAGAGGAAGCGTTCGGGCTTAAGCTTAGCCCGCGTTTGCTAGAGCTTCTTGCGAAGCTTCAGGAGATTGAGCTTGAAGATTTTGAGATGAACGTGGGCGACTTGGAGATTTGGCTTCAACCCGGCGCTGTTGCTGCTCCCACGATGGCTTTGCCAAAGATTGCGGCTCCAGCAAAGGCTAAGCCCACTACGATAATTGAGACAGATTTTATTCCACCAATAGAAACTTATCCGGGCAAGGTTGTTGAGGTAAAACTTGGCGCCACAAAAAGCGAAGGAGGGACTCGCGGAAAGTCTCTCGTTATCGGAGGCGAAACCACTCCTGCCTTCTACACTTTTGAGCGTCCGACTTTGCATCCTCCTGTTGTGACATTGGATGTTTTTGACATGGAAGTGCCGCTTGCGAAAGCTGTGAAAATGCATGTGAAAGAAGTTTTGGGTGACCCTGCGGCTTGGGCTAAGCTTGCTGTTGAAAAGTTTGGGGCTGACATGGTGACGATTCACTTGATTACTATTGATCCGTTGGTTAAGGATGCGTCGCCGAAAGATGCGGTTAAAACGGTGGAGGCTGTTGCGCAGGCTGTGGATGTGCCGCTTGTGATTGGCGGTTGCGGTGACCCTGTTAAAGATGCGGATGTTTTTGCGGAGATTACTGAAACTTTTGCTGGTGAACGTTTTCTGATTAGTTCATTAACGCGGGACATGGATGTTGAACGTTGCGCGAAATTTGTTAAAAAGAATGGGCATGTAGCCTTGTCCTTTACGCCTATGGATTTGAATTTAGCCCGAGAGCTTAATCGTAGATTGTATGATTTTCTACCGAAAGAAGACATTGTCATGGACTTGACAACTGCCGCTTTAGGTTATGGTCTTGACTACGCTTTTACTAACATGGAAAGGGCTAGGCTGGCAGCTTTGATGGGCGACCCGGAACTTGCGCATCCAATGTCTTCTGGAACAACAAACGCTTGGGCGGCGAGAGAAGCGTGGTTGAAGATGGCGCCGGAGTGGGAGCCCCGTGAACTGCGTGGACCCTTATGGGAAGTGACTACCGCGTTGACTTTGCTGCTTGCTGGTGTGGACTTGTTTATGATGATGCATCCGGCTGCTGTGAAAACTCTTAAGGACGTAACGAAACAGTTGACGAGTAGCGGTTCTGGCAATGCGGATAGGCTTGTTGAGTGGGTTTCTGCTAAAGTTTAGAAATGGAGTGTGTGTTTATGGGTGAGAAAGAAGGAAAGGGAAAAGTTGGCGTAAAAGAACTAAGCCCCATTGATGTTTACAAGCTTCTTCCAAAAACTAACTGTAAAGAATGCGGCGAAGAGAACTGTATGGCTTTTGCAACGAAGGTTGTTAATCGTGAAGTCGCCATTGAGAAGTGTCCTCCATTATTGACTAAGGAGCATGAGAAAGCCTACAAGCAATTGAAGGAAATGCTGAAACCCGCCATAAAAGAGATTGTTGTTGGCGTTGGCGACAAGGCAGTGAAGATTGGCGGAAAACTTGTAATGTATCGCCACGAGTTTGCATATTTTAATCCCACTGCCATTGCGATTGACGTTACTGACGAAATGTCTGACGAAGAAATAATGAACCGGATAAAGCGGACTGAACAGTTCAATTTCGAATACATTGGGCAAACGTTAAAGCTTGACATGATTGCCGTTCGCTCCACGTCGAATGACCCGGAAAAATTCAAGGCGACAGTAAAGAAAGTTGTTGAAAACACTCGGTTGCCACTGATTCTGTGCTCTTTAAACCCGAATGTTTTGGAAGCTGGATTAATGGCTGCACCGAAGGCACGTCCGCTTTTGTATGCGGCAACGAAGGAAAACTGGAAGGACATGGCTGAGCTTGCATTAATGTATAATTGTCCCGTGACGGTTTTTGCGCCTAACAATCTGAAGCTACTGCGTTCTTTGGCGAAGACTTTACTCGAATATGGCGTCGAAGACATAGTGTTGGACCCGGGCACTTTCTCAAGCGATGGACTGGCTGACACGATTAACAATTTTACAATGATTCGCAGAGCCGCTTGCAAGCGGGGCGATGAGCTTTTTGGTTTTCCTTTGATGGGTGTGCCTATGACGGCCTGGGTTGACCGTGGTGAAGCACCGGAAGAAATTGCGAAGTGGCGAGAAGCGTATTTGGCTGGGTTGCTTATTACTCGCTTTGCTGACGTTGTGATAATGCATAGTGTTGATGGTTGGTCTCTTCTTCCGCCAGTCGTGTTGCGACAGAACATTTACACAGACCCGCGCAAGCCAGTTGCTGTTGAACCCGGCTTGAAGGTCTTTGGGACTCCAGACGAGAATTCGCCTGTGATGTTTACTACTAACTTTGCTTTGACATATTACACAGTTGCTTCAGACATTGAGAATGCAAAGGTGAACGCGTATCTGCTGGTTGTTGACACTGAAGGCATAGCCGTAGACAGTGCAGTAGCGGGAAGAAAACTTACAGCAGAAAAGGTTGCCGATGCCATTAAAGCGTCTGGAGTAGAAAACAAAGTTAAACACAAAAAACTCATAATCCCCGGAAAAGCAGCGCGCCTCAGCGGCGAAATTGAAGAACTCAGCGGATGGCAAGTTCTCGTCGGACCACGGGACTCCTCAGACATACCAAAATTCCTACAGGAGAAATGGCAGACTCAAACCTAATTTTTTAATGTTTATAATTGAACCAAAGATTCAAGGTATATATAAGGGGGGTATCTCACTAAAGAAGGCATTAAAATCACGTATTCTGAAATATTATTATTTTGTCTTGTACCTTTCAAGGTAAGTTTCTGGCTTTGGAAAAACGTCACCGATTCTTTCAAAACGCTTTCTAGTGCAAATGCCATGCTGAAGCGCTACGAAATCTTTCGGTTTACTGAAACGTTCAATTTGTCCATTCCGCCTTCTTCTCACAATTTTAATGCAATCATCCACAATACAGTTCAAAACACACGCACCACAATAAATGCACAAGTCTTCCGTTATCCCAACTTCGCCACTTTTCCAAAACAAAGCATTAGTTGGACAAGCCTTTATGCAGAGTTTGCACTCGACACCCTTACACGTCCGCTTATCAATCGATATTTTCCCTTCAACAAAAAACTCCTTTACGCCCAATGGAGCCAAAAGTTCCTCTTTACGCTTCCTTTTCTCTTTTTCAGCCGTTTCCGTAAGAATTTGAAATATGTTAACATCCGAAGACTTGTCAAATTCCTTTTTATTGGGCATCACGTTCATCTTTTAATCTACAAGAATTAAAACCTATAATACTCGTGGATTATAACTACTTATCCCAAATACACAAACAAAGGAGACGTTTATAACTAAGCACATTTTATTTGTTGTCGGTTGTGGTGTGAATGTGCGAATTCACCGTAATACTCAACGGGAAAACAGTTTTCAAAGACGTGGTATACGCAAAAATGGAAAGTAACCGCATCCTCGTCAAAAACGTGCTTGGAGAATCCAAAGAATTCAAAAACTGCAAAATAGTGGAAGTCGACGTAAACTCCACACGAATGGTGCTAGCAAGCAACTAAGCCAAAAAAAATTACAATCCTACTCGGAACCACGGATTAACTGCAGTTATCTCTTGCACTGGCATACGAACACGAAAAACCATCACGTCAGTAGCATTCACGTTTCCAGCGACATCGAAAAAGTAAATTCTCCACGCTATCGCACCTGAAGCAATCGTCTTATTGCACCAAACAAACTTTACAGTAACCCAAACATTAAATAAACTAACAAAATCTTTAGGCTCCGTCAACGGATACCGCACATACTTTATGCCATTTTCTGAAACGCTCTGATGCAACTCATCGCCACAAAACATACGCCAATCACCAACACCAAGTCCTATCCTAAAAGCATAAAGCGCAAAATCGTTCGTGATAAAGACGCACCCATCACCAACGCTTGGGCTTCCAAAACCATATCCACCCAAATCATAAGACCAAAGAACACTTCCATCAGCTTCGTCTATAACATAAAATGTTCCATTCAAAGCTTGATAATAAATTGCTCCACCAGCTAAAACTGGACTGCAATAACTGTGATTTTGAAAAGTTCCATTGTGAAGCTGCACAGTATGCCACAACCCACTTCCAGTCATTAAATCAAAAGCCCAAATGCGCCAATCCTCACTTGGAATAAATATTTTGCCATTATACACCAAAGGCGTGCTGCAGCTTCCCTTTCCGTCAAATTTTCTTATAACCTCTCCATTTGTTTCATTCAGCACATAAGCAGACCACATATTAGCTGTGTTTCTCGTAACCTGAACAATCATTCTCTCGTAGATTACAGGTGAAGAATCCCACGATGCACCATAGTTTTTCTGCCATATTATATCCCCAGTTGTCGCATTGAAAGCATATTGCCCAGACGGTTCATGCGCCGAAACAAAAACCATCCCATCATGATATGCAACAGAACAAACTATCTTTCCAATGTCACGCTGCCAAATAGGCGCACCATTAGTTTTGTTTAAAGCGTAAACTCCAGAACCATACGTTGTAAAATACACGTAATCACCATAGACAACAGGCGAACCCACCCAAGTAGAACCGTTTGGCTCAACAAACTCCCAAACTACTTCGCCATTAGTCTTGTTTAATGCCATTGCCTTTGGAGACGGTATAGGTTCATGGTCAGGACCCATACATTCACCCACATAAATAACATCCTCGTCAATGTATGGAGAAGCATCACATTGTCTAACCGTAGTGTTCCAAATAACATTCCCATTAGAAGCGTTCACCGCATAAACCTTATTGTCTCCTTTCGAAGGCGCATACAACACTCCATCTTCATACGTCGCAGTGCCAAAATTGTCAAAACCGAAAACAGCTTCTTGCCTCCACATAAAAGCGTACTCCGTCTCATTTCTCCAAACTCCACTTTCATTCGTCGCAAGAACAGCCTTACGAAGCAAAAAATTATCCCTACCATCTGCTTGAAGAGAAATGCGTTCTCCTTGCAAAATCCACGCGTCACTCTGGTTTTGATTCCTCCATTGCGGAGCAACATTATCAGTAATAGAACTGTAGCGAATAATGTAAAAGGATAAAGCCACAGACGCCACAATCAAAACGCACAAGACAATCAGCAATTTTTTAATGAAATCCCTCAACACACTTTCCCTTCTCACTCAAACCAAGTTAATTATCCTTTCCAATCTTATATTTTCAACTTTTCTCAAATAAAAAACGACATAACCAATGGTATTAAACCTAATGCTATTGGAAAAGGCAACCCAGGAAACATCCCCTTTTTCTCCAACATCTTAAAAGCAAAAAACACACCAGCCAAAACACCCATCATAGAAACAAAACAGAAAACCGGACCAAAATCAAAAAACACTCGACTTGTCAACATGGAATAAAAAGTCAAATCACCCAAACCCATCTGCACATTCTTAAAAGAAAAACTCAAACCACGCAATTGTTCAAGTCCACTACGAGCTATTTTCCCAACAGGTCCATAATAAACGGCAAAAGCATCATAAACCGCCAGAAAACCCAAAATCAACAGCGCACTCAAAGTTGGAATCGAAAAACCCAAAAAAGTCCCCAAAGCACCACCCAAACACAGAACTGTAAAATCATAAATGCCGCTTCTAGCTCGAAAAATTGCAAAATACGCAGAAATTGTCACAAGCACGGATAACGCCAAAACCAAAACGTCAACATACGCAACCGCAAAAAAAGAAAATACAGCCGAAAAATAAACAACCGAAAGCATAAAAACCGCAACTGTCAAAGCAAAACCAGTAACCAAACTAATCAATCTACGACTTTTCCTCTTAACAAGCAAATACAGCAATAACGCACCAACCCCAACCAAAACAACAAAATAAAACGCGTTACCAAACGACCCAACACCTTCTGGAAATGGCGTAACCACATAAATTTCCAAGGAAAACGTCAACAACAGAAAAGCACACAATAATCCAAATAGGAGACTCACTAAAATAGGCGCCAAATGAATAGGCTTAACTTTAAACTTGCCGTTCAATGTGCTTACCTATGCCTTTGATGGTCTTCTCAGCTTTTTGATAGCATTTACTGCAGAATAAGCTTTGTTTTCTGTCAGTTTCGAAAATGGAATTTGAAAAATACATGACACAGAACGGGTTAGAACAATGCCGCAAACCAAACGTGTGTCCAAGCTCATGTACTGCCTCCTTTGTGCTTCTCTCCAGGAAAAGCTCCACATTTGCGGGTTTACCATAAAACTCTGGTCTTAACCTCCACAAAGATATCAACGCTGCTTTTCCGGGGAATTCTGCTTCTCCGAAAACGAAGTTCAGTTGTGGAACAAAGATGTCAACGTCCACAATTCCCAAAATTCTATCCAAAGTTTCTTCTTTTTCAGCGTAAACATGAATTCTGTTTAGGATAATGTCTGAGCGATATTGGTCTCTCGCCTTATCAAAAGCTTCTTTGGGAACTGAAATCTTCTCATCTATAACCACGCATGTCGCGTCTGGAAAAATCATTCTCAAATTTTCTTGAACTCTACCTACAATGTAGGAATCCACTTGTCCAATCTGCAGAATCCCAATTTTCATAGTTTCACTCGTTAAAGCTTAACTACGTCGCCAGTTTTCGGAGCAGAAGCGTCTAATCCTAACTCGTTCTTTATCCATTTTGCAAAAAGTTCACAGTTTCCTTCTGCGCCATGAACCACAAAAACCTTCGGGTTTCCTCCAAGTTCTTTAACTGCTTCCTTAAGCTGAGTTGCTCCGCAATGAGAGGAAAAGTCGAAATGTTGAACTCGAGCCTTCACCTTTCTCATTTTTCCATCAATTAAGCACACGCCTTTCTCTAACAATTCTTTTCCGGGAGTGCCAGGAATTTGATAGCTAACTAAGAAGATAGCGTTGTGCGCTTTTTTCCCTATTTTTGACGTGTAAAACACTGCTGGTCCGCCTTTGAGCATGCCGGCTGGCGAGATTATCACGCATGGTGTTTTTGTTGCTTTTCTGCGGTCTCTCCAACCTTCTATCCATTCAACCGTGTGCATTGTGTCGTTGAAAAGTTTTGGGTCTCTCAGAAACTCTCTGTAGTTGAGTATTATGCGGCTTGCTTCTCGTGCCATTCCATCCATGTAAATTGGATATTCAAAATGGTGTGCTGTTAACACACATGCGATTTCTTGTGATCTGCCTACGCCGAAGGCTGGGACGAGGACTGTTCCGCCTTTTTCGATGACGTCTGTGGTTTCGTCTACGAAGCGTTTTTCGAGTTCTAAGCGTTCTGTGTGGTCTTCGTTTGCGTAGGTGCTTTCGATTATTACTGCGTCTAAATCGTTGTATTGCATTTTTGCGCCTTCTAGAAGCCTCGTGTCTGTGGTGTTGAAGTCGCCTGTGTAGAGTATTCGTTTTCCTTCTGCTTCGAGTAGTATTGATGCGCTTCCTGGTGTGTGTCCTGCGTTTACGAGTTGGAAGTTTATGTCTTTGATTTGTTCTTGTTTGTTGTAGTCTATGTGTTTGTTGCTGCGTGTCATTGTTTTTAGTTCTAGGTATTCGAATGGTAGGTAGTAGCTTGATAGGTGGATGAAGTCTGCGATTAGTATTTGGGTTAGTTCTAGGTTGAGTTTGTTTGTGTATAATAGTTTTCTTTCGTGGATGTAAAATATTGGGACTGCACCTGAGTGATCAAGGTGGCTATGCGTTAGGATTACTGCGTCGACGTTTTTTGGTGGTACGTGCATTGGGAATCCGGGTTTGTGGTTTAGCATTACGCCGTAATCTAGCAAAACTTGTGTTTTTTCGGTTTTTACGCTTATGGCTATTCTGCCTACTTCGCGTGTTCCGCCTAGGAATCCTATTTGTAATGGTGTCATTTGTTTTTCATCTGTTAATTCAGTAATGATGTTGTTTGGTGTTTTAAAAATGTATTGACTTTGGGGCGTATGCGGTTTTGACTTTGCCGTTTTTTATTGCTTTTAGGATTTCGTTTATGTCTGGTGGTGCTTGGATTTCTGTGTAAACTGTCCATAGTTCGTCTGTGTTGTGTGCGTCGCTTCCTGCAACGCCTGGTAGGTTTAGTGTTTTTGCGAGGTTTTCTGCCATTTTGTTTATGTGTGTGGGTGATGTGCCGTTTAGGGTTTCTATGGCGTCTATTTGGTAGTTTTTTGTGTTTTCGCCTAATCCGTATGTGCGGTATGGGTGGGCTGCGATTGTTATGGCGTTGTTTTGTTTTGCGTAGTTTGTGATGTTTTGTGGTGTCCATGGTTTTGATGGGAGTTCTGCTGTGCCTAGGATTATTATGTCGCCTTGTGTTGTGGTTATTTCTGCTGCTGGGATTATGAGTATGTCTGGGTATGCGGATGCGAGTTGTTTTGCGTGGTTGTAGCCTTCTGTTGTGTTGTGGTCTGTTATGGCTACGGCTTTGATTGTTGGGTGTGCGTTTAGTTGGTCTATTAGGGTTTTGGGGTTGATTGTGGAATCTGCCGAATAGTTAGTGTGGACATGCAAGTCTACGCGTATCAAGGTTTTCATGCTCTTTATGGTTTTGTCTTTTTGCTGTGCGGAAGCTATAGCCCCTCCCTTATAAATAGGTTGAATGCTTTATCAGATTGGGGTGTTGAAGGGTGCGTAGGGCTTGGTATTGGCTGCTTTGGTGGTGGCTTCTCTTGTTTCTGTTTTTGGTTGGGATTGTTTTGTTTCTTTTGGGTTTGTATTTTACGTATGGTGTTGGTGAGCGTAGGTTGGGTTATGATTTTTCTGTTGTTGGCGCGGTTTTGTTGGGTGTGTTGTTGGCTGTTGGGATGTTGTATGTTGCGCGTGTGAGGGTTAAGATTCTGCGTGGAAGCAGAGATTTCGGCGTGCGTCATTGCTGGTTTCTGTTGCGCTAAAAGAAAATGGAAGATGAGCGGCGCATTTTAGGTTGTTTTTATTGAGAAGAAGCCTATTGCGAGGAATATTAAGGCTATCCACATTATGAGTAAGCCTACGCCGATTATTGTTAGTATTGCGCCGAGGAAGATTAGGAATCCTGCGGTTTTGAAGGCGTGTATGCCTGTTTTTTCGCCGAGGATGTTGAATGACCTTCTGATGAAGGTTGATGCGACTACGAATAGTATGAAGAGCATTACTAGGCTGAGGGCTATGACGATGATGTATGGTGCGAAGGTTTCCCACTTGAAGAGTTTTGGCCAGTCTATTCTTTGGAATATTGTCGGGTCTGTCCAGCTGACGTCGAGTCCAAGTGTTCTAAATAGGTCGAATGCAGCTATGAGTATGATGCCGAGGGATATTGCCGCTCCGGCTATTGCGGTGATTATTCCATAGATGGCGTTGTTAAATATGCCTGGTTCGTTGTAGTGGTGTGCGAGTCTGCTTAGGGCTATTAAAACGAGGATTACGCCTGCTATGCCTACTATACCTGTGTGCATGCCTATGGGTGAGACGAGCATGAGTACTGCGCCTATTCCACCTAAGATTTTTGTTGTTTCTAACGCCATGTTTTAAACTCCTTGCTGAACATTTGCGGGGCGGTTGGATAAAAGGTTTTGTTTTATGATTTTGTGTTTGTGCGTGTGATAGTAGCTAGCTAGTTTATTTGGGTTCTAATATGTTTGTGTTTGCTTGTTGTTTTCAGTTATGGCTAGGAAGGTTTCGATTACTGTTTTTATTAGTGGCGTGCAGAGGTTTTCTTTTGCGTCTTCTTCACGGATTTTGCCTTCCAACTTGTCATGTTGGGACTGTTTTAGTTTAGCGCAGCTTAAGGAACCGTATTGATCAAGGATTCTGTTGAGAAACTGGAAAACTGGACGTTGTGTGCGAATAAAAGGTTGTTTCGGGCTGGTTCTGCCGTATTTTTGGCTTATGCCCATTATGGCAACGTTTACTGCTCCGCAAATGCTACCTGTTCTGGCGATGCCGCCGCCAAAAGCGGTGACGGTTTTTGGTGTGACGTCTATTTTGTAGTATTCGCGGAAGATTGCCATGTAAACGGATTCTGCGCAGTTCCAGCCTTCTACGTTGAAGTAGTGTAGGGCTTTGTTTATGATGGTGTTTTTGGTTGACATAGGAGAGTAAGTGAGTGTGTTAACAGATTTAAACGTATATGCCTATTACTGTTCTACGGTCGCTATAGCCTCCTTATAAATAGGTTCAATCTTAGATTTAAATGTGATTTTGTTTTAGTTGTAAATTTGGTTGTTATGTTTTTAGTAGTTTTGTGTTTGTGATTTTGTTTGCGATGTTGTGTAGTTTTTGGTCAGCTGTGTATAGGGTGGCATTTAATTTTTGGGTTGCTGCTATGTATAGTGCGTCGTAGACTGTTATGTTTTGGGTTAAGGCTATATCTGTGGTTTCTTCGGCGATTTCGCGGGTGGTGAGAATGTCTATCTTGTCGTATATTCTTGTCAAGTCTTGTATTGCCTGTTTTGTTTCTTCAGGTTTTAGATCTTTGTGTATTTTTGCGTGTTTCCATAATGCGCTTAGGCTTTCGGCTAGTGCTATATCTACAGTGTGTAGAGTGTAGCCTTTTTTGAGTAATGTTGTTATGGTTGCCCGGGCTTCTTTGGAGTTTGGTTCGTTTGTGACGAGTTTTACGAGGATGTTGGAGTCGAGGATTAGTTTTGGCGTTCTCGATCCTCCCTGATGAGGGTTGTTGAGTCTATTTTCGTTTTTCGTTTTTCTGCTTTTGGTTCTATTTCTTCGAGTGTTTTGAGGAGTTCGAGGTGTTTGATTCTTTCTTCAATGAATTTTCTGACTTCTTCGCTCCATTGTGCTGGGTTTTGTTTCATTTTTTCTTTGAGTTCTCGTGGTATGCGTATTGTTATTGTGGTTGACATTGTGCTTCTCACTGTTTTATGACTTGTAATACAAACCTATAAACATTATTGTAACACAGACTGTCTGTACCGAATGAGGATATGAAAAACTTTCTAACTGTTATCGTGCAGATTCAATGAAAATGTCTAATGCTTGAGACAATATAAGTTGATTAATAGTTGGAAATCGTAGGTAAATAGACTCCATTTTCTAATTTGAATTTGTGCTGTCGCAGTTGAAGAGACTTTTTATGTTTGAATTTGTTTTTTATAGGCAAAAGTTTTATGATTTTGCACGTTTTAACTCTGTTCAAAACACACGGGGAGACTATATAATTTGGACATAATTGTTTGTGTTAAGCATGTTCCGGAAACAGCAGAGGCAGAACTAAAAATTGATTCTAGCGGTAAGACAATAGACAAGGCTGGTTTAGTCTTTGACATTAACGAGTGGGACGACTACGCATTAGAAGAAGCAGTGCGCATAAAAGAGAGATTCGGCGGAACCGTAACCGCCATAACCATCGGTCCACAAGACAGCGAATCCACGCTAAGAAAATGCTTAGCCCGCGGAGCAGACAAAGCCATACGCTTAACAGACCCAAAATTTGAAGGCTCAGACGCCTACGCCACAGCCAAAATATTACACAGCGTAATCAAAACCTTACATTACGACCTAATCCTTCTTGGCGCGCAAGCAGGCGACACAGGCAACGCTGCAACTGGACCAATACTCGCTGAAATGTTGAACATTCCACACGCAACCATGGTAAAAAAAATCGAGTTAGGCTCTGGCATTGCGAAAGTAAACCGTGAACTCGAAGGAGGCTTAGAAGAACAGTTAGAAATTCGCTTACCAGCGCTATTTGCCGTATCTACGGGCATAAACGAACCCCGCTACGTCAGCATAATGGGTATCCGCAAAGCCATGCAAAAAGAAATCAAAGTTCTAAGCCTAGCAGACACGGGACTAGCCGAAACAGACGTTGGCATCGCAGGCTCATGGCTAAACATTGAGAGGCTTTATGTGCCGCCAGTTGAAAAACAAGCAGAATTCCTCAAAGGCACACCAGACGAAATCGCAGCCAAACTTGTAGAAATAATCAAATCAAAGGGGCTGATTTAAAATGGCGAAAATTTTCGTTTTAGCCGAACACCGCCAAGGACAAATAAGAGACATAACTTTCGAACTACTCACCAAAGCCCGCGAACTCGCAGAAAAAACAAACGCCGAACTATGCGCAGTCATACTTGGCAAAAATGTTCAAGAACACGCTAAGGCACTGGCGGAATACGCAAAAACAGTCATAACAGTCGAAGACCCAAAACTTGAAAACTTCAACTCCGAAGCTTACAAGCGAATCTTATCGAAACTTATCGTTGAACACAAGCCTTCACTCGTCATTTTGGGACACACAAGCTATGGCGTCGAACTCGCCCCACGATTAGCCGCAGCATTAAACACGCCGCTCGCGACAGACATCATAGACATCGCGTTCGAAGGCGACACACTAGCAGTAACGCGTCAAATGTACGGCGGCAAAGTCAACGTCAAAGCAGTATTACGCAAAGCAGACACCTACATGGTTACCGTTCGCCAAGCAACCTTCACACCCAAAAAACCAGAACCGCCAGCAAACGGACAAATAATCACCGTGCCATCGCCACTCACAGAAGAAATCAGTGAAAAACGCTTCTTACAATACGTTTTGCCACCGCCCGGCGGAGTAGATATAACCGCAGCCGAAAAGCTCGTGGGCATAGGACGCGGAATAAAAGACCAAGCGAACATGCCCCTCATGGAAGACCTCGCAAAAACATTAGGCGCGGTTCTCGCATGTTCACGCCCAATCGTTGACAAAGGCTGGCTTCCAAACGACCGGCAAGTTGGCAGTTCAGGCAAAACAGTCAAACCAAAACTTTACCTTGCCCTCGGCATCAGCGGCGCCTTCCAACACGTGCTCGGCATGAAAAGCAGCGACTTGATAATCGCAGTGAACAAGGACCCCAAAGCGCCCATCTTCAGCTTCGCAGACTACGGCGTAGTCGAAGACCTGTTCAAGATTGTGCCTTCTTTGAAAAACAAGATTAATGAGGCTAAAGCGCAGAAGACATAAGCTCTGAAAGGGAGAAGCGCAAAATGGAATTCAAACTAAACGAGGAACAATTAGAAATCAAGCGTGCAGCCCGCGAATTTGCAGAAAAAGAACTCACGCCAGAACTTGCCCTAGAATTTGACCAGAAAGAAGAGTTTCCAATGGCTCTTTACAAGAAAGCCGCTCAACTGGGCTTTACAAGCATGCGTATACCAACGCAGTATGACGGTCAAGGCTACGGCGTACTTGAAGACTGCATCGTGGTTGAGGAACTGTGCCGTGTTGACCCAGGCTTAGGCGTTGCAATATCATTAGGCAACTTGATGATTCCCGACGTGTTGCTAAAGCATGGCAGCGAAGAGCAAAAAGCAAAGGTTATTCCGCCTTTGGCGAGAGGCGAGAAAATCGCAGCAGCAGCGTTCACTGAGCCCGAGCATGGAAGCGACATCACACGCATGAACTCGACAGCCGTCAAAGCTGGAAGCGAATGGGTAATTAACGGCGCAAAAGAATTCATAACTAACGCTCCAATCGCCGACTACTTCATACTATTATGCCAAACTGACCCAAACGCACAACCTTCACATCGTGGACAAAGCCTTTTCCTAGCCGAAAAAGGCATGCCAGGCTTGGAAGCCACTAAACTGCATGGGAAGATGGGCATAAAACCCGCAGTGACCGGCTCGTTGTCTATGAGTGACCTGCGAGTGCCAGAGGCGAATCTTGTTGGCGAATTAAACAAGGGCTTCTATTACACGCTGGAGCTTTTCGACGGAACCCGCATTACAGTTGCGGCTCAAGCGGTTGGCATGGCGCAGGGCGCATTCGAAAAGGCGTTGGCTTACGCTAAGACGCGGAAACAGTTTGGACAGCCAATTTTCAACTTTCAAGGAGTTTCGTTCAAACTGGCGGAGATGGCAATCAAAATTGAAGCGGCACGGTTGATGACGTATAAGGCGGCGTGGCTTTATGACAAGGAAAAACCCAATCCAGTCGCAACCAGCATGGCAAAAGCGTACGCAAGCCGCGTGGCAATGGAAGTCACAGACGACGCCATACAAATTTTCGGCGGATACGGCTACTTAGCAGATTACCATGTAGAACGCTTCCACCGCTGCGCAAAAATCACGGAAATCTACGAAGGAACAAGTGAAATCCAAAAATTAACAATAACTAACTACCTACAAAAACAACCCTAACTCTTTTTCCTTTTTTTGGCAGACCAAAATAAAGACTGCGTATTCAAAACTTTTATTACTATTTCCTACTTCTTTCTTTATTCTTGTAAGATGGAAGTGAATGTTTTGGTTGCTGAAAAATTGAGAAAAGCAGCGGTTGTCGGTTCTGGAACAATGGGTCACGGAATCGCTGAGCTTCTAGCCATGGCTGGCTACGAAGTCACCATGATAGACATCAGCGACGAATTCCTAACCAAAGCAATGGAAAAAATAAAGTGGAGCCTCGACAAGTTCGTTGAGAAAAAACGCATCCGACGCGAAGACGCCGACGCCACATTAGCGCGGTTGCATACAACAACCAGTTATGAACAAGCTGCAAAAGACATAGACTTAGCCATAGAAGCCGTGCCCGAAAACATGGAACTAAAAAAGAAAGTGTTCGCAACCCTTGATTCTCTTGCTCCACCACATGCCATACTAGCATCTAACACTTCAACCCTAAGCATCACTGAAATGGGAAAAGCCACACACCGCCCAGACAAAGTCGCTGGAATGCACTTCTTCAACCCGCCACACTCAATGGCGCTTGTTGAAGTCATCAAAGGCGAAAACACAAACCAAGAAACAATCGACACACTTGCGGAACTTGCCAAAAAACTTGGAAAAACACCCGTAATCGTCCGCAAAGACGTTAGAGGCTTCATAGTAAACCGCGTTTTAGGCGCAGTCTTCAACGAAGCTTTCTGGGCGTTTAAACGTGGCGAAGCAACAAAAGAAGGCATAGACGCTTCGGTGAAGTACACGGGCGGCTTTCCAATGGGCTGGTTTGAATTGGCAGATTTTGTTGGGCTTGACATTGCCTATGAGGTTGGAAAAATATTGTATGAGGCTTATGGAGAACGGATGAAACCATGCGCCGAAGTAATCGACCCGCTTATTAATGAGAAAAAGTTTGGACAAAAAACGGGCGTTGGCTTTTACGATTGGACGAAAGGCAGACCGCGAATACCCTTCAATTTGCTTGACGAGTACGATGTTGAAAGGTCATGGGCAGTAGCCGTAAACGAAGCCGCATGGCTAATACACGACGACGCAGCAAACCCACAAGACATTGACACTGGAATGAAACTTGGCACTTACTGGCCTTCTGGACCATGCGAATACGCGGACAGAACCGGCTTGGATGTGGTGCTAAACAAGCTTAAGGAGCTCTACGCCAAGTATAACATGGAAATGTATAAGCCGTGCCCGCTGCTTGAAGAGTACGTGAACAGTGGAAGATTAGGAAAGAAAACTGGAAGGGGGTTCTACTAAATGAATTTTGAACTAACACCCGAACAATGCGCAATCCTAAACGCAGTTAGAGAATTCTGCCAAAAAGAGTTCAAGCCAGAACTCTCCTTGGAGCTTGACAAAAAAGAAGAATACCCGATGGAACTTTACAAGAAAGCCGCCAAGCTCGGCTTCACGAGCATGTTCTTTCCGCAGGAGTATGGCGGACAAGGATGCGGACTGCTTGAGACATGTCTTGTCATTGAAGAAATGTGCCGAGCGGACTCTTCGTTAGGTGTAGCCATATCCAGCGCAAACTTCGGTAGCGAATTCATTCTTGTCCACGGCACGAAGGAACAGAAAGAAAAATACTTGCCGCCAATTTGTAAAGGCGACTTCATTTCCGCCGCGTGCTTTACAGAGCCAAACGTGAGCGGAAGCGACATAACAAAAATGGAAACCACAGCCACAAAATACGGAAACGAATGGTGGATAAACGGTACAAAAACCTTCATAACAAACGCCACACTAGCCGACTTCATGGTTGTTCTAACACAAACCGACACGAAAGTTAGACCAACATACAGAGGCGAAACCCTTTTCGTGGTTGACAAAGGCACGCCTGGACTGGAAACAACTAAACTGCACAATAAAATGGGGATTCGCTGTTCAGTGACAGGCGAAGTAAAATTCGACAATGTGAAAGTGACAGACTGGAACATAATTGGCGAACTCAACAAAGGATTCTACTATTCAATGGAATTCTTCGACAAAACACGCGTAGGCGTCGCAGCTCAAGCCCTAGGCATGGCACAAGGAGCATGGGAAATCGCCTTCAAATACTCCAAGCAACGCGAAGCCTTCGGACAACCAATACTACAGCACGAACTAATCGGCTGCGGACTAGCAGAAGCCATGACAAAAATCGAAGCCGCAAGAAGCTTAACCTACCGTGCAGCGTGGCTAGTTGACGTTGGAAAAATGGACCCAATGGCTACAGCAATGGCAAAACAGTACGCGAGCAGAGTAGCCATGGAAGTCACAGACTTCGCAATACAAGTCTTAGGCGGATACGGCTACTTAGGCGATTACCGCGTTGAGAGATATCACCGAGACGCAAAAATAACGGAAATCTACGAAGGAACAAGCGAAATCCAAAAACTAACAGTGCTCAAGTATCTACTCAGAAAATTCTAAAAACGTCGCATCCAATTTCTCATCCTTTATTTTCTAATTTTTCGATGACTTTTCGCGTAGATTACTAGAATAACAAATGTTCTAACATGACTTAGACGCATGATTTGAAATTTATTTTTTTATGTACATTAAAAATAATATAGTACACACGCAATTTAGGATTGGTGATAAGTGATGGATTGGCTTGTCTTAGCGATTCTGGACGCATTTTTTGCTGCACTTGTGGCGATTTTTGCAAAGGTTGGGTTGCAAGGTGTTGATTCCAATGTTGCCACTGCAATAAGAACCATTGTTATGATGGTTTTTACGCTAGGCTTCGTAATAGCCATAGGTAAGGGTCCTCAACTAACGCAACTAACTAGTAAGGATGTGTTTTTCATAGTGCTTTCCGGAATAGCTGGCGCTATATCTTGGCTGCTCTATTTTGCCGCTTTAAAATTGACTGACGCTTCGAAAGTTGCGCCAATAGACAGAGCAAGCGTATTATTCGTGTTAGTCTTATCCGCCCTTATTCTAGGCGAAAAAATAACACTTAAAACGGCGATGGCTGGGGTCCTCATTTTCATTGGGGTTCTATTGCTTGCAATTTAAAGGTCGCAAATTCAGATCCATATTTCCACAGCACAGTGTTAATGCCTTCACAGTCCCGCAATCTTACCCTTTATGACGTTAGGAACATTATGCTGAATGCAACTATTTTCACTAATCACTTCTTTCCTCTTTAAAGGAAAGTAACTGCTACACAATCGAAAGGGGGGATGATGCGCGCGCCAGCGCGCCATTCAGCTCGGCGTCAACCGAAGAATCAGTGGAATGGGAGGATTTAAAATTTATATATGTCTTACAATCAACCCAGTTTCCTAACTATCTGAGAGCATAATCTCGGATAGAAAGAAAAAGGAGAATAGAAAATGAAAGCTAAAAGTATGCTTTTAGCGGGGCTCCTAATATTCTTCTTTGCCTTTTCACTTGCACCCTCAGCATATGCTTATAGTACCGTTGAAACCGCACAAAAACATAATTTCTCAATTGACGAAGCTGCTGTGGAAAGCCAAAGGGCTGCCGCACGGCAAGTTTTTACCTTTACTGGCACAGTTAGCCGCAATAGAGACAGCACTAAACATTCGTTCACTGTTCCTTCTGGGACAGTGAAAATTGAGGCTAAGCTTCAAATGCCCAGTAGCGCGGATTTTGATTTGTCCATGTGGGACAATTTGAATCGTAGAACTGGCGGATGGACTTATAGCGACCATTCAGTCAAAACTAACATTCCCAACTCAGTCTATAGTGGTTATTCCGTGAAACCAGAGTGGGTGAATGTTACTAATCCCGTGACTACTGGCACGTGGAAAGTTGGTTGTTACGCGTATAGTGGTTCTGGAACATACACAATCACGGTTACTGTCACAACTGGCGCTTCAGACACGACTCCTCCCACCATAACAATAACTTCACCTGCAGACGGCGCCGTACTAACGAGCTCAACAGTCTCCGTTACATGGACGGGTTCAGACACTGGAAGCGGAATCAGCTACTACGAGACTCGAATCGACAGTGGTTCATGGATAAACAAAGGCACTTCTACAAGCCACATTTACACAGGTGTCTCCAGCGGCACCCACACGGTCGATGTGCGCGCATGGGACAACGCGGGAAATAGCGCCATAGATTCAGTTACCTTCAGCGTTAATGTTGCCAGTGGCGTAGTAAAATACGCGGTTATCGTTGGAATCAGCGACTACAAAGCCATTAGCGATCTCTCATATTGCGATGAAGATGCTTCCGACTGGTATAACCACTTGGTAGGCGCTATGGATTTTGACATCGTTTACGTTTACGGAGACGGACACGCCGCAAACTATCCAAAGTATGATGGATTAGCCACAGAATACGCCGTGAAACAAGCCCTAACAAACATCGTTCAAAGCGCGGACAGCGACGACATAATTTGCTTCATCTCTTCCGGTCACGGTTCAGGCAACGGTCTCGGCTCATCTTACCTTTGCATGTGGGACTCCGGCAGTGGAGAAAACGGCGAAAACGGCAACCTATACGACACGGAACTCGCCGCTATACTGGACGATGCAGTTGCCGCCAAAATCTTCGTGTTCCTCGACCACTGCTACAGCGGAGGATTCGGCGACAACCTAATGGCAATGCCAAACAAAGCACATGTCTATTTAACGACCACATGCACTGCAAACGGCTATGGCTATGACGAACCTTCATATCAGAACGGTGCTTGGACTTACTTCTTCTTGGAATATTCGTGGATAAACCATTATGGCGCTAATCCAAACACTTCAATGGAAACAGTCTTCAGTTATGCACATGCAAACTATCCATATGGCGGCGGTGACGAACCTCAACAATACGATGGAGACACTGCAGCCGCGTTCTACTTGACTTAGAATGGCTACGCAAAAAAACAAAGAAAACACTCTCCTTTTTTTCTACTTCGTGATGCTTTCCGCTTAGTTTGTGAAAAAGCATATAGGCGTTAACGATGGACATCAATGTGGTGAATAAAAGTTGAGTAAAGCGTATGAAACCGTGAAAATAGAAAGAGAACAAAGCGTACTGTGGATTATACTCAACAGACCGCACAGACTAAACGCCTTCAACGATGTCCTCTTAGAAGAGCTGGCAGACGCCTTAGACACCGCAGAAAAAGACCCCTCAATAAGATGCCTCGTAGTAACCGGCGAGGGCGACAGAGCCTTCAGCGCAGGCGCAGACGTAACGATGTTTCCTAAAGCGACACCAGCAAAAGCCGAAGAATTCTCAAGATTCGGACAGAAAGTGTTCGGCAAAATCGAAGAAATGTCCAAACCAGTCATAGCCGCAATAAACGGCTTCGCACTAGGCGGCGGACTAGAACTAGCCCTAGCATGCGACTTCAGAATAGCCGCAGAACACGCAGAACTTGGAAGCCCAGAAATACTGTTAGGCTTAATTCCAGGCTGGGGTGGAACCCAACGTTTAGTGAGAATTGTTGGTTTGGCAAAAGCAAAGGAAATGGTGATGCTCGGCGTCAGATTGAAGGCTGATGAGGCGTTAAAGGCGGGTTTGGTTCACAAGATAGTTCACTACGAAAAATTGAAAGACGAAGTACGTGCAATAGCGCAGAAACTTGCTGAAGGACCACCAATAGCGATGAAATATGCAAAACACGCGCTGAACTTCGGAACGCAAGTGCCGTTGGATGTGGGATTACGGCTTGAGTCTGGACTTATGGGGCTGTCGTTTTCCACAGAAGACCTAAAAGAAGGCGTAGAAGCTTTCATGTCCCGAAGAAAGGCAGAGTTCAAAGGCAAATAACACAGTAGCTTTTTCTTTTCCCCATTTTCTATACTTAACATGCAAAAAAGTGTGAGTGCCCATGAGAAAAGTTGCAGTAATAGGTGTTGGTAACTCCAAATTTGGAGTAAGAAACGACGTAAACATTGCAGAATTAGCCTTCGAAGCCGTTAAGCCCTCACTTGAAGACACGGGCATAACAGCAAAAGACATAGAATTCGTCGCTTTAGGCTCCACAGGCGCAGGAGCATGGTATGAAGAGCTTCTTCCAGCAGTTGTCTCCGCCGAATATTGCGGGTTAACAAAGGCTGGCTTAACCCGTTGCGAAGCAGCATGCGCAAGTGGCAGCGCCGCATTTTTCACTGCCTACGCAGCAGTAGCAAGTGGACAAGCTGAAATTGCCATGGCTCTTGGAGTTGAAAAGATGAGAGAAATTGATTCTCCGACGGCTATGGAGTGGATTGGAAGGGCTGGTTATTACTTTTGGGAGTTCCACAATTTCGGGTTGACATTTCCTGCGTATTATGCGTTGTATGCGAATGCGCACATGGCTAAGTATGGCACAACCGAGGAAGATTTGGCGTTAGTAGCTGTCAAGAACCATAAATACGCGACGATGAACCCGATTGCGCATCTGCAAAACAAAATAACAGTTGATGATGTGCTGTCTTCCATGGTTATAGCTTCGCCTCTGAAACTTTTTGACTGTTGCCCCATGACTGACGGGTCTGCTTCTGTTATTGTGGCATCTGAAGAAAAAGTTAAGGAACTAAAAATTGACACGCCAGTTTGGGTTGCCGGCATCGGCTACGCTTCTGGAACAGCGAACATGAGCAAACGGAAAGATTATGTGGGGCTCGAAGCCAGCGTTTTAGCTTCTCAGATGGCATATAAAATCGCAAAAGTAACGCCAAACCAAATTGACGTAGCGGAAGTTCACGACTGCTTTACAATAGCTGAAATACTTGCCTACGAGGACATTGGATTATGCGCTAAAGGCGAAGGCGCTAAGCTGATTCGGGAAGGACAAACAGAAATAGGCGGAAAAATCCCCGTGAACGTTGACGGAGGCTTAAAAGCAAAAGGACACCCAATCGGCACGACCGGCTGCTCAATGATTTGCGAGATAACAAAACAGCTTAGAGAAGAAGCCACTGAAAAGTCAAGGCAAGTGCCCTTGAAAAATTATGTTGCTTTAGCCCACAATGTAGGCGGAACTGGACATTACTGTTATGTGACAATTTTGAGGAGATGAATTGTATGGCGTCTATGCCTTCGATAAAATCGAGAGAAATTAAAATTGTGCAAGACATGCCTATAAGTAAGACTTTGAAGTTTTGGGAAGGTTTGAAAGAAGGAAAAATCTACGCAACCAAATGCCGCAAGTGTGGACGGTTATATTTTCCGCCTTCTGCCGATTGTTCAGAGTGTTTGTGTTCGGATATGGACTGGGTTGAATTGAGTAGCGAAGCTGAAATCGAAACGTTTACGCATGTCGTTTTTAGACCCACATCATTCTGCGAATACAAACCCTACACAGTGGCTATTGGAAGATTGAAAGAAGGCGTCCGAGTGCTTGCGTGGCTTACTGGGTTTAAGCTGTCGCAGATTAAGGTTGGAATGAAAGTCAAACTTGTCGCGAAAACTTCGCAGGAAGGAAACCCAACATATGAGTTTGTCCCACTCGAAACACAATAAATCCCTTTTTTACTGCCCAACCTTTTTTATCCAATCAACCGTTTTAGCGATTAATTCTTGTTCTTTCCCTTTGTAAATGTGGTTTGCGCCGTTTATTGTCAACAGGCTTTTTGGTTCGTTGGCTGAACGGTAGATTTCTTCCGCTTCGTCCACGCCTACAATGATGTCTTTTTCGCCTATTACTACGAGCACCGGAATATTATGGAGTTTTGAGGCGGCTTCGCATTCGTTCAATTTCATAAGTTTTTCTCGAACGTCTCGTGGACGTAGCTTAACACCGTAAACCTCTAAATTAAGCAACCTTGAAATATCTAAAACCCTGTCTATTCGCGAAAGAATCAAAAACGCGTACAAACCCAATGTTCCTCTTGTGCGTCTGATGAATTTTCTAACGTTGTAGTTGTGATTTTTGGGCGTTGACCACAGCACGAGTCCCTTAACTCTTGTCTCGTTTTGTAAGGCATAAAGTGAAACTGCACCGCCTAAGCTGTGTCCAACAACAAAAATTTTGTTTGGAGCGACTTCTGGTCTCGAAGCTAAATAGTTTACTGCGCATTTGACGTCTTGTTGTTCGCCGATACCGTAATCAAATTTTCCCGTGCTCTTTCCAACTCCACGGAAATCAAAAACTAAAGCCACGCATCCTTCTTTGCAAGCAGTTTCAGCCAATCGAGCATAAAGTCTTAAGCCGTTTGAGCCTTGCGCGTTCAGCCCGTGGCAGACAAGCACAGCTGGTGCTGGCACGGCGTTTGGAATATAAAGTTTGCCGTAAAGCTTTGCATCGGCACATTCTATCCAAACTGTTTCGGTTTTCACTGCAAGGTCATCTGTGGAAAAATGTTATTACTTCCTTATTTCGTTTATATTTAAAAATAGGGTTATTTATGCCTAGAAAAAAAGCTAAGAAGGTAGAAGAGCCGGAAAAACTGGAAAAACCATGGTTCAAATTTTGGCCGGAAAAAGTCCGTAAACACATTGATTATCCCGAGATTCCACTTTTCGAGTTTCTGCGAAAAACCGCGGAAAAATATCCTTTCAAAACTGCGCTGGTTTATTTTCATAAGGAAATCACCTACAAAGAATTGGATTTGCTGACTGACAAGTTTGCGACAGCCCTTGACAGTTTAGGCGTGAAAAAGGGCGACAAAGTAGCTATTTTCCTACCGAATGTTCCCCAGTTCATAATCGCCTATTATGGTGCGATTAAGATTGGCGCGATTGCGACTGCTATAAGCCCGCTATATAAAGAGCGTGAAGTGGAGCATCAATTGAACGATTCGGAAGCCGAAACCATAGTTGTTTTGGACTTGCTTTATCCGATTGTGGAGAAGGTTTGGAGCAAAACCAAATTGAAGCATGTCATTGTGACTGGGCTGAAGGATTACATGCCTAAGGCTACGGCAGTGTTAGGCAGTTTGCTCAAGAAGATTCCGCAGCAAAAAGTTGAGCGTAAACCTAACGTTTACTTCTTTACTGAACTAATAAACAAGTATGAAGCGAAGCCGCCGAGTGTGGAGATTAACCCGAGAGAGGATTTGGTGGCGCTTCAGTACACTGGCGGCACAACGGGCACTTCGAAAGGCGCGATGTTGACGCATATGAATTTAGTTTCAAACGCTGTCATGTGCGCAGAGTGGCTTCAAGGCGACGAGGCTGAAGAAACTTTTCTTGCTGTATTGCCGCTCTTTCACATTTACGGCATGACAACTGGCATGAACGCGCCGATTTACTTGGCTGGAAGAATCGTTTTGCTTCCGCGATTCGACCCAGTAAGCACTTTCAAAGCTATTCACAATTACCGAGTCACAGTGTTCTGCGGTGCGCCAACAATGTACGCTATGCTTTTGGCTCATCCAGACTTGAAGAAATATGACTGCACTTCTGTGCGGTTCTGCATTTCTGGTTCTGCTCCGCTTCCGCCTGAAGTGCAAAAGAAGTTTATGGAAGTAACAGGCGGCGTTTTGGTTGAAGGCTATGGCTTGACAGAATCATCACCAGTCACGCATTGTAATCCGCTTGATAAGTCGATGAAAACTGTTAAGATAGGCTCTATTGGTATTCCTTGGCCTGACACGGACGCGAAGATTATGGATTTGGAAACTGGAGAGAAAGAGCTTGCGCCTGGCGAGATTGGCGAGTTGGTGGTTAAGGGTCCGCAGGTGATGAAGGGCTACTGGAAGATGCCCGAAGAAACGGCTGAGGTATTGCGTGGAGGGTGGCTTTACACTGGTGACATTGGAAAGATGGACGAGGATGGCTACTTCTACATTACCGACAGAAAAAAGGACCTTATTAAATACAAGGGATACAGCGTTTACCCAAGGGAGCTTGAAGATGTGCTTTATGAGCATCCAGCCGTGAAACTTTGCGGAGTGATAGGAAAGCCAGACCCGGTTGCGGGCGAAATTCCAAAGGCTTTCGTTGTGTTGAAAGAGGGAAAGACGGCGACGGAAAAGGAGATTATGGATTTTGTGAACGAAAAGGTGGCGCCTTACAAGGCGATAAGAGAAGTGGAGTTTCGAACGGAACTGCCGATGACGCTGGTGGGCAAGGTTCTGAGAAGAGTGCTGCAAGAAGAAGAGAGACAAAAACTAGCCAAAACTTAGCGTTCTTTCTTTATGCTGGTTCGTTGATTTTTTTGCCTGTTTTCTTTGTCCATTCGCTGATTGGTATTGCGAATTGTTTTTCCACGTTTGGTCTGTGTATGCTGTTGTAAGTGCAGAATGAGCGTATTTTGCCATCTGGCGTGGCATAGTGAATTGCGCATTTTTGAACACGGTCTAGGTCAAAGTTCCAAACGTCTTGGAAGTGCATTATTCCTATCATAACTATTCTACGCATGAAATCGCCCAAAGCCTCGTAGCTTCCCTTGGTTATGACGTCTCTGAGTAGTCCTCCGACAAGGCTGGACTTTGCCATCGGCAACAGCTTAAGCATCTTCATTTTAGCAATCGTCTTTTTACCCTTAACGCCCGAATAGTAAACGCTCCAGAACACGTCGGCGAACTTGTCAACATCCACGTAATCCATGATGGGCTTGAAAGAACCATCCTTCTCAACAACAAGAAAAGTCGCTGCACCGCACATGGGGTGCATCGTAAACTCCGGATAAGCCTTACCTTTTATTACGCTCATGCCTTTGGAGACTGGAACAGGCCAGTTGACCGGTCGCCAGTCCCACCGCGAAACAACGCCGTTAGTTTGCTCCTCAATCAGCTTCATCGTGTCTGGTATTGTGATGCGCATCTTTCTAAGCTCGTCTTTTTTGGCTCTGCCAGCCATTGAAATCGGCTGAATATTGATGCATCGTACAACATCATGGTTTTTGATTGCATAATCTACTATTGCGCCTAAATCCTTGTCGTTAACGCCCTTTGCCAAGGTGACAACCAAAACAACCGAGTCTAACCCAAGCGTTCTCGCGTTGTCTATAACTTTCTGTTTGACTGGAACAAGGTCTGCTCTTGCGCGTGTCTTTCTGTAAATGTCTTCTCTTAAACCGTCAAACTGTAAGTAAAGCGTGCTCAACCCTGCATCTAATAACTTCTTGAAGTAATCAATGTCTTCGGCAATGCGCAACCCGTTGGTGTTAACCTCAACATGGCTTATTCCAGCCTTTTTGGCTTCCCTAATCAAGTCTGGCAAATCATTCCTAACTGTTGGTTCACCACCACTAAACTGTAGCGCGTTGCAAGCCCATGGACGATTAGCTCTTAAGAGCTTAATCATGTCAACAATCTGCTCGTAAGAAGGCTCGTAAACATAATTTGCGGCTCCAGCATAAGCGAAACAGACTGGACAAGCCAGATTGCATCGGTTTGTGATGTCAATTATACCTAAAATGGTAGCCGTCTTGTGTTTTGGGCAAATTCCGCAGTCAAACGGGCACTCGTTAACCGTTTTGGTATGCGGATTCTCCAAACCAGTGCCCACGTACTTATCGTTATACCATTTATCATAAAACCACTTGTAAAGTTCAGCGTCGCCCCAGTAAATGTCATCAAACTTTCCATGTTCAGGACAGGTTTTTTCCAGATAGATTATGTTGTTTTCCTCGTAAATTCTCATGGGAATCCGTTTGAGGCATTCTGGACATATGCTTGTAGAATGGGTTTCGAATTTTTCTGTTTCTTGTTTGGTTGACATTTAACTCTCACGCTCTGAATGAAGCGTTTATTATTTTTATACACCAGATTTAAAAATTAAACCATATAAATCTTGTAGTAAACTTTCACACACTAGGTGTACACGCATGAACCGCAAGGTAGTCTTAAGCGACGAACTCCGCAATTTCGTAGAATCCCGCCTAAAAGTAAACCTTGAAGGTATAGAGGAAACTCTTCGCCAAATATTCCAAAAGCAAGAATTAAGCGTTGAAGACTTAAAAGAGACAATGCAGAGTCTCGAAGAAAGCTTCACTCTTTTATCGCAGAAATGGAACCTTCAAATCCTCTACATACTCTTCCTCAAAAACGCCGCAAGTTTCGGCGAACTGAAAAGAATCTTAGGCGTAAACTCACGCACTTTATCAGATAAACTGAAAATCCTGGTGCGAACCCGTTTCGTCCAAAGAACAGTGGAGGAAGGACCACCATTAAAAGTGAAATATTCGCTTACGAAACTGGGCTATAACACAATTTTGCTTGCGCTTCCATTCCTTTACTACGCCAGCGGGCACCTCATATAAAAACAACGTATTAAGCATACTTTAAACAGCTTAACACTTATGTAAATCACCCACAACGTTTCTAAATTCAGGAGTCACACTGCAGTGCGCTTAAAAATCAAAATAGTCGGCATAATTCAAGGAGTAGGCTTCAGACCCTTCATTTACCGCACTGCTGTGAAAAACAACCTTAAAGGCTACGTAAAAAATAGAGGCGATGCCGGAGTAGAAATTCTCTTAGAAGGCAGAGAAAGCGACATCCAAAACTTCATGAGAGACTTAAAAGAAAAGAAGCCGCCGCTTGCTCAAATCCACGAGATACTCACCACAGAACTTAAAGGAAAAGACGAGTACGCCAATTTCTCAATTCATAAAAGCTCAAAGGAAACAGAGCTTTCTGGCTCTGTTATTCCACCTGACATAGCCATATGCGACGACTGCCTAAAAGAGCTTAGAGACCCTAAAGACCCAAGATATGAATATTTTTTCATCACATGCACGGACTGCGGTCCAAGATTCACAATCATCGAGAAACTTCCATACGACCGCGAAAACACCACTATGCGGGAATTTCCAATGTGTAGCTTCTGCCTAAATGAATACAAAGACCCTCTGAATAGGCGTTTTCACGCTCAGACTGTGGCTTGCCCAAAATGTGGGCCAAAAGTGTATTTGACAACTAATAAAGGAGAATTAGTTGAGCACAAAGACCCTGTTCGAGAGGCTGGCAAGCTTCTTGCTGAAGGTTTTATAATGGCAATCAAAGGCTATGGCGGATTTCATGTGGCATGTTCGACGCTTAAGGATAAACCGTTAATTAAGTTGAGAGAGGTCAAGCATCGCAGCCAGAAGCCCTTCGCTATTATGGCGCCAAGCTTGGAAGCCATAAAAACTTTCGCGGAAGTAAGCAAACAAGAAGCAGCACTTCTAACCGCTTACACTCGCCCAATCGTCTTGCTAAACAAAAGCCACACGTATTACCTTTCCAATCTAGTCGCCCCGGGATTACATAACGTTGGCGTCATGCTACCTTACACTGGATTGCATTACATGTTATTTGACAAGGTAGACGAGCCAGCTTTCGTGATGACAAGCGCTAACCCGCCAAACCAACCAATAATAAAAGACGACGAAGAAGCCTTGCAAGCCTTAGGCAGCACGGTTGACTACTTCCTCTTTCATAACCGCCAAATAGCCCACAGATGCGACGACTCAGTAGCCCGAATGCACGGCAAAACCCTTGTCTTCTTAAGGCGCTCAAGAGGATACGCTCCAGCACCGATAATGTTGAAGGAAAAGGCGAAACGTTGCATTGTAGGTTTGGGCGGAGAACTCAACAACACCGCATGTGTCTTGCTTGGAAATAAAGCCTTCCTTTCCCAGCACATAGGCGACGTAGAAAACATCGAAACCCGAGAGTTTCTGGAAAACGCAACAAAACACCTAGTCCGCTTAACAAACAGTAAAGTAGACGCAGTCGCCTGTGACTTACATCCTAAATTTACAACAACAAAGCTCGCCCGTGACTTGGCGGAAGAAAATAATTGGCAACTGTTTCAAGTGCAACATCATTATGCGCATATCGCCGCATTAATGATTGAGCACGGCGTAGAAGAAATTGTTGGCATCTGCTGCGACGGATACGGTTATGGCGTGGACGGCGAAGCATGGGGCGGCGAAATTCTGCTCTGCACGCGTGAATCTTCTAATTTTGAACGAGTAGCCCACCTCGAAAAGCAGCCCTTGGTCGGTGGCGACTTAGCCACACGTTTTCCGTTAAGAATGGCAGCAGGAATACTCCACAAAAAAGCGAATGTGAAAAGCTGGCTTTTACAAAACAAACAGCATTTCCCACACGGCGAAAACGAAATCAACCTAATCCTAAACCAGCTTGAGAAAAACAACGGCATTACTGCGACAACAAGCTGCGGACGAGTTCTCGACGCTACAGCCGCTGTTTTGGACGTTTGTTATGAACGCACTTATGAGGGCGAGCCGGCGATGAAGCTCGAATCCATAGCGTTAAAAGGTAAAGATGCAATTAGGCTTAAACCCATAATAAAGAGCAACACGTTAGACACGACACAGATGCTACTGGAAATTTTCGAAAACAGAAACAAACATTCCAAAGCAGACTTAGCCTATTCCATGCACTCCTACTTAGCCAGAGGATTAGCAGAACTAGCCATAGAAAACGCAAAAAACAACGGCGTCAAAACCATCGGGTTTTCCGGTGGAGCAGCATGCAACCAAATACTAGCGTCAATAATATGGAAAACAGTGGAAGCTGCTGGTTTACGATTTCTAGTTCACGAGGCTGTTCCACCCGGCGACGGCGGCGTATCTTTTGGTCAAGTAGTTGTAGGTGGATTTTTCCAAGTTTAAACCATAACCATTTTATTACCGTCTATTCGTGGTTTAATATTGATAATTAATGTGTTTGGCTATTCCAGCAAAAGTCATAAGCGTTCAAGAAGACAAAGCCAAAGTGGATTTCGGCGAAGGCGTTTTGAGAGAAGTTAATGTGACGCTTGTAAATGCGAAAGTAGGCGATTACGTGTTGGTGCACGCTGGCTACGCAATTCAAGTTTTGGACGAAAAAGAAGCAAAAGAAACAATACAACTATGGAATGAAATTCTCGAAGCGGAAACACCGAAAAACTAGACAGTTGAGTTAGAATGACTGAAAAATTAAGGTTTCGCGACCCAGAACTCGCGAAACGTGTAACAGAAAAAATTCACGATGTCGCACCCAAAGAGGGAGTAGTCAAAATCTGCCATGTCTGCGGCACGCACGAGTGGACAATTACACATTTTGGAATACGCAGTTTATTGCCGGCTAATGTTGAGGTTATTGCGGGTCCGGGCTGTCCAGTTTGCATAGTGCCCGCGTCTGAAATTGACGAAGCCGTGCAGCTAGCTCTGAAAGGCGTGACGATCACGTGTTTTGGGGATGTCTTGCGTGTGCCGGGTTCGAAAATGTCTCTTTTAGACGCTAAGGCTGAAGGTGCTGATGTGCGTGTTGTCTATAGTGTCAGTGATGCTGTAAAATTGGCTGAAAAGGAGTCAAATCGAGAATTCGCGTTTTTTGCAGTAGGTTTCGAAACCACAGCGCCTTCAACAGCCGTGGAAATCCAAGGCAAACCGCCAAAAAACCTTTCTTTTCTGGTTTCTCATCGTGTAATCCCACCAGCCATGAAGCTTTTAGCTGAAATGGAAGACTTAAACTTGGACGGGTTTATTGCGCCTGGTCATGTGAGCACCATAATTGGACTGAAATCTTATGGGGTTTTTCCGAAAAAATATGGTATGCCGACGGTTGTGGCTGGCTTTGAACCGCTTGATGTTTTGTTTGGCGTTTACATGATTCTGAAGCAGTTAAGAGAGCGTACTCCACGCTTAGAAAATGAATATACGCGGGCAGTAACTTGGGAAGGCAACACGAAAGCGCAAGAGTTAATGCAGAAAGTTTTTGATGTTGTGGATGGTAACTGGCGTGGACTTGGCACAATTCCGTCTTCAAAATGTGTGCTTGGCAGTGAGTATGCTGTTTACGATGCCCATTTGAAGCATGGCGTGAAGGTTGAGCATGGCGCTGACATACAACACGGATGCAAATGCCATCTTGTTATTATCGGTAAAATTAAGCCTACAGAGTGTCCGCTATTTCTTAAGGCGTGTATTCCACAAAAACCAGTTGGCGCTTGCATGGTAAGCATAGAAGGAACATGCAGAATATGGGCAAGAGAAATGACAGCTGAATCAGCGAGTTAGCATATTCTCGGCACGGGGTCTCCAACCGGTCTAGCGATTATTCTTTTCCCACCAACGACTGTTTGCATCGCTACACCCTTAAAGTCTCTTGCGGCTTCACCGATAATTTCCGCTTCTTTTCCCTCCTTAGTCATTTTCAGAAGCTCCAGCATCTCTTCAGCCTTCTCTTTCACAACACCAATGATTATTTTTCCTTCATTTCCAATTTCAAGCGGGTCCAACCCAAGCATTTCGCAAGCTGCATGCACGTCTTCTCTTATTGGAATTTTATCCTCTTGAACAAGTATGCCCACGTGGGATTTTTCGCTGAACTCGTTTAAAGCGTCAGCTAATCCGCCTCTTGTTGGGTCTTTCATGGCTACGACGCCGCCGACATCGCTGAGCAAGCACTGAATCAAACGGTTTAAGGGTTTAACATCAGATTTTATGCCACTTCCGAAGCTTAGTCCTTCTTGTGCAGACAAAACAGCCAAACCATGGTCTCCGATTGTTCCAGACAATATTATTTTGTCTCCAGCCCTAAGGTTTGAGTCGAGAATCCACCGCGTTCCAAAATCACTTCTGAACTGTTTAACAACTTTGAGGTTTTTCTCTAAAGCGTTAGTTCGTCTGCCAATTCCGGAAACATTTATTACACAGCCGCCTAAACTTCCCTTTTCAACAACCTTAGTATCGCCTGTCACAATGTTTACGTTGGCTTCTTTGCATGTTTTTTGCATGCTGGCTAGAATTTTCTCAAAATCGTTTAAGGCTAAACCTTCTTCGAGAACAAAACCGCAAGTTAACGCGTAAGGCTCAGCGCCCAAAACTGCTATGTCGTTAACTGTGCCAGAAACCGCGAGGCGTCCAATGTCTCCGCCTGGAAAGAAAATGGGTTTTACCGCGTGTGAGTCGCTTTTTAACACTACATCACCAACAACCGCCGCATCATCTAAAGCCTCAAGCGGAACATCAATATTGTTAGCTCCGCCAAAATACCTCACAATATAATTCTTAACCAGGTCGTGCATGACTGTTCCGCCAGCACCATGCAACATAGTAATATGCCCATTCTTAACCGTCAACGATTTCCACTCCCGTCTTAAACTCTGAATACTTTACTATACAAGTTGAACATAAACACATCGTAAATGCGCCTAAAACTTCACCATTCAATTTTTAAAGTTAGAATAAGCTTTCTAATAAGTCATGCAGCAAACGAAAGGGTATCTTCTCATAGTCGCAGCTTCAGTCATATGGGGAACTATGGGAATTTTTGGAAAACTTGCTTTCGCTTATGGAATTGACCCGGTGACGCTAACTGCCTTGAGAATCATAATTTCATCTTCAACAATGCTATTTGCGCTACTCTTGTTTAGGAGAAGTCTTCTCAAAATTGAAAAGAAAGACCTTCCACAACTAATAATTTTTGGCGTTTTGGCTGTGGCTCTTCAAAGAGTCGCCTATTTCTACACTGTTGAATTGACAACTGCGACGATAGCAGCAGTGATGTTTTACACGTATCCCGTTTTCGTCACAGTTCACGCATCAATATTTTTCAAAGAAAAAATAACTTCTATGGTAATACTTGCGATAGCCTTGGCGTTCTCGGGCGTTACGCTTGTCGTTAAGGCTTACGAAGCCGCATGGTTAAACACAAACCTTTTGGGTCTAGCCTTTGGCATACTTACGAGCCTATTGTTTGCGTTATACTTTTTAATGTGCAGAAAACTACGAACCCGCTACACAAACTGGACTCTACTGGTATATGGCGACGGAATAGGCGCAATCGCTCTAATCCCCACCCTCTTCTTTTCTTCCTCCCAAATCATCAATTATCCCCCACAACTTTGGACGCTAATAATTGTAATTGGACTTTTTCCCTCCCTCACGGCATATCTTCTCTTTTCTTACGCTTTAAAATACGTTGAATCCGCAAAAGGAAGCATACTATCCATTATAGAGCCTCTTTCAGCTGCTGCCTTCTCAATAACAATTCTCGGAGAAAAATTTGAAGTATGGCAAGCTGCAGGCGTAGCGCTCGCATTAACTGGAATAATCTTGCTCTTCTATAAGCCGAAACCCAAAAATTGAATACGCTCTTCCTTCTATACTATCAAAGGCGCTACCTCTTGCAAGCCAAAATTATTGACATCACTAGAAACAAAACTACGAAAACTATCTTTATAGATGCTTGGCGCCCATGCCGTTCAGAAAATATAAGTCAAGAAATGAATACTTGGAGAAAGCAATCGCTAAGGGTTTTCATAAGAAACTTTTAACGCTCAACAATAGGATAGTTGGACAAATAGAGTATGCGCCGTCAGAGGCGTCTGGCTATCCCATAATAGGCGATGACATAATAGTGTTGAATTGTATCTGGGTTTTAAGAAAAGCAAAAGGACACAGTTTTGGCAAAGTCCTCATAAAAAACATGGTGAATAACGAAAAATGCGCTGCTGTTTTCGCTACCATAGGCTTAGAAAATCATTGGAGCCCTTGGTTTATGAAGTGGCAAATGGAAGAGCTTGGTTTCAAACCGGTCGATTCAATTAAGGTTTCACACAAACTAAAGCGTAAGCAACAAGCTTTCGGCATATATCTCATGTGGATGCCGATGAAAGAAAAAGCAAAACTTCCCACATGGGATAAACAAAAGATATTAGAAGGAGTAACTTTTTGTCTTGCACATCCACTTTATCGCCCGCAAACGTTCAAAGGAAACATTTTTGAAGAAAAAAGCATGTTTTAAAAAGGCGTAAGTTAGTCTGAAAATCGTTTACGTTAAAGGAAAACCATATAAATCGCCATGTAGCTGTTCAATTGCACAGTTGGAGAGAATACAAATTGCCAAAATGGGGATACTCCATAACAGAAGAAGCATTAGACCCCGAAAAAACCGCAAAAGCAAGCGGGCGAGAAGTTAGAGTATCCCATAAATCCGCTCGCGAAGTCTGCAGAACAATCAAAGGAATGATGCTCGCAAAAGCAAAACAATACCTTAAGGACGTAATAGCCAAAAAACAAGCGGTTCCCTTCAGAAGATTCAAGAAGAAAGCGGGTCACCGTCACGGACTAACAAAAGCCTACGCAGGCAAATACCCAGTAAAAGCAGCAAAATACGTGCTGAAAATACTTGAAGGCGCAGAAGCAAACGCTGAATACAAAGGTTTAGACACCGACAGACTACGCATAATACACGCATCCGCATTCCCTGGAATCAAAGTAAAACGGTTCATGCCACGCGCTTCTGGAAGAGCAACACCAGACTTTGAAACTCTATGCCACATTGAAATAGCTTTAGAAGAACAACCAGAAACAGGAGTAGAAACGTAATATGGCAGTCGTTAAACATTTTGTGACAGAATCAATAAAGAAAACAGAAATTGACGAGTTTTTGCAGAAAAAGCTTGAAAGAGCCGGATACGGCGGAGTGACAATATCAAAAACTCCGCTTGGAACACACGTAGTAATTTACGTAATGCGTCCTGGGCTGGTCATAGGACGCGGTGGAGAAACAATAAGAGAACTCGCAGCAATTTTGGAAGAAAAATTCAAAATTTCCAACCCGCAAATTTCTGTTTCTGAAATTGAAATTCCCGAATTAAACGCTTATGTTGTCGCTTCTCGTGTGGCTTCCGCTCTGCAAAGGGGCGTACATTTCAGACGTGCCGGGTTCTGGGCTCTAAACCAAGTCATGGACGCTGGAGCTTTAGGCGCGGAAATAATCATAAGCGGAAAATTAAGAACTGAAAGAGCAAGATTTGAGAAATTCCGGACTGGATACTTACCTAAGACTGGAGACGCGGCGCTGAAATACATGCGCAAAGCCGAAGTTCACGTTCAATTGAAACCCGGCATATTCGGTGTAAGAGTAAGAATAATGCCACCAGACGCAAAGTTTCCAGATAAAATCCAAATAGTGGAGGAGGCTCCCCCGCTAACCGAAGAAGAGAGTCCAGAAGAAACAATGGAAGCCGCTGCAGAAGAAAAAACAGAAGAGCCAACAGCAGAAGCTGCAGAAGAAGAACGCAAGGAAGAAGCAGGTGAAGAAAAGGAGGAAACAAAGTAAAATGCCAATACTGCGGGTCAAAGAGATACGGGACATGTCCAGCGAACAAAGAATGGAAAAACTTGACGAGCTCAAAACAGAACTTGTCAGGCTAAAAACGATGGTTAAAGCAGGCGGCACAATAGAAAACCCTGCGAGAATCCGAGAACTGCGCAGAACAATCGCTCGGATACTAACAATAGAAAACGAACAAAAACTCGGACTTAACAAAGAAAAGAAAGAGGAGAAAAAGAAACGATGAAAGTAACACCTGATATAATCCGCTGCGAGTTCATAGGGAACGAAGCCAAAGTTGCTAAAAGCACGCATACGGGGTATTTGGGAATTTCTGGAAAAATAGTAGATGAGACACGCAACACTTTTACGATTTTACATAAAGGCGAAAAGAAAATAGTCATTAAGAACATGGCGGTTTTCCACTTTAAATTTCCCGATGGCACAATTGTGGAGATTGACGGCAAAATTCTTACTGGAAGACCGGAAGACCGCCTTAAACGGCATGTAAGGAGGCTGTGGTGATGTCGCTGGTTTTTAAGAAACCTAGGAAGACTTGTAAGGACCGAAACTGTCCTTTCCACGGTGAACTCCCAGTTAGAGGTCGTGTGTTAGACGGTGTTGTTGTTAGCGCAAAAATGGATAAAACAGTCATAGTGAAACGTGAATATCTCCATTATGTTCCTAAGTTTCTGAGATATGAGAGAAGACACAGTCGCATTCCATCCCACGCTCCGCCATGCATAGAAGTGAAAGAAGGCGACAGAGTAGTAATAGCTGAATGCCGCCCAATAAGCAAAACCGTCTCGTTTGTCGTCGTTGAAAAAATGGAGGAGAAGTAAAAATGGCGGCGAAGGCAAAACAAAGAGCATTAGTTGCTAAGGGAATGCTCGGGCATGGACCCAAAATTTCAAGAGGATTACAGCCTCCCGCAATATTAAGATGTGCTGACAACAGCGGAGCCAGAGACCTAAGATTAGTTCAAGTTATGGGTTACAAAGGAAGGTTACGGCGTTATCCTTCCGCTGCAGTCGGCGACAAAATAACCGTGTCAGTTAGACATGGAACGCCAGACATGAGAAAGAAAATCTTTCAAGCAGTAATTGTCAGGCAAAGAAAACCCTACCGAAGAGCTGACGGCGTCTGGGTTCAATTCGAAGACAACGCTGCAGTAATAATAACGCCCGATGGCGAAATGAAAGGCTCCGAAATTCGCGGTCCAGTGGCAAAAGAGGCAGCGGAAAGATGGCCAAGAATAGCGAGCGCCGCCAGTATCATAGTGTAGAGGGAAGAACATGCAAGCAATAAAGCCAGTAACAAAACCGTCGAAACAAAGAAAAATGGTCTTTCAAGCTCCGTCCCACATACGTTACAAACTTTTCGCTGCGCCTTTATCGCCCGAATTACAAGCTTCGCAAGGAGTGAAAACTCTGCCAGTTAGAAGCGGCGACACTGTCCGCATAACGCGTGGAGACCACAAGGGGTTCGAAGGAAAAATAACCAAAGTGGACCGAAAAAAATACAGAATTTACGTTGAAGGCTTAACAAGAGAAAAAGTTGACGGCACCACAATATTTGTTCCCATACATCCTTCCAAAGTCATGATAACTCGCCTAAATCTCGATGACAAATGGCGAAAAAAAATCTTGGAAAGAAAAAAGGCAACACGCGAAAAAATCGAAGAAGTAGTGGAAAAACCTCCGAAAAAAGTCGCCGAAGTAAAGGAAAAAGTCATCGAAGAAAAACCGCCAGAAAAGAAACCGCCAAGAAGAAAGAAAAAAGTAGCCGAGAAAGCAAAAGAGGAAAAAACTGAAGAGAAAGCAGAAAGACCAGAGAAAAAGGAAAAACCCAAAGCAAAGAAACCAAGAGCCAAACGCAGAACAACAGAAAAAACTGAAGGAGGAAAATAGCTTGGGAAGAAAAGGAGGCTCAACAGGACTAAAACGCAAACCAGCACCGGGATTTTGGCCAATCCACAAAAAAGAAAAAGTATGGGTTGTAAAACCGTCGCCTGGACCACATTCACTTGATAAATGTGTGCCTTTGACTGTGGTTCTCCGTGATATTCTAGGCTTCGCAGAGACTAAGAAAGAGGCTAAAACGATAGTTTCGCAAGGAAAAATGCTTGTTGATGGAAAAGTTAGACGCGAAGACGACTTTCCAACGGGTTTAATGGATGTTATCTCTTTGCCGGACGCTGAAAAGTACTTCCGTGTTTTACCTTCAAGAAAAGGCTTGATTCTTCACCCAATCAGTAAGGATGAAGCAAACTTCAAACTATGCAAGATAGAAAACAAAACCGTTGTTAAAAATGGGCATGTGCAAATTAATCTTCATGATGGCTCAAACGTTCTTGTTAAGGTTGCTGATCCTAAAAACCCGCAGGAAGATGTTTACGAAACCTTCGACACTCTAAAGATAGGTTTCCCAGAAAGGCAAATTCTTGAGCATGTAAAACTGAAAGAAAACGTTCTCGCCATGATAACAGGCGGAAAAAACATTGGAAAATACGGTAAGATAGTTGAAATCGAAAAAGTGAAGGGTAAAAAACGTAAGAACGCTCTCGTAATAATCGAAGATGAGAAGGGCAATCGATATCAGACAATTTTGGACTTCGTCTTTGCAATAGGCGAAGCTCACCCACTCATATCACTACCGGAGGCAGCCTAAAATTGTCTGAGGACGAAATTCGTAAAGCATGGGAAGAGCATCCTTCTCTTAAACCGAAGATAGAGAAAGTTGTCGTTAACATCAGTGTTGGCAAGTCTGGCGAGCCGTTGGAAAAAGCCACGAAGGTTCTGAAAGAATTAACCGGTCAGACTCCTTGCAAAAGAAAAGCCAAGAAAACCATTAGGGACTTTGGCATTCGAAAAGGAGAACCCATAGCATGCATCGTGACCCTTAGAAAACAAAAAGCAATAGACTTTTTGAAGAAAGTTTTACCCGTAATCGACAACAAACTCTCCCAAGGATGCTTTGACCTATATGGCAACTTTTCCTTCGGCATAAAAGAACACATCGAAATTCCAAGTGTAAGATACGACCCAGACATAGGCATATACGGCATGGACGTTTGTGTTTCTCTAATTCGCCCTGGATACCGCGTCAAAAATCGGCGCAGGGGAAAGGCGAAAATTGGTTCAAAACACATTTTAAAACCAGAGGAGACCATGATGTTTGTTAAAGAAACTTTAGGAGTTGAAATCGTCTAGGTGAGAAATTAAAATGGGTAAACAGAAACCAAAGAAAGAAAGAAAATATGGCAAAGGAGCAAGACCATGCAGCAGATGTGGATCTTACGGACCGGTTATTCGACGTTACAATTTATATTTATGTCGGCATTGTTTTAGAGAAGTAGCCAAAAAACTTGGATTTAAAAAATATGAGTGATGAGGAAAAACACGATGGACACAGTGGCAAACGGTTTGATAACAATCATAAACAACGAGATGCGCAACAAGCGCGAATGTGTAATTAGCCCAGCGTCTAAACTCTTGGGTCGAATTTTAAGAATTATACAGTTAAACGGTTACATTGGAGAATTCGAATTCATAGACGACGGCCGCGCTGGGAAGTTTAAGGTTCAGCTTTTGGGAAGAATAAACAAGTGCGGCGCTATCAAACCACGCTTTTCAGTTAAAGTGGACGAGTTTGAAGAATGGGAGAAAAAGTTCCTTCCTTCAAGGGGCGTTGGCATATTGATAGTGTCAACACCTAAAGGTGTTCTTTCTCACACCGAAGCAAAAGAAAAACGCTTGGGAGGCAAACTAGTAGCTTTTGTGTATTAGAAAGGTGTCTTGAAATGCGGATGGTTGAAGTCTCAAGAAGTATTCAAATTCCGGATGATGTGGAAGCTACAGTGGAAGGTAGGAAGGTCACACTCAAGGGCGCAAAAGGAACATTAACATGTGACTTTTCGCATGCGCCAGTATCCATTGAGCTCAATGGCAAAACCATCCGCGTTTGGGCTAAATGGCCACGCAAAAAAGAAACAGCCCTCGTAGGCACCGTTTACTCGCACATTCAAAACATGATAACCGGAGTTAGAAAAGGCTTCACATACAAACTCAAAATAGTTTTCTCACACTTTCCAATATCAGTCAAAGTTCAAGGAAAAACCGTACTAATCGAGAATTTCACGGGAGAACGAGGCTCTAGAAAAGCCAAAATTGTAGGCGACGCTCAAGTTAAAGTTCAAAGCGAAGATGTGATTGTTCAGGGCATAAACCTTGAAGACGTAAGCCAAACAGCAGCAAACATAGAACAAGCAACTAAAGTGAAAAGAAAAGACCCACGGGTTTTCTTAGACGGCATATACGTGTATGAACGAAGCGAGGGAATGTAAAAATGGCGGCACCAGAAAAAACCTTGAAACTCAGAGAACGTATAAAAAAGAAGAAACCCGCCTTTGTAAGACAAGAAAGTTGGCGGTACATACGCCTAAAGGAAAACTGGCGCAAACCAAAAGGTATCGATAACAAAATGCGGAAAAAAGTCAAAGGATGGCCCGCCACTGTAAACGTTGGGTATAGAGGACCAAAAGCGGCACGGGGGCTTCACCCCTCCGGCTACAAGGAAGTCCTAGTTTACAATACAGAAGATCTTAAAGAAATTGACCCTAAAACGCAAGCTATTAGAATTGCGCATACTGTTGGTAAAAGAAAGCGCGCAAGAATTCTTGTTGAAGCAAGAAAAAAGAAGATAACAATTTTGAACCTTAAAGAGGTCAAAGAAGAAGTTAAAGAGGAAAAAGTGACAGAAGAAGCGGAAGAAAAGGAAGAAATGGAAAAAGAGGAGGCTCTTGAGGAAGAGAAAGAAGCTGAAGAAAAGAAAAAGACCGAGAAGCCGAAACGCAAGCGAGAAAAAACGCGTAAAAGCAAAAGGACGGTAGAAAAGCAATGAGTCTCAAAAGTCAACGACGTCTTGCTGCTCAAATACTGAAAATTGGACAAAACCGCGTCTGGATAGACCCCGAAAGAATAGACGATGTGGAAGCTGCAATAACACGTGAAGAAATTCGAAAACTAGTCCACGAAGGAGTTATCCAGCCTCTTCCTGAAAAAGGTGTAAGCCGCGCAAGAGCACGAGTTCTGCATGAAAAGAAAAAGAAAGGACGACGCCGCGGACCAGGCAGCGCGACAGGTTCAGCGCATGCTAAAATCTCTAGAAAAGAAGCTTGGATGAACAAGATTAGGGCTTTGAGAAAAAGACTTCGTGAATTAAAGGAGAAAAAGATCATCACTGAAGATACTTATCGAAAACTCTACAAAATGGCAAGCAGCGGAAGATTCGAGTCAGTTGCTGATTTAGAACGCTATCTAAAAGCACAAGAACTTTGGAGGAAACGTTAATGGCTAAAGACTCGCGTTATTGTGTTCCATTTAGGCGAAGAAGAGAAGGAAAAACAGAATATAAAACAAGGAAAGCTCTAATCCTTTCCGGAAAGCCTCGGCTTGTCGCCCGTGGCACTCTCCAAAACATGGTCGCGCAAATAATAATAGCAAAACCTAACGGTGATGAAGTTCTAGTTTCAGCACACAGCAAAGAACTAACCAAAAACTACGGATGGACAGCCCCAAGAGGAAACTTGCCCGCAGCCTATCTAACTGGGCTTCTCTGCGGACTGAAAGCCAAAGCACAAGGCATAGAAGAAACAATTCTAGACATAGGACTGCACACGCCTTCTAAAGGCGCAAGAATTTTTGCCGTTCTAAAAGGAGCTCTCGACGCTGGAATAGCCATTCCACACGAGGAAGAAAAATTGCCGGACGACAAAAGAATAAAAGGCATACACATTGCAGAATACGCAGAAAGTTTAACATTCAATCCAGAAGTTTATCAGTCTAGATTCTCGAAATATCTGGAACACAAACTTTCGCCAGAAAAACTTCCTGAACATTTTGCGAAAGTTAAAGCGGACATAATTGCCGCATTTAAAAGTGGAGGTAAAAAGACTTGACACAAAGACAAAGAGAAAGGCAACAGTCTTCAGGGAATCTTGAGCAATGGGTTCCTAAAACCCGTCTTGGAAAAATGATTCAAGAAGGCAGAATAGCGTCTATCGAAGAAGTTTTTATGGGCGGCTTCCAAATACGCGAGCCACAGATTGTGGACGCATTACTTCCAGACCTGCAAGAAGAAGTCATAAACATAAACCTCGTTCAAAAACAAACAGACGCCGGTGAAAAATCAAGATTTAAAGCCATAGTCGCCGTTGGAAACAGAGACGGCTACATAGGTTTAGGCTCCGGGAAAGCAAGCCAGGTTCGAACCGCCATAGAAAAAGCCGCAGCCCAAGCTCGCTTAAACCTCGTTCCAGTCAGAAGAGGATGTGGAAGCTGGGAATGCGGATGCGGAAAACCCCACTCAATACCTTTCCAAGTTAAAGGAAAAACTGGCGCAGTAACTATAGTTATCGTTCCTGGTCCTCGAGGTTTAGGACTAGTGGCAAGCGAAGTTGCGAAAATAGTTCTCAGCCTAGCGGGAATAAAAGACTGTTGGACCAGAAGTTATGGTGCAACAAGAACTATTCCCTCTTTTGCTTACGCTGTTTTTGATGCGTTGAAGAAAACTTACAGCCTAATAACTCCAGTGGATTGGGTGAAATAAGTGGCGGAAGAAAAAAAGGGACGAAAATGCATCATAGCCGTGAGAATTCGCGGAACAATTAGCGCTCCGCTAGAAGTTAGGGAAACCTTGCAAATGCTACACTTAACAAGAAATAATTATGCAGTTTTAATTGATGACCGCCCATCCTTTCTTGGAATGCTAACCACAGCGCAAAACTTCATAACATGGGGCGAAGCTACCCAAGAAACTGTAAACATGCTGATAAAAGAGAAGGGAAAGCTTCTCGGAAACAAAAAACTAACGGATGAATATGCACAAAAGACTGGTTACAAGTCTCTTGAAGAACTTGCAGAATCAGTTTTCAATGGTCGCGTTGAATATTGGAAGCTGCCAAATATACAACCAGTATTTAAGCTACATCCACCAACCAAGGGCTTCAAAAGAAAAATAAAAAGAAGCTATAAGGTAGGTGGCGAGCTAGGCTATCGCGGAGAAAAAATCAACGAACTGATAAAGAGAATGATATAAGCCTTTTGCGATACATTTTATAGATACTTTGGAGCTACTTTTGAGATGCGTTCCGTTGAGGAGAAAGTGAGATTGAGCGCGAAATGGCGAAGAAGTAAAAAGCATTCAAAATGGCTAGACATTTTAAAAAATGCAAATCAAACTAGAAGCAGAAAACCCCGTCAAATGCTTCCAATTAGGAACTTGAGGGTTAAAAGGCAAGCTCATCTCTACACGTTCAAAATGCCTAAGGCGCGTATAGAAAGAGCATGGAGAGAACCTAAACCTCTTATAGACATTCTTGAAGAAAACGATGAAATTATTGTCGTCACCGAGTTCACGGGATTCAATAAAGAAAATCTGAAAATTCACGTGAAAAACCAAAAATTAACCTTATCCGCAGAAAGTCCAGAACGCAAATACTATAAAAGTTTAAATCTTCCTAAAAGAGTGATTCCAGACAAAATACACACGAAATATAAGAACGGTGTGCTCGAAATCCGACTAAAAAAAGATGTTGAAGAAAAAGCGATAGATAAGCTGGCTGGTTAAAGAAAATGCCGCATAAACTCAGAAAAATCAGGAAAAAACGCGGTTCCAGAACTCAAGGCTACGGCAGAGTAGGACAGCATAGAAAATCCGGGTCCAAAGGCTACCGCAAAGCTGGACGGCACAAACACGGCTGGTCATACGTTATAAGATACGAACCAGACTATTTCGAGAAAAAAGGGTTCACTTCTCCTAAGAGCCTCAGACAAAAAGAAAATATAATAAATGTTGGAAAACTTGACGAAATAGCCGAAAAAATGTCAACAAGTAAAGAAAAAGGTAAAATTTTGATAGATTTAGAAAATATGGGTTATACTAAACTTCTCGGCACCGGCAAAGTCACAAAACCACTTATCATCAAAGTCTCCTCTTGCTCCAAATCCGCCGCAGAAAAAATAAAGAAAGCCGGTGGAGAGGTTCAAATGGAGGCTGTAGAACCACAGGAGTAGTTGCTAGTACATGGCAGGCAGATTTCTAAACCTTTTCAAACCAATTGCAAGGATTATTCCAGAAATTAAGGCCCCGGAGCGAAAGGTGCGTTTTAACGAGAAACTTTTCTGGACAGCGCTCGTTCTAATAGTCTATTTGGTCATGTCTGAAGTTCCGTTGTACGGTATTCCTTCTGGGCAAGCGCCAGAACTTGCAGCTCTTCGTGTAATCTTTGCTTCTCATAGCGGCACTCTTATGGAGCTCGGCATAGGCCCCATAGTCACGGCGGGTTTAATATTGCAACTTCTAGTAGGCTCTGCCATGATAGAATGCGACATGTCAAACCCCGAAGACAGAAGCTTATTCACCACAGCCAGCAAAGTGTTTTCAATAGTTCTTACAGGCGTCCAAGCTTCCGCATATATACTTGGCGGAATGTATGGCGCATTGTCAGGCCCGACGGCTGTAATAGTTTTTCTACAGCTTATAGCAGCAGGAATAATTATTCTACTTCTGGATGAGCTTCTCCAAAAAGGATGGGGATTCGGCAGCGGAATAAGCCTTTTCATAATGGCCGGAGTGGCTCAAGTAATATTTTGGGACAGTTTTGCACTAATTCCTTTAGATGAATTTGGTGCTCGCGGTTTCTTCGTAGCCTTAACACAGACTTTGGCAAGCGGACAATCAGTAGGAGGTCTCTTAATTAGAGGAGGAAATCCTTCCATAATCGGTTTCATAGCTACAATTGCGGCTTTTCTAATTATAATTTATATGGAAGGTGTAAGAGTTGAGCTACCTTTATCATACGCTGGCTACCGAGGCTTCCGCAGCAGATATCCAATAAAGCTTCTCTACGTGTCCAACCTTCCAGTAATCTTTGCATCCGCCCTCTTCGCAAATATATACTTGTTTTCTCAAATCTTCTGGAGTATGTTTAACCCAAATAACACAAACCCATGGCTCAACCTTCTAGGAATGTATAAAATTGTAAATAACAGACCTCAACCAGCCGGAGGTCTTGTGTACTATGTGACTTCTCCTCGCAGTTTAGACCAGGTCATGGCAGACCCACTTAGGGCTGTGGGATATCTTGGAATCCTCGTTGCTTTTTGTATTGTTTTCTCACTTACATGGCTTGAAGTCGGCGGTCTAGGGCCCTCCACAGTATCTAAGCAGCTTGTTGACGCTGGCATGCAAATTCCTGGATACAGACGCTCAGGAAAAGCTGTAGAATCCATTCTTAAACGTTATATTCCAACAGTCACAGTACTTGGCGGAATAATCGTAGCATTGATTGCTGGCATTACGGACTTTTTTGGAGTTTTCGGTTCTGGAATGGGTATTTTGCTTTCCGTTGGCATAATTTACCAATATTATGAAATATTGATGCAGGAAAGAGCCTCAGAAATGTATCCTGCTTTCAGACGAATCTTTGGAGAATAGACCAAATAGTGACTATAATGTTTCTTTAAGACGTTTTAATAAAAATAGTTATTAATGAAAAAGGTAAACAAAAGAGGTGAGATGTGAAACTTAAAGAACGTGAGGATGACGAATGAACTTCATTGAATGGTTGTCAATGCCAGAGGCGCCTGGAGCCACAATAATAATCATGTGTATTTGTGTAACCATTTCACTTATCAATTCCTCCATCAACCGCTTTCTCATAGCTAAACTTGTTGGTTGGGAACAATATAGAGCAATGCAGAAGGAAATAGCTGAACATCGCGCCTTGAGCACACAAGCATTGCGCACACAAGATAAGAAGTTGCTTGAGAAATTGAAGAAGAAAGAGTCAGAAATTCTTAGCATGCAGAAAAAAATGGCTAGACCCCAGCTTGTTCTATTTGTTCTTTCTTTCTCTTACATCTTTGTTTGGTGGTTTGTGCTTGGACCCGCATACGCTGGTAACGCCGTAGCAATTATTCCGGGCATTGGAAAGATAGACCTATTTTGGTGGTACTTTATCTGTTCATTTGCTTTTGGAACTATTTCATCGCGCGTTTTAGGTATTATACCTATAGAATAAGGAAGTGAAGCATCATGCCTCAACCTCATTTACGTGCGAGAAGCAAAAGAAAATTAAAAGCGGCAGTGCCAGGCGGTAAAAGTAGAATACACTACATAAAAACTGCTCCATCTGTAGCATCATGCTCTTTATGTAGTCGACCCTTAGGTGGAATATCACGTATGGCAACTGTAGAAATACGTAAGCTTAACAGAAGCAAAAGAAGAATTTGGCGGCTCTACGGTGGACAAGTCTGCACTAACTGTGTAAGAAAGGCTATAAGGCAAGCTGCAAGAACCGTTTAACAACACTTTCTGGAGAAAAACAATGGCCGCAAACAAAAAACTAGAGAAGAAAAGTGGAAAATCCATAGTTCTTTGCATCAGTGGAATGGCAGGAAGTGGAAAAAGCACTTTGGCAAGAAGACTCGCTGAAAAGTATGGGTTAAAATATTATTCTGGTGGAGATGCACTAAAAATGCTTGCTGAAGAGGAAGGTTATCGAATTTTGAAACGCGGTTGGTGGGAAAGCCGTGAGGGATTGCGCTTTTTAGAAAGAAGAGAAAAAAATTCGAAGTTTGATAAGGCGGTTGACGAGAAACTTTTAGAACTAGCAAAACAAGGAAATGTGATTTTGGATAGTTGGACGATGCCTTGGCTTGCTAAAAAAGGTTTTAAAATATGGTTAGAGGCTTCTCCCGAAAAGCGTGCGGAAAGAATAGCGAAAAGAGACAAGATAAGTGTTAAAGAAGCTTTAAAGGCTTTGCGAATTAAAGAGAGAGGAACAAAGGCTATTTACAAAAAGCTTTATGGTTTTAAACTTGGAGAAGATTTCAGTCCTTTCCATGTAATTCTGGATACTGAATACTTGGACGCAGATGAAGTGTTCGAAGTCTTGTGCATGGTAATCGATAATCTCTGGCAATTGGAGAATAACGAGAACTTGTGATGTCCAATTTTTCTTATAGGTAAAGGCAAAGGTTTTTATCTGATTACTTCTGGACGGCGGGTTTTTGCGCAAATTTTAAAAAGGTTCTAGAATTATCTTCTAGATTATTTTTCTATAAATAACTTCCAATTTGCCCGTGTAAAGGTGATAAGGATGAACGAAAGCAAATCGAGACTAAACCATGTTATCTTCGGGATTTTAGCAAGTACAATAGTTTCATGTCTACTTTTCTTTTTTTCCTACATCAATACCGAATCTGCTGTCGCCTTGGCGATATTCAATTTTCTTTTTGGCTCCTTAATTTTTCCATTATCGGGAGCATTAAAAAGAAAATTTTGCATTCTTGCAATCGGTAATGCCATTTGTTTCGTCTGGAACTATATCTTCTTTTTATTCGTTACAGTCTCCGCTTTTTACTTTGGTGATTTCCTTAAGGTTCTATACATCATTTTGAATCCTTTTTTGAATGCGTTATGGATTGTTTCATTTTGGTCGATGAGTTTGACGTTCCTACGTACTTCCAAGCAAGAGGTTTAAACTTTGATAATCGCAATTATAGACTCCTTATTTCTTCTTTTGTCAGCTATAACGATAACTTACCTTATTCGGCACTATATTTTTACCTTTGCAGTTCTTAAAAACACTCAAAACCTAGAAGCTCCACTACTATAGGAAGCGTTACGTACCAGCCTAGCGTGTCGATTCTAATTCCTGCACGCAATGAAGAAAAGGTGATTGGAAGGCTACTTCAGAGATTAACTGAACTGACTTATCCCAAAGATAAGATGCAAGTAATAGTTATTGATGATGCCTCAGCAGATAAAACTGGAAGAATAGCGGATGAGTACACAAAAGTCTACAGCTACATTGAAGTTATACATCGAAACAAAGATGAAGGAGGACGCGGAAAAGCCTCAGCCCTCAATGCCGGGCTTAAACATGCAAAAAACGAAATTATACTCTGCTTCGACGCAGACTATTACCCACAAAGAGACATCATAGAAAAACTCGTAAGCGTTTTCTCTGACCCCAAAGTTGGAGCAGTGCAAGGCAGAGTTACAGTGCTGAACGAGCCTCAAAATCTGGTAACAAGACTCGTGGCTTTAGAAAGAATAGGTGGATATCGTATAGATCAACAAGCTCGCCAAAGCCTTGGACTAATACCGCAATTTGGAGGTACAGTAGGTGGTTTCCGCCATAGTCTCTTGGAACGTTTAGGCGGGTGGGACGAATCAATCTTAGCTGAAGACACAGATTTGACTTTTTGCGCTTATCTTTTAGGATATAAGGTTTGCTATGTGAATGACGCTGAATGTTATGAGGAAGCAGTTGAAAACTGGCGCGATTACTGGAAGCAGAGATATAGATGGGCAAAAGGGCATATGCAGTGTTTTTTCAAGCACTGGCTTAGCGTGTTGAGAAGCGATAAATTAAGAGTTAGAGAGAAAATTGATGGTTTGCTTTTGTTGAACATTTATTTCATGCCAGTTTGGGTTTTGCTTTCGTGGATCATAGGGATTCCGTTTTTCTTCTTTAAATGCTCCCAAGAATTTAGCGTTCAATGGACGCTTGTACCAATTACACTTTACAGTTTTGTCGGAAATTTTGCACCATTTTTTGAGGTAGGTGCCAGCGTATATTTGGATGGTAGAACCAGGACCAACCGATTGATTCCGCTGTTACTTTTCACTTTTCTGTATAACACCCTCATATGCTCGAAAGCTTTCATCGACTTGCTAACATCAAAAATCACCAAGAAAAACACTAATCACTGGGAAAGAACAAACCACACAGGAAATGGCGATTGTTACCTCATAAAGTAATCATTTTCAAAGAAACAGGCAAACAAAAACCTGTAATACGCACATTTCTCTTGATTCTGTTCCACAACTCTTTTAAATTGAACGTATGTAACAACATCATCAGCATGGAAATTTTCAACATCGAGGACGACAACGATAAAGAAAAGCAAGTTTCTGAAGCATTGAGACTCTTATGGAAAGAATGTTTTCTAGAAGACATCGAAGCATTTTCTTAAAAGCAGACATGGCAAAGGATTCAAGTAAAAGTAGTCAGTAACTTTGAAAAAATTTTAATACACATTGCGATGACTAGTTTTAGAGGTAACAATGATTCTGAATCAGACTTCGACCACATTTATCCTATTGGTTTCCGGAGTTATAACTTTCATAATCATAATGCTATTACCTGCGCTTTTTGAACTGATAAAGCCAAAAGATGCAGGACCAAGAATAATAATGGATGACGTAATCATTATGCAGTATCTACCGAAAAAGAAACTTCTTCCCTTACAAAGCATAGAAGAAGAAAAGCTCGGATTGGACCATGCAATTCTCAAGAAAATAACTGAAATTATCGCTATTTTGCCAAATTTAGAGGCATAATTTTACTTTTCTTTAAGAAGTGACTGGCGTTTTTCCATTGTTCTTTAACAATTTGGAGGTTACCCGCAACGCTTCCGTGAATAGAATAGAAAATATAGCACATATAAGTACAACTAGTGCAGTTGCTGTATATTCTCCGTAAGTTCTCAAATTTTGGACTGTTCCATGCATCGGGCAAGTCAAATATAGACGCCACGGGGTTATGCAAGTGACATCCGGCAACTCTGCCAAGATGATCTATCACAAAAAAGTTCTGCAGTGCACGACACTTCCATGTCCTTTTCCCCGTCAAGTAAAGATTCTTAAGAGAGCTCAGCAATTTAGAGGTCATAAAAATTTTGCTGTTTTTCTTCTTTAACGCCAAAAGAGAATCGCAAAGCTCAACCATCGCTTTGTTGTCAACAATTGCGAATTCATCGTTTTTCTTGCCTATCTTAAAAATTTGGTCAGGGTCACTAGAAAAATCGTAGGAGTACAAGCAATACCAAACTGGAATGTCCCTACTTAGAAAGTAGTTTGTGAAATCTAAAATTTCGTATAGATTAAATTGTGAAATGGTTGGGGAAACGCTGACGGAGATGCCTTCTTTCCGAAGTTTTTCAACGGCTTCCACTGCATTTTTCCATGCATTTCTTACGCCTCTAATATAGTCGTTTTTTTCTGGGTGTAGGCTATCAATTGAGATTGCGACGAAGTCAGCATGTCGCAAGGCGTCAATTTTTTTTGCAGCCATACTCCCATTGTCGTAAACTGTTGTGATGAAGAATTTGGAGGCGTATTCTATGATTTCGTCTATGTCTTCTCGTAAAAGTGGGTTTCCGCCGGACAACACGACTTCCATTACGCCAAGTTTGCGGAGAATATCTAATCCCGCTTTTACTTTTTCAGTCGGCAATTCTCTATTGTCTTGTTCTCGCCAGACATTGCATCCTTTACAGCGGTAATTACATTTTCTCGTGATCATCCATTGCACATGATAAGGTCTGTTAGGTGTTAGAGAACGAACCATGATACTAGTAGCTTTTTCTAAAGTCATCACTGGTTATGCACACCGTACATTATATTATAGCCAACCGAGTAATAAAATCAAGAAGCTATTTAAGAATATAAGGTTAAAGCTGTATGAATCTGCGATAAATGTTGCTACAAGCCTTTTTGCCATAATCTAAGAGTTAAAGATAAATCGTGGTCTTTTTAAATAATCTAAAACACATGTAATGGCTTAAGTATCCAAATCTTGGTAAAAATCGAGGATAACTTCATGGATCCGATAGATGTTGTAATGCTTACAAAAAACAGCGAACATATACTGAATAAATGCTTAGCGTCAATTTATGAAAACGTCCCTGTTAAACGTTTGATAGTTGTTGACGGTTTTTCAACTGATAACACGTTGAGTATTATTAGTGAATTGAATAAGAAATATGGGAACGTCAAGGTCATAACTGAAAATGGTTCGAGGGCTAAAGCGAGAGAGAGGGGAATAAAAGAAGTAGAGACAGAATGGTTCATGTTTGCGGACAGTGACGTAATACTCTGCAAAGACTGGTTTGCGAAGGCTGAAAAATGTATTGCAGAGGATGTTGGTGCAGTTTGGGGATTAAACATTGATGTCATACAAATGGTGAAAAACAGATTTTTACTACATTCTCTTATGCTGGTTGCGAGAGATTGCTTTAATCTCAGAGGAGGAATGCATGACACGCTCATTAGACGCGAACTTGTAGAAGACATTAAGATTCCAGAGAAATTACATGCTTATGAAGATGCGTATATTGTGAATTGGATTAAGAAGAAAGGCTACCGGGTCATCATAGGAGATGATATTTACTGTTTGCATTATAGACCATCTGAAGATTGGAACTTGAAAGAAAGTATTTCGTTAGCTGCATTAGAAATAAAATGTGGTTTAGCCTATAGCCATATTTTTAGATACGCCTTTTACTATCCATTCTTCTTGTTTTACTGGTTTTTGCAGCTGTTAAACAAGAAATCAGGAAATTTTTCATCTTTGAATGGCAGTCCAAAGGTGATCAGATAAAGGTCTTGGTAAAGCACTGATTTTGCCCCCTTCCTTTACGATTATACGTTTATGCGAGTTCTTTGAGAATTCACCGATAATAGATGCGCGAATCTGTTGTTCTTCTAGGCGGTCAGTTATTTTTGTTGCAATTTCTGGTTTAGCAGAGATTAATAAGGCTCCAGAGCTGATTAATTGTAATGGATCAATTTTGAAGAATTTGCATATTTCCAAGGTTTCTTTACTTATTGGAATTTTCTCTTCGAAGATTTTGAAGCCTAGGTTTGATGCGTCTGCCATTTCGTGTATTCCTCCTGCTATTCCGCCTTCGGTTGGGTCGTGCATGGCGTTGACGCCGCCTGTTTTGTAGGCGGTTATGGCTTCTTTGACGACGCTTATTTGGTAGAAAAACTTTTTAGCTTTTTTCAATAGTGATGCATTAATGGCTTTTTTTAATTGTTGTTCTTTGTCCGAGGCGAGTATAGCTGTGCCTTCGATTGCCGCGGTTTTGGTCATTATTAATTTGTCTCCGGGTTTAGCGCCGCCTGCTGTTACATATTTTCCTTTTTCTGTTATGCCCATTGCGCAGCCCACAACTATTGGGTGTGACAGTCCAAGAGCTACTTCGCAATGTCCTCCGGCTATTGCCATTCCCAACTGTTTTGCGGCTTTATCCATTTGGATGCATATAGTTTCAACGGCTTTTTTGTCTGCTTTTTCTGGAAGCAGTATGCATGAGAAGAAAAATGCTGGTTCTACGCCAAATGTTGAGATGTCGTTTGCGTTGATGTTTACTGCGAGCCAGCCTATGCGTTCTAATGCTCCGGTGATGGGGTCCATTGAAACAATCAGTGACTTATCACCAGCATCTATCACGGCGCCATCGATTCCAACGGAGGGACCTAAAACGACTTCTTTGCGTTTTACACCTAAATTTTTGAAAACGACCTCTCTCAAGATGTCTATGGGAATTTTGCCAAATGGTAGTTCCATGTTAACCCTCTGTGGACATTATTGTGGTTTTAGCTTTTAAGTTGTGGTAGACGCCGCAAAACAATTTTCGCTACAGGTATTGCGACGATTAGTCCAATAAGCATCTGCCCAATATTTACTGGAATCTCGGTTATAGCTACTACTTCGATTTGGAAGAGCGGGTAAATTAGGAACATTTGGTAGAGGAAATATCCCAATACCATGACAAAGCCGCCGACAATTACTGAAAAAATCATCCAGCCAAACTCTGGGTCCGTTAAAAGGCCTAGGGCAGCTATGGCTAAGGCTGTTATTATTCCGAGCGTTATCCATACCTCTGGAGGAACGTAAAAGGCGAATGTTCCCCAGCCTAGTGTGAGTTCTACGTCGCCGCTATAACGGGTAGTGCCAACCCAGCCTAGCAAGAAACCTGCAACGATACCTAAAGCTAAAGTCAAAAACTTCCATTGAATCTTGGTGCAGAAACTCGGATTTTTCCTCTTAAGTGTTCCTACAACAGCGCCTTCACAAGCCTTGATTATCAGCGTGGCTGGTGCGTAGTGTGGATAACCTAAGATTAGGTCAGCCAACATTGAGCCTACTCCGCCGGCGAAGGCTCCCACGAAAGGTCCAAAAAGAAGAGCGGAAAGAAAAACCATGGACTCGCCTATATTGAAGAACCCTTCTGTTGCAGGTACGTATATGGAAAAGAGAATTGTTACAACGCAAACAAGTGCTGTGAAGACTGCTGTAACTGCTAAACTGCGTGTTGACATTTTGTTATTTACCAGCATTTTTATCACGTTTTAGTATAGCTGTAACTATACTATATTAGTTTTTCGAGTCAGAGCAGAAGTTTCACATCATCTATTGCATGTAAAACTTTTTTACCTCGTTGCGTTATTTTAAAAAACCTCTTCCTTTCTTTTTCATAACCAGTTATCAATCCTTTTTCTGAAAGCTCGCTGAGGTGTTGGTAGATTGCTGCTCTCGTCATTGTTTTGCCCAGCTTTTTCCACAAATCATAACCATACGTGTCTTTTTCTTTTAGGGCTCGCAATATCTTTTCTTTTGTGCTCAGTTCTAAGCCGAGGACTGCTGTTTTTTGTTTTTTAGTCAATGCTTGAAGTACGTCTGTGGCTTTGAGCCCGCTTCCCGTAATTAAGGATACAACAGTGTCTTTTCTGCCTATTTTTTCTTCCTCAACGAGTTTTTTCAATGCTGCAATTGTAGCGGAGCTTGCTGGTTCCGCGAAAATTCCTTCGAATTTGGCTATTTGAAGCTCTGCTGCAAAAATTTCTGCGTCTGAAACAGTCAAGGCTAAACCATTCGATTCCTTTAAGGCTTTTATTGCTAACTCACCTTGCAACGGGTCTGCCACTAAAATGGCGAGCGCACGAGTGGATGGATTTCGTGTTTTTTCCACTTTGGCATATTCTTCTTTTAATGCTTTGACTATGGATGCGCAACCCTCTGGTTGGACGCCGACCATTTTCGGCAACGATTTTATTATTCCAAGTTGTTTAAGCTCCTTAAACCCTTTCCAGAGTGAGTAGATGGTTCCACCACTTCCTATAGACACTATGAGCCAATCTGGAACGCCCAACTGTTCGCACACTTCATAGGAAATTGTTTTCTGAGCTTCAATTGAAAGAGGATTCAGCTCCGCAGTAGCTTGATACCAACCGGTTTCATTGGCTAAAGCTTCGGCTTTGCGTATGGAGTCGTCAAGGATTTCGCCGAACTCTTCAATAACTGCGTCATAAGCAAGCATTTGGGCTAGTTTTCCGACATCAACAAGCTTGGGCACTATCACGTGGCATGTTAATCCTGCCTTTGCAGAGTAAGCAGCTAGAGAGGCGCCCATGTTTCCGTTAGATGCACAGATTAACGTGTTATGATGGAGGTCTATGGCGTTTGATGTGAGAAGAGCAGCTGCACGGTCTCTGTAGGAGTTTGTCGGATTGCGGGTTTCATCTTTCAAATACAACTCTTTCAATCCAAAGCTTTGGGCAAGCCTTTCTGCCTTGTGCAGAGGCGTTCCGCCTTCGCCTAGACTTACCATGTGCCGTACTGGCGGAAGCAGAGGCTTGTATCTCCAAAAACGTAATTGCCCAGAAAACTTGACTTTACCATTTCTAGATAAACCACTATCATACTCTAATGGTCCTTCGCATTTGTCACATTTAATTTTCAATGGATAAAGCGGAAATTTTGAACCGCATTGGATGCATCGGAGGTTCATGATTTTGCTCCACTAAATCGGTGCCAATAGTTATTTTGGTCTGAATGCTTTTTAATGTTTACAATTCTCTTTTGTGAGATTGCAGAATGGGAAAACCTAAATGCAAGTGTTATGCTGATAAATAGCAACTTGCGAGTTGACCATCATGAGTGAAGGAAAAGTGAAAGAAGACCCGGTTAAAATGCATAAGGATGCGAACACGCTTTACGAGACTGGCAAATACAAAGAGGCTATGGAGCTTTTCCTGCGAACTGCTGAGCTGTATCATAAAGTGCAGAACTATTTTGATTCTACTTCAATGCTTTACAAGGCTGGCGAATGCGCTTATGCATTAAAGGATTACGAAACTGCTGTTGAACATTTCCTTAAATCCGCAGACCTGTCTTTTCAAAAAGGATTTGACAGGTTCGGAGTAAGCGCGTTGGAATACGCCCGAGACTGTTATACGGCGATGAACAAGAAAGCGAAAGTCAAGGAAATCGAGAAGAAAATAAAGGAAGTTAAAGCAAAGCTGGAAGCCGCATTCTAAAAGACGCTCAATCAACTATCAACTTCTTTTTTAGCGGCGCGTCTAAAACAACTTTTATCTCTAGAATTAACAAATGAAGAATTAGAGATGTTTTAAAGGTAAACATTATGCCTACCTCCTTCAAGGCTCTGGCTGAATTGGGCGAAAAACTAGAAGCCACAACCAAAAGGCTTGAAATGATAGACTTTGTTTCGGATTTTCTGAGGAGTTTAGAGCCACAGGAAGTTGAGCCAGCGATATCTTTGCTTTTGGGCAGGGCTTTTCCAAAATGGAGTCCACGGGCGCTGGAGGTTAGCTGGGCAACTTTGAGCGATATAATAAAGCGCATCACCGGCGTTGAATGGAGTGTTTTTTCTGAAGCGTTCCGCAAGACTGGTGATGTAGGTTCAGCCACGAAAATTGTCTTTGAAGAGAGTAAGGTTAAGAGGCAAGTGACCCTTTT